>CAYVWX010000139.1:0-8244 GCA_964455635.1 uncultured Lentimicrobiaceae bacterium | reverse complement strand
GTTGAACTTCCATCATTTATAATACAAAATGAATCTTATCTTTGCAAAAAAATAAAACCGGATAAACAACGGATTTTAAGTTGCCCTTTCAGGGCGAAAACTAAAAGTATATGATAAAGCAAAATGCAGAAAATTAACTTCACCCTATGGAATAGTTTTCAAATCCCACAGGGTAAACAAAATTACAAACCCATGAAACATCCATGCCGGCAAGTCGTAACACAGAAGCACGATTAAAAAGCTCCGTTAGGAGCGAAATATTTATAGCCTCGGGTGTTAACCCGAGGTAAAGAAAAACCCAAGACCCGTTTTGGCGGGATTTTCGATGGCGAAGCCGAAAATCATGACAAAACAAAAAAAAACAGAATATCAATATCACCCTATGGAATAGTTTTCAAATCCCACAGGGTAAACAAAATTACAAACCCATGAAAAAATTATTATTAGCCTTTGTTGCTCTTTCGGTAATTGCCTTAAGTGCCTGCAATCAAAACAAAAAAGAAACCGCTCCCGAAAAGGTTCAAACATCGTTTCATAAACAATTCCCTAAAGTTAAAAAGGTAAAATGGGAAAAAGAGGGTAATAACCTCTGGGAAGCTGAATTTGTTAAAAACAAACGCGAATTTTCCGTAAAATTTAATACCGAAGGCATCTGGAAAGAAACCGAATATAAAATAAAAAACTCCGAATTGGCACCTGCTGTACAAGCCACCCTCGATTCTCTTTTTTCGGGATACCAAATAAAAGGTGCCGAAGTAACCGGAAACACCGAAAGAAAAGCCTACGAAATAGAACTTACAAGAGGAAAAGGCGGTGTTATAGCGGTTATCGATCACAAGGGTAATTTGTTGGAGAAAAAGGATTTGGAAAAACCTAAAAAGGACGAGGATAAAGATTAGCGCTTATATTTTTCTCTGACACATAAACACTTTTTATTACCCTATCTTTGGCCTGTGAAACCAAAATTTTATAGCAGAGAGGTGCGGGTAGGAAATATTGTTTTGGGCGGGCATCAACCGGTGTTAATACAAAGCATGACCAATACCTCCACCCGCAATATTGAGGCAACCGTTGAACAAATAAAACGATTGTCGGCTGCCGGCTGCCAAATAGTAAGAGTTACCACCCCCACATTAATGGAGGTGGAAAGTCTTAAAATCATTAAACAACATCTTGCTGAAAGCAATATAAACATTCCGCTTGTTGCCGATGTGCATTTTTCTCCGGTAGTGGCCCGGCATGCCGCTGCTGTAGCCGACAAAGTCCGGATTAATCCGGGTAACTACCTTAACGACACAACCAAAGAACATTATTCCGAAGCGGATTTTATGGAATCACGCCGGCAGATTGCAAACAATATTCAGCCGCTGCTTAAAGTCTGTAAACAACATAATACCGCCTTGCGTATAGGTGTTAACCAGGGTTCGCTTTCAAAGCGTATTTTATATCGTTATGGCAATACACCCAAAGGGATGGTGGCCTCGGCGTTGGAATTTATGGAGATACTGCTGGAATCCGGTTTCCAACAATTTACCCTTTCGTTAAAAGCCAGCGATGTGCGCATTATGCAGGAAGCCAACATTATGCTGGTAAAGCAGATGATTAAAAAGGATGTTTTTTTTCCGCTTCATCTCGGTGTTACCGAGGCGGGTGACGGAAACGATGGCAGAATAAAATCGGCGGCCGGAATCGGCAGCTTGCTACAACTGGGTATTGGCGACACCATCAGGGTTTCGTTAACCGAAGATCCGGAAGCTGAAGTTTTGGTGGCAAAAAAAATATTGTCGTTAACAAGCAGTAAAGGCGTGGCACTCAGAGAGCTTGAAAGCTTAACTGCTCATGCTCAGGTTCCTCCAAAAAAAATTGCCGACGAGGTGGGGCACAGCAAACCGTATGTTGTCAGCCGGATTTACAATGGACTTTCCGATATGTTTTTTAAAGATAAAACCCTCTGTTTTAATTCGGGAAAACCGGTTAACAATCTCCAAAGGTTAACCATAACGTCCATTCATAATAGCAGCACCGATTTTGAAACCCTTTTACTGGAAGCGAGTATTCTATTTGCTTCTGATTTTCTGAAAAAAGGTTCACAAGCCATCTTTATAAAAAATGTGCATTTTAACACTACGGATTTAACAAAATTATCGCTTGATATTTTACAGGGAATGGGGTTGCGCTATTCAAAAACCGAATACATTGCCTGCCCTTCGTGCGGACGGACGCTTTTTAATATTATGGATCAACTGAAAAAAGTCCGCGAAAAAACATCTCGGTTTAAAGGGTTAAAAATTGCCGTGATGGGTTGTATTGTTAACGGCCCGGGCGAAATGGCCGGAGCCGACTACGGGCTCACGGGTTCGGGAAAAGGGAAAATAACCCTTTACAAATTGGGGAAACCTGTTGTGAAAAATATTCCTGAGGAGCAGGCAGCCGAAGCATTGCTTGAATTAATAGAAAACGACACCAAAACCGGCCGGAGTTTATAAACCAACTGTTATAACTTTTTTACAAAGCATCTGCGGCGTTTGTGTTGAATATGCTCGTAGCTTTTCCAGTGTGTAATGCCTTTTTTGTTGGTTTCAAACATGCCTGTTGTTTCAACAAATTTAATGTTGTGTTTATTTATAACCCCCAGCAGTTCGTTAATAAGCAGTGCCGGCAACCCCAGTTTTTGATAATCCGGATCAACGCCGGTAAGCAGTAAATCCATTACTTCGGGATGTTTCATCGATTTAAGTAAGTGGATAAACCCCAACGGAAACAATTTTCCTTTGGCCTTTTGCATTCCCTCCGAAAGGCTTGGCATGCCAACAATAAAAGCAACAACTTTACCCTCTTTTTTTAATACCACTACAAATTCGGGATTTAATACTTTAAAATACTTATCGGCATAATAATTAATAAGTTTCTGCGAAAAAGGAGCCACATAGGGCAGTTCGGCAAATGCTTTATTAAGCAACCCGAACACATCGCGCATAACTGCTTTTAAATCGTTTTTTGTTTTAAACCGAAGCACCTCAAGGTGGTTGCGTTTTTTAATAATTTCAGCCAGACGGACTACTTTATCAGGAATTTCATCCCACATTTTCAACCTGAATTCCACCCAGTCAATTTCCTTTTTATATCCCAGTGCTTCAATGTGTTTTTGGTAATAGGGATAATGCATTACCGAAGCAATGGAGGGCAAAAAATCAAACCCTTCTATCAGCAATCCCTGATTGTCGAAGTTGGTAAACCCAAGGGGGCCGTGTATGGCTTCCATCCCCTGGTTTTTTAACCACTGTTCGGCCGTTTTGTAAAGCTGTTTTGAAACCTCTTTGTTGTCGATAAATTCCATACGGCTAAACCGCCCCATTTTTTTACCAATCTTTTTATTGTACGAATGGTTAACAATGGCGCCGATACGTCCTGCGCATTTTCCGTTTTCGTAGGCAAGCCAGAATTTAGCGTCACAAAACTCATAAGCAGGATTGGTTTTGGGGCTTAAAGCTTTTTTTTCATCTGCTTTTAGGGGAGGAACCCAAAACGGATGTCCTTTATAAAGTTCAAACTGAAAATCAACAAACTGCTTTATATCTTTTGAGGTAACAACTTCTTTAATTTCAACCATCAGGATAAAGTTATTGGTTATTTGGCAAATATAATATTTACATTGATGAGTGTATGCAAAAAAGGTTTTTTGTTGCCAAATTCGGGGTGGTTGCGCATTTTTTTTGAACCCGTTAATAATAGGTTAACCCTGTGAAATAGATGATAAAACCATTTTTATCTTAAAGGTTTATTTCACAGGGTTAACTTCGGTACAAAAATTTACTTTTTAGAGTTTGACCTGTTTTTTGTTTATAAAATAGCTTTTTTCTTTAATCAGTTTATCCAACAGCCTGTGGTTTTTATCTTTAATAATATTACCGTGGTTAACACTGCTGACAAGGGCAAAGCTAACAGAGTCAACGGGATAGGCATCAATTTTAATTTCATGGGCTTCGCCCTGATTAATAACAACGCCGGCAATGGGTTTTTTCCCTTTAATAACATCGTCGGTAACAAATTCGTAGCCCCTTAGGCGGGTAATATTGTTTAAATATTTGGCTGTATTGGCCGAGTCGGCCGGCTGATTGTCTGCCATCCATTTTAAATCTTTTTTTGTCAGCTCAAAAGTTGCTCCGCCGCTGTTAATGGAAACGTGCGATATTAAATCACGTTTCAGGTCGATTAACGATTTTTTACGGAAACCGTTTACATCACCGGCATAGCTCATTTTTAAATATCCGTCAACCACATACACGGTTTTGTTTTTTCCGGCGCGGGCATAGCCAATCATAATACCCTGATTGCCTCTTGAATAGGGGTTTTGCCGGTCGGTGGTTGCGGGTGCCTGATAATCAACTTTTCCAAGGTAAAGGGTGTTGAGCAACCGGCTGCCATTGTAAAAGTCAACCTGCAAGGCATCTTTGTCGAGTCCGAATTTTTTCCATTGCTTTTTTGAGTTAGCCGCTACCCGCAGGGGTGTTAACGGCGACATCCTGCTTAACAAAGCCTTTACTTTGTTTTTGTCGGCATCGGCTTTGTTTTTATCCGATTGAACAAACCATTTTTGGTTTTCTTTAATCAGTTTAAACGAACTTTTATTTGATTTGAATACTATTTTATTTACTGCAGCCGTATCAACTTTTATTACCTCATCACTGTACGAGCTGTCGCTTGTATCGGTATATTCAATGGCAGCAAATAAGGCCAGCAACACCACCAGCACCACCAGCAGTGTTTTGGTATTTAGTTTACTGAACATAATCTTCCTCCATTCTTTTTATACGTTGATTTTTTCTGTATTGTGCTCTTACAATGCCATATAACAAGATTAACAAAACAGGCAGTAAAAAGTTTAACCATTTCAAAAATAATGCTTTTCCTTCGCTAATTTGTTCAAGCGGCCTCGACTTGATAAGTTTGGTACGCAGGCTTATCAGGCCCGTATCGTCGGCCAGGTAATCGATGCTGTTAACAAAAAGGTTTACATTGTCTTCGTTAATTTTACGTTGACCCCTGCCACTGCCGTTAACAGCCATTTCGCCCGAAGTAATAAGCACAATTTTGCTGTTTGATTTTCCTTTTATTTTACCGCTGAAAAGTGCTGCTACCGGAATTTTTTGTTCGTTAAAATCAGCTTCGGTCCACCGTTTTTGGATGTTAAAAAAGGTAGGAGCTTTTATTTTTCCCGATTTGTCGGAAGTAAATGCCAGCGGCGTAAACTGAACGGCTGTATCGCCTTTAAATTCAATGGAACTTGGAAACTGCATAATTACCTCTTCAAGTCCTTTTGTGATGGGGCTGTCGGCAAAGCCTGTTATTAACGGCATGTAAGGAAATTTTATTTGTGTGGTAAAGCTAAACGAGCCCTGACGTTGGTTAACGCCTACCGTGCCACAGCGTTGGTCAACAACAAAATCGGGATTTACAACAATACCCTTGTTGGCCAGCCAGGTTTCCAGGCCGGTGTTATTGGCTGTACCCTGCAAAGTTTGAAAGTTGGCTTTTACCCTGCTCATGTCGATAAACAGATGCCCTCCTTCCGACAAGTATTCATTCAGCTTGTCAAACACCGTTTGCGAGATGCTGTCCTGCGGATTAACCCAGGCCAACGCTTTGTATTTTGACAAGTTAACGGTGTCGGTAACGGTTACCGGTTCAACCTTGTAAAGTACCGACAAGGCTTTCGTTGCCTGAGGCATTTCGTTTAACGACGGCTCGCCGTTTCCCGAAATAAAACCAATCACCGGCTTATTTTTAACGGCAATTTTTTTAATGGCCGAAGTTAAGGTGTATTCCATGCTTTCGTTGGCACTTAAAAACGGAATGGCTTCGGCTTTGGTTCCCAACATTACATTGGCTCCCATGTAAATTTTTTGCTGTTTTATCTGATCTTTATCACGGGCATTAAGCAATACCGGGTGTATGCCTGCCTGCATGGCCTGTCGTTCGGTTTTGGTGTCGCCGTTGGGATTTACAAATTTGTAGGCAACCTTTCCGCCCGAGCGTTTGGCATATTCAATAAGCAAATCTTTAAAATCCTGTTTTACTTTTTGCAGATTTGGCGGCAGGTCTTTGGTAAAATAGGCAGTTACGGTAACGGTTTCATCCAAATTGTTTAAAATGTTTTCGGTAACCTTGCTTAACGAATATTGATGGTCTTCGGTTAAGTCGATACGAAAAAACCACTTGGCCGAAATTATGTTAATTACCACCAAAATTATGGTAAGCAGCAACAATGTTCCAAAGTATGATCTCTTTTTCATAGTACCTGTATTACTGTATTAAACACTTCTTTTTTTCATCAGCATTGACTCGGAGAATACCAGCCCAAGCAACATAACCGACAGGAAATAAACCAAATCGCGCGAATCGATTACTCCTCTTGTCATCGACTCAAAGTGGCTGTTAATGCTTAGGTAATCGGTAACGCTGCCCAAAATTCCGGTAAGGTTGGTGCTAAGCATCTGGAAGATGATTTGAAAAAATATACCAATGCTGAGTGCCAACAGATAAGCTACAATTTGATTGTTGGTTATGCTGCTGGTAAACAACCCTATGGCAATGTACATGCCGCTTACGAGAATAAGAGCGAGGTAACCGCTGAATACGGCACCGTTATCGATGTTCCCCAGCGAGCTGACGGTTATATAGTAGGGAAGAGTAAGCACCAAAGCCGCTATGATAAGCAACAGCGCAGCTAAAAATTTTGCTACAATAATCTGCCATTCGCTAATGGGTTTGGTTAATAGCAGTTCGATGGTGCCCGACCGGTTTTCCTCCGACAACAACCTCATGGTTAATGCCGGAATAAAAAAGAACAGTGTCCAATAGGCGATGTTGAAAAACACCTGTAAGTTGGCCTGTTTTACAAAAAAAATATCGCTGCCGTATATCCAGGTAAAAAAACCGCTGAATCCCAAAAACAGAATTAGCAGGATATAGGCCATTAGAGAATCGAAATAGGCTTGCAACTCTCTTTTTGTAATTATCCATATCTCTTTCATAATTTGCTCTCCTATTAATTTTCGAGGGTTAATTCGCGGAAAATATCTTCCAGCCGTGTTTCAACAAACGTAAGCTGTGTAAGGGTCCACCCCTTTTCAACACAAAGTTTAAACACATCGCGGCGTGAGCTTTCGCCCGGTTTGCTTTTAACCTGAAATGTTTGTGTTGTTTTGTCGGCAAAATCAACCATCTCAACGGTATTTAGCAGCTGTAGGCCCTTAAATATTTCGTCCAACCCGCCGTCTTCAATGGTTACCTTAAGCATTTCGCTGCCTTGTGCCTGACTTCGTAATTCTTCGGCGGTACCGTCGGCCACAATTTTACCTTTGTTGATAATCATAATCCTGTCGCAGGTAGCTTCTACTTCCGCCAAGATGTGCGAGCTGAGGATAACGGTTTTTTCTTTCCCTATTTTTTTAATCAGCTCACGTATCTCCACAATTTGATTGGGGTCGAGACCGGTGGTGGGTTCGTCAAGGATAAGCACTTCGGGATTGTGTATTAATGCCTGCGCAAGGCCTACCCGTTGCTTATACCCTTTTGACAGTTCACTGATTTTTTTATGCTTTTCGCGGGTAATCCCGCAGGTATGAATTACCTCTTTGACCTTGTCGTTAATTTTTTCTTTGGGAACGCCTTCGATGCCCGCACAGAATTGCAAATAATCAATGACGGGCATATCTTCGTATAACGGATTGCTTTCAGGCAGATAGCCAATATTTTTTTTAGCTTCCTGAGGGTTTTCGTTTACCGAGATGTTTCCAATAAAAATTTTCCCTGAATCGGGGATAAGAAAAGAAGTAATGGCTTTCATGGTAGTGGTTTTTCCGGCACCGTTGGGGCCTAAAAAGCCGAGAACCTCGCCTGTTTTTACCTTTAACGAAATATTGTCCACGGCTTTTTGCCGGCCGTAGGTCTTCGTCATGTTTTCAATAACAATATCCATACAGCAATATTTTAATGAATAAAAACAGAACTCAATAATGGGTTCTTTTTTTTAAGAGCAGTGCAAAGGAATGATTTTTTGAAGTTTTTGTAAAGAGGGTAAAATGTGTTTTAACAATATTTAACCGGAACTTTAAAAAAATTTTAGAATGACCTTATATCCGCAAGTTTAACGTTCATGCCAAGAATGGTAAACTGAATTTAAAAAATAAAAAAATAAAATTTATTTGGTTATTAAAAAATAAATTGTAATTTTGCATTATT
>CAYVWX010000138.1:0-8293 GCA_964455635.1 uncultured Lentimicrobiaceae bacterium | reverse complement strand
ACCAAACCCTACAAAAACAAAGGGAAAGAATATACGTTGCATGTTTACCGGCAGGTTTATTTTTGCTATTTCAAAAATATTAAAAGTATGTGGGCCTCCGTCGGGAGCCGAGTGAAAATACAATCCCAGTATTCCAATAAGTAAAATGGCAGAAGCTCCCATTAGCATTAGTGTAAGTTTCATGGCTGCATATTCGCGCGGACCCGAACCCCAGATGCCAATTAACAAATACATAGGGATAACGGCAATTTCGTAAAATACAAACAGGGTGAACATATCTACCGAAATAAAGAATCCGAAAACACCGGAAGCCAATACTATTAAAGAGATAAAGAACTCTTTGGGCAGATCATCTACTTTCCATGAAATAAAGATTCCCGCCAGCACAATTATTGAGGTAAGCATAATCATTAAAACCGATATGCCGTCAACTCCAATAGAGTAATGTATGTTAAAAGGGGCAAACCAAACCACATCGCGGGTAAATACCATAATATCAGTATTTCCACCGGCACGCTCCTGTAAATATTGATAAATTAAGTTGAACGACATTATGGTTTGTATTACAAACCCCGCCAAAGCTACCAAACGATAATTGTTTTTACCTTTAACAAGCATTAAAGCTATTACCGTAAGGGTTGGTACAACAACAAAAAGTGTTAATATATCCATAACAGTATTTCTTAATTATTTACAAAAAACCATAAAACCATAGCCACAACCACGGCTCCCGAAACAAAGTACATGGCATAATCCTGTACCCTTCCCGACTGAAGCCCTTTAATTTTTTCCGAAATCCACACTGTACCGTTTCCAATTCCATTCATCGTGCCATCAACAACATGTCTGTCGAACCATGCAAAAGGTGCCGAAACACGTTGAAAGATAATTTTTTTCGTTACAAACATGTAAAGTTCATCCATATAAAATTTATGGTAAGCCCATTTGTAAAACACGCCAAAAGCCAAAGCAAAACGGTCGGACAAATCATTTTCTTTTTTATACAACAGCCAGGCAAAAAAGATACCCACAAGCCCTATACCTACCGAAGCAGAGGCCAGTCCCCAATGAAAATGTGTTTCAAAGGGCATGTAATCAGGTGAAACAAGTTTGTCAAAAGGTATAAAACCGCTTATGGCCGACATAACAGCAAGCACAATTAACGGAATGGTCATGGTTTTAGGGGCTTCGTGTGGTGTGTGTTCGTATTTGGGGTCGTTCCACCAAAAAATCCTGAAATAGAGGCGGAACATATAAAAAGCTGTCATTCCGGCCACTACCCAACCGATAAAAAACACAAACTTGTGATGCTCAAAGGCGGCAGCTAAAATTTCATCTTTACTAAAAAAACCTGCAAAAGGAGGAATTCCGGATATGGCCAGTGCAGCAATCAGAAAAGTAATGTGCGTTACCGGTAAATATTTCCGCAGGCCTCCCATATCTTTCATGTAATTGCTGTGCACAGCGTGAATAATAGCACCGGCACCAAGAAACAGCAATGCTTTAAACATAGCATGAGTAAACAGATGGAACATAGAAGCCATGTAACCGAGCCCTTCGTGGCCATCGTAACGCGAAACGCCGAGGGCAAGCATCATATAACCGATTTGCGACATGGTGGAAAATGCCAGAACCCGTTTGATGTCGTGCTGGGTAAAAGCAATGGTAGCAGCAAAAATGGTTGTAAAAGTACCCACTACCATCACCACATCAAGGGCGATACCGTTTTCAATAAAATAGTACATGGGAAACAGTCGCGCCACCAGAAAAACTCCTGCCACAACCATGGTAGCAGCATGAATAAGTGCTGAAACAGGTGTAGGGCCTTCCATGGCATCGGGCAACCAAATGTGTAACGGAAACATGGCCGACTTGCCGGCACCTCCCATAAAAATGAGTACCAATGCCCAGGTAAAAACCGAAAGACCCATAAAGGTTACAGCCTGCCCGTTCATGGTAGCAATAAAATCCAAATTGGTTAATTTAATAAAATCGAAAGTTTTGGCATAATAAGAAAGGATGAGCAAACCCACTAAAAAGCCCAGATCGGCAAAACGGGTAACAATAAAAGCCTTTTTTGCTGCCAATACCGCTGAGGGTTTGGTATAATAGTATCCTATCAGTGAGTAAGAAGATACACCCACCAACTCCCAAAAAATATAAATCTGAAAAATGTTTACCGACAAAACAAGCCCCAGCATTGAAAAAGTAAACAACGACAGGAAGGCATAAAATCTGGTAAAGCCTCCCTCTTTATGCATGTATCCCAGGCTGTAAATATGTACCATAAGTGATATTAGCGGCACCACCACAAGCATAACAGCCGAAAGCGGGTCGAGCAATATACCCATTTCGATAACGGCACTATCGGTAAAGTGAAGCCAGGTGGTTCTGAAAGCCACTATTTTATGAAATTCATCGCCGGAAAAACCAAACTGAAAAAAATAGGTAAACGCCACATAAAACGAAATAAGGGCGGTGATGCTTAACCCTGCCACACCAATGTAACCTGAAACAGGTTCTTTAATTTTTCTGAAAAATATTCCCAGAAAAATAAAGACAAACAGGGGAATAAGTGGGATTAATACTGTATAACTTAAATCCATATCATTAATATTTCATGGTTTCCAAATCTTTTACCTTAACCGATTTAATCAGTCTGTACAGATTGATAATAATGGCAAGAGCCAGTGCTGTTTCGGCAGCGGCCACGGTAATAATAAAGATGCTGAACACAGCACCGTCCAAAACGTCAGGGTAAAGATACTTGTTGACGGCTACAAAATTTAAAGCCATCGCGTTTAGCATCAACTCAACCGAAACAAGCATGGCCATTAAATTTTTACGGGTTACAAAGCCGTAAAGCCCCACAAAAAAGACGATGCTTGTAAGGGTAAAAATGTCGTATATATTAACTCCTTCAATCATAAAGCATTTATTTATTAACTGTTTTACCTGTTTTAGCGATGGCAATAGCTCCGATAAGGGCTGCCAGCAAAAACATACTTATTAACTCGAATGGCAAAATAAAGCCGTTGTCGCCATAACTTAAAAGTTGTTTTCCCAGTTGTGCGGTAGTAGTTTCAACCACTTTGTCTGCCTGCACAAACGGGTACGAATAGATGGCGTATAGCGACACTCCCAGTCCGAGCAGGCTCAGCCCTCCCATCAAAAATTGCCTGCCTTTTTTAGGGCGTTCCATGGGCTCGCCGATGCGTTCAATTAACATTACCGAGTTGATGTACAACACAATAACACCGCCTGCATAAACCGCCAGTTGTACGGCAGCCAAAAAGTTAAAATGAAGCAGAAAGTAGATGCCCGAAACGCCAAGCATTACAAACAGCAGGTAAACAATTGTGCGCATCATGTTCCGACTGTTTACGGCCATAACCGAAAAAACAATCATCATCATGCCAAAGAAGTAAAAAAACAATTTTTCCATAATTATTCTTTTGTACCCGTTTTTACTTTCGAACCGGGTTTGTTCAATACTTTAGTTAATTCCGTTCTGTCGTAGGTAGTGTGATGAAACTCCTGTCCCCAGCCAATGGCTTTTGTAGGGCAGGCTTCAATACATAACCCGCACATGGTACACATACCCAGATGATATATGTGTTGGTCGATGGCTCTTTTTGCCTTTCCCGTTTCGGGATTCATCTCTTTTTTCCAGATAATTTCGATGGAACCGTTGGGACAGGCTCGTTCACAAGCCGAACAGCCCGTGCAAAGATGCTCGTTGTTTTCGTCGTGCCACATCACCACCTCACCGCGAAACCGGTCATGCATCTTTAGGGAATCCAAATTATCGGGATATTCCTGCGTGATGACCTCCTTGCGGGTAAAAAAGTTTACAAAGAAATATTTTCCCGTAACACTCATCCCGGTTAAAAGCGATTTGACACCTCCTGCTATATCTCCTAAATAACTCATAATTTAATCTATATTAAAAGGTTAAACCCAACCAAACCAACAATGCCATAAGTACAATATTTACCATGCTAACGGGCAGCAGATATTTCCATTCCAGTTTTAAAAGCTGGTCTATTCTTAATCTTGGAAAGGTCCAGCGAAACCACATAAACAGGAAAATAACAAAGGACACCTTCAGGGCAAACCAAAACAGTCCCATAAACGGGATGCCGTCGGTAATTCCAAAAGGTGAAAGCCAGCCTCCTAAAAACAGTACTACAATCATGGCAGCCGAAATAAACATATTCATAAATTCCGAAAGGAAAAAGTAGGCAAAGTTCATACCCGAATACTCCGTATGAAATCCGGCAGCCAACTCCGATTCAGCTTCCACCAGGTCGAACGGCACGCGGTTTGTTTCGGCCGTTGAAGCAATCATAATAACGGCAAAAGCAATGATGGAGGAAATATGTCCTGAAAAGATAAACCATGTATGTTTTTGAGCTTCCACAATTCCCGAAAGCTGTAATGTTCCGGCCATCACAATAATGGTAATAATAGCCATGCCGATTGAAAGCTCATAGCTAAGCATCTGAATACCGGTTCGCATACCGCCAATCAACGAATATTTGTTGTTGCTGGACCATCCCGCCAGGAAAACCCCAATAACCCCCATAGACGACACCGCCATAAAAAAGAAAATACCGATGTTGATATCCATTACCTGCACCTCTTTTGAAAACGGTATGATTGACATGGAAAGCAGGGCCGTAACAATCACAAAGAAAGGGGCGAGATTATACAAAAATTTGTCAACCTTTTTTGCACTTGTAAGCTCTTTGGAAACAAGCTTAAGGGCATCGGCAATGGTTTGGAACATGCCCCAGGGGCCAACCCGGTTAGGTCCTAACCTAAGTTGAAAAAATCCTGCAATACGGCGTTCGGCCAATACCAGCAACAGCCCGAGAATAGCAAAAAGAGCAAGATATCCCAAAGCAATAAGTGTAAGCTCAACAGCACGGGTTCCGGCTTCATTTTGTATTAAACCCAATAGCCATTGGTGGATGTTGTTTAATATGGTTAATGTAATCATAACTGTTTCAATTTATTATCTGTCAATATCCGGAACTACAATATCGATGGAAGAGAGCACGGCCACCAAATCGGCAATTTTATATCCGCGTACCATTTCGTTTAGTGCACTCAGGTTGGCAAAATTTGGCGAACGGAATTTTACCCGATAGGGAAATTTTTCGCCTTTGCTTACAACATGCACTCCAAATTCGCCGCGGGCACTTTCTACTTTTTGGTAATAGTTGCCTTCGGGCAGTTTAATAACCGCTTTTGTTTTAACTCTGAAATCGCCGGCGGGAATATTGTCAACCAGCTGTTCCAAAATAGCAAGCGACTCCCACATTTCGCGGATACGTACACGGTAACGGGCATACGAATCGCCTTCGTTAAAGGTAATTTCGTTAAAGTTAACACGGTCGTATGCACTGTAAGGGTGCACTTTACGCACATCGCAGTTAACCCCCGAGCCTCTGGCGGTAGGGCCGCTTAAGCCATACAGCACGGCATCTTCTTTATTAACAATCCCAATTCCCTGCAACCGTTTTTTAAAGATGATGTTGTTGGATAGTACTTTGTCGTATTCGGGCAACTTTTTGCGGGCATGCGCAATAAAGTTTTTTACTTTCTGCTGGAAATTAGGATGCAAATCGTACCGTACGCCACCTATTATATTATAGTTCATGGTAAGGCGTGCTCCACAGGTTTCTTCCATTATGTCGTTAATGAGCTCCCGTTCGCGAAAACCGTACATAAACGGGGTAATGGCACCAATATCCATGGCAATAACACCATACCAAAGGGCATGCGATGCAAAACGGGTTAGTTCCGACAACATGGTACGGATAACTTTTACCCTCTCGGGCACTTCAATACCCAATGCTTTTTCTACCAAAAGGGCAACGGCTTCGTTGTTCATGTGCGACGACAAATAATCAAGCCTGTCGGTAAGATGAATTATTTGCGGATAGGTAAGTCGCTCACACATCTTTTCGATGGATCGGTGTACAAAACCCAAATCGAGTTCGGCATTTTCCACTATTTCACCGTTAAGATGAAGCAGCAGCCGTAAAACACCGTGAGTAGCGGGGTGCTGAGGCCCCATATTTAAAAAATACTCTTGTGTTTTAATATTATCGGTTAAATATTCTCCCATAGCTTAACGTATTATCATGTTTGCCTCGTCAACGTAATCTTTGCGCA
Source organism: uncultured Lentimicrobiaceae bacterium (assembly GCA_964455635.1). Taxonomy (GTDB): domain Bacteria; phylum Bacteroidota; class Bacteroidia; order Bacteroidales; family F082; genus B16-G9. The sequence continues at coordinate 2,107 of CAYVWX010000138.1, read as the reverse complement.
GCGGATAGCCATCCCACTCCTCTCCGAGAAAAATGCGTCGCAGGCCGGGATGTTCTTTAAAACGGATTCCAAAAAGATCGTAAACTTCCATTTCCTGAAGTACAGCGGCAGGCCATATTTTATACAGACTGTCGAGCTGAGGTTTTTCGCGGTTGGAAATTTTTACCGTTACCGATAAAATATGTCTGTGCCGGGTTGATTCGAGTTGATATATTACGCCAAGTTCTTCTCCAAAGTCCATTCCCGTAACACAAAACAGGTAATCGAAGTCGGTGGCCGAATCGGTTTTCAGTTTCTCGGCCAGTTTGATAAGTTGGGCAGGAGAAACATCTGCATTGAGATAAGAACCCTTTTCGGTAAAAGTGACTTCCGGTATCCAGTTGGTTATTATACTTTTTAATTCATCGTTTGTCATAACTGATGCTGATTATTTTGTTAAACCTTCGTCGAACCCGTCGATGGGATTTTTTTTGGTACGTGCGGCAATGCTTTCGTTCATAATTTTTTCCTGCAACTTAAACATTCCGTCCAACAGTGCTTCGGGACGCGGAGGACATCCGGGCACGTAAACATCAACGGGAATAATATGGTCGGCACCCCGCACCACCGAATAGGAGTTATAATAAAAGGGCCCTCCCGAAACGGTACAGGCACCCATGGCAATTACATATTTCGGCTCAGCCATCTGGTCGTACAAACGGCGTAAAACGGGCGCCATTTTTACCGAGATGGTTCCGGCAATAATAATCAGGTCGGCCTGCCGCGGCGAAGGGCGCGCAACTTCAAAACCAAAGCGTGACCAATCGTACTTGGCAGCTCCGGTGTGCATCATTTCAATGGCACAACAACTGGTGCCGAAATAGAGTGGCCACAGCGAGTTTTTTCGCCCCCAGTCAATAATCTTATCTAATTTGGTAACCACAATATTGCCACCGTTGGCACCGGGAATTAACTGTCCGGGAAAATCATCCGGAACAGCTTGCCCTACTGTTTTATGTTGTACATCTATTCCCATTTCAAAGCATGTTTTTTCCAGGCATACAGCAGTCCCAAACCCAGAATTATTAAAAAGATTGCTATTTCGATAAATGCTACTGCACCTATTTCTTTAAATACCACCGCCCAAGGAACAAGAAAAATCATCTCCACATCGAATATTAAAAAGATGATGGCAAACAAGTAATAGCCTACCTTAAACTGAATCCAGGTTGTGCCGATGGTGCGCATGCCGCTTTCGTACGGCTCACGCTTGGCCGGATTGTCCGATTTAAAAGAAATAAGGTTGGATAGGAAATTAGCGAATAAAATTAAAAATATGCCTGCAAGCACAAAGGCAACAATCGACTCTAATCCCATTTCGATAAATTTTGTTGTTTAAAATGGGCGCAATTTATAAAGGAATTTTTAAAGATATTAATCTATATATGAATATTTATACTAATTATATTGTTTATAAATAACGACAGTTTTTAATGCTGTGAGACTCAGTAACTACAGCTATTGACAAGTTTTAAAGTCCCGTGATTTCAAATTAATGGTTCAATGGTTTAATGATATAATGGTTCAATGATATAATGGTGTAATGGTGTAATGGTATAATGGTATAATGGTACAATGGTTTATTGGTTTATTGGGTAACGAGTTCATTATATCATTGTATCATTATTGAGCGGGTACCGAGTTCATTATATCATTGTACCATTTATTCATTGTATCATTGTAAAGCGAGTACCAGGTTCATTATATCATTGCACCATTAATTCATTGTATAATTATACAGCGAGTAACGGGTTCATTGTATAATTATACCATTAATTCATTGTATCATTAAATAGCGAGTAACGGATTCATTGTATCATTGTTTAATACACTACCACCAACGTTTATGAACGACCGGTTCGCGGCCTAAAAACTCGGTAACAATTGCTAAGGTTTTTTGTTTTGCTTCTTCCAAATTATCGTTTACAACAACCACATCAAAATTTTTAGCATACTGCAATTCGTAACCTGCTTTTTTTACTCTTTTTCTGATGCTTTCCTCGTTATCAGTATTTCGCAATCGCAATCTTTTTTCCAGTTCTTCAATGGAAGGAGGCTGCACAAAAAT
>CAYVWX010000137.1:0-8382 GCA_964455635.1 uncultured Lentimicrobiaceae bacterium | reverse complement strand
GAAAACCATTCCACAGGGTAAACCAAATTTAAAGTTCAAAATATCAAAACTTTCGTCCTGCTGAGCCTGAAAAGCTCATACAATAACAGTAGCGCCGCCACGCTAAATATCCGTTAAAAAGTGGCGGCGCAACTTGCATTTGGTTGTTTTAGAATAAGTTCGGTGAGGTCAGCTTAAAACCGTAACAGTTTGTTTGTTTTGAATGAGTAATTCCAGATTATTAAGAACGGCTGCTGCGTTTTTAAGCTCCTGAAGCGCATTTTCTTTTACATCTTCAAATTCATTGCAAAACCCTTCAAACATCTCTTTGTAATAATTAATTCCTTCCATCAAATTAACGGCAAACCGCGAAAAATACTTCTCTTGTACTTTGTTTAACTGCGATCCCTGTTCATCCAGCTTGTCTTTTAAATGGTCGATATACATTTTCAGCTCTTTAATAAAAAGGTTTGGCCGGCGGGTGGTATTTAAAGCATTTGATTTCCCATAAATATGATTTATCATTTGCTTTAGTGTGTAGTTGCCCGTAAAATACGCCAGGTTTGGGCCGGGGCATACCGAAACACCGGCACCCAGCCTGCTTACATCTATTTGATGTACCATTTGTGTTGAGGTACCCAACCCCACACAAAGACATGATTTTTCGGTAATTTTATTGTATCTTTTTTTATACTCGGCCGGTTGCAAATCCTCTTTATTCAGTTCTTTAATTTTTAACTGCTGATAAGCAGCCGATGCCGTACACAATCCCTTGTCGGTAAATTCTTTATTAAAGGCGAGGTATTTTAACTGGCACGGGCTGCCGGGTTTTCCACTTAAAATTCTATCCTCTTTTTCCTCATCTTTTGTATTACCGCGTAAACTGTTAAACATAACTCCCAGCGGTGAAATATTGCTTAAATAAAGATCGTCTTCGGTGGCCTCCGATAGTTGTGCCAATGTTTTTTCGTCAACAGTAGTTGCTTCGGGAACCAGCAAAAACGGAGTGCCCCATCCCACTGAATCGAGGTTATATTTATCCAAAAGAAATTGATGTTCTTCTGCCGTTCCAACGCCACCCTGAGCAGTAATTTTTACCGGCAGAGCTCCAACAGGTACCGCTTTTCCTTTTTTTTCAAGGGCAGGCACAAGTATCTGAAATACCGTTTCGGTAAGATCGTCTCGTTTACGGGCAAATTCTTCCAAAACAGGCCCCAGCAAAAACCCGTCGGTGGCAAAAGCGTGGCCTCCGCAATTTAATCCCGACTCGATACGGTACTCCGAAACCCAAATCCCTTTCTTGGCAAAGTATTTTCCCTGTATTAATGCCGATCGGTAATCGCTTACCTTAATAATAATTTTCTTTTTGATGTAGCCTTTTTCATCAGGGTAAAAATCGTTAAATTGCTCCATATAATTGTACAGCCGGGGATTCATTCCCGCCGACAAAACAATAGACGATTCCAGTTTGCTCAGCGCAAAACCTCTTAAAGCCGCATGTGCCTCGTTATGCTCCACAGACAATTTTTCTCCTTTACGAAAGCGCTCCTTATCTAATTTGGTCATTATGTTTACATCAATACTTCCCATGGAAATGTTTTCGCCAAACCACTTTTTTATTTCCGAAAAATCAACGTGTTTGTTTTTTAAACGATTAAACTCTTTTTTTAATTCGGCGGTATCGGGCAACAGGTTAAAATACTCTTTTATGCCGTTAACCTTTTCAAGCGATGAAGCCTTAAACTCCTGAAACTTCTCTTCGGCAAGTTGCTGCATCATATCTAAATAAGAGGTTATGCGCTTGGCTCTGAAGTCATCAATTTTATCGGAAATCTCCTGATAGGGGATTTTAAACTTTTCGCTATACATTTTCCGAACCTTCTCCAACAGCATATCATCAACCAGCGAAATTACCGAGTCGATGCCAAACTGTGAAACTTTTAAGGGGGAATCAATGGTGTATCCGATACCCATTACCGGAATGTGAAACGAGTGTGATTTACTCATACATATATTTTATAAAACCTATAGTTGCCAAAAATACACTAATAAAGGGTGGCTAAAACGTTAATTTATATTAACAAAAGAAAAGAAATCTTTCTTACGAGGCTTCTTTTAATAGGGTTATTGCTTGTTAAACAGATTATTACTCCATGCCAATGGCTACAAACGGATTGTTCTCTTTTTCGTGTCCGATGGTTGTTTTTGGCCCATGGCCGGGCAGCACATCCGTTTCATCCGGAAGGGTAAAAAGTTTTTCCCATATACTTTTTTGCAGCAAGTCGTAATCGCCGGTTTTCAGGTCGGTACGCCCTATGCTTTCTCTAAAAAGTACATCACCCGTAACAACATAACTGTTTTGGGCACTGTAAAAACACACACTGCCATCGGCATGGCCGGGTGTTTCAAACACTTTTAAGCTTGATTGGCCAAAAGTTACCGGTTTATCTTCCGAAAGAAAAAAATCAATGGGCTTTACCGCTTCCATTTCAACGCCAAAAGTTTTGGCATAAATTAGCGCATGGGTTAAAAAATCGTTGCATTCAGCATGAGCAGCCAGGGGAATATTGTAAAACTTGCAAAGGGTGTGGTTACCCACAACATGGTCGATATGGGCATGGGTGTTAACCAGCAAAACCGGTGTTAATCCATATTCTTTTATATAATTATCAAGTCTTTCAAGCTCTTCTTTTGTACTGCAGGCACCGTCAATAATAATACATTCGTTGCTGTCGTCGCTAACAACGTAGCTGTTTACCTGATACGGGTTAAATGCAAACTGTTTTATTTTCGTCATGTTTATTCTTTTAAACGGCAAAGGTAGTAAACCAACTGAAATATACAGTTATGATATTTTGCAGCGGCAACTGTTGCCTGCCGGTTTTTGTCTCTGTTTTCGGTTTGATTTTTGTTTTAATTTAGCCACTTTAAAATCCGTTATCCATCCATGAGCATAAACAGGTTAAAATACAATTTTTTACGGGCACTTATTTTGTTGTTGCTTGCAACCGGTGTATTTACGGCCGATGCTCAGTTTTATAACGGTTCAAACATGACTTTTGGTAAAAACAGGGTTCAGTATAACGAGTTTATGTGGACCTACTATAAATTCGACGATTTCGATACCTATTTTTATCTGAACGGAAAAGACCTTGCCATCTATCTTTCAAAATATGCCACCGAAGAAATTCCCATTATTGAACAAAAAATGGGTGTTCCGCTTGATAAAAAGATTCAATTTCTTGTTTTTAATAATTTAACCGATTTAAAACAGAGCAACATCGGGCTTGCCCAAAACAGCAGTTATAATACCGGTGGAATTACGCGTATAGTCGGCTCGCGTGTGATGGTTTATTTTGACGGTAATTACAAAAATTTTGAACGACAAATCCGGGCTGCCATCACAGAGGTTTTGTTTAACGAAATGATGTTTGGCGGCTCGCTGGGTAAACAGGTTAAAACGTCGGCCTTGTTTACCATGCCCGATTGGTACAAGGAGGGATATATTTCGTATATGAGCCGTAATTGGGATACCGAAATCGACAACCTTGTTCGCGATGGCATCCTTTCCGGCAGGTATAAAAAACTAAATAACCTTTCGGGCGACGATGCCGTTGTTGCAGGCCATTCGTTTTGGAATTTTATTGCCAACCAGTACAGCCCGTCGGCCATTACCAACATTATACTGATGACCAGTGCCAGCAATAACCTTAAAAAGGGATTTCTTTATGTGCTGGGATTATCATACGATGTTTTAATAAAGGAGTGGTACAATTATTACGAAGCGCAGTATAAACCTTTTGCCAATTTGGCTCAAAAGCCAAAAGGTTTACTTCCCATAAGGTACAAAACCGATGTTGTGTATGGCCAGCCCCGTTTAAATCCGCAAGGCGATAAACTTGCTTATACTACCAATGAACGAGGAAAATACCGTGTTTTTATTTACGATTTGAAAAAGAAAAAAAAGCATGCCGTTTTTAAAGCCGGCGTAATGATTGACACCAAAACCGATTACAGTTATCCTTTGTTGGCATGGCATCCAAGCGGACTGTTGCTGGCCTTTATTATCGAACGCAAAGGGATGCCCCGGCTTTACCTTTATAATGTGGAAGAAAAAAAGACCATGAAACAAAATTTATACGGTGTTCAAAAAGTAACCGGCTTATCGTATTCCGATGACGGGAGGTTTTTGGTAATGTCGGCAGTACAGGGAGGAAACCCCGATATTTTTGTTTTTAATGTGGCCGCTTCTTCGTTTGAACAGATTACAAGAGATAGTTATACCGATTTAAACCCTCATTTTTTAAATCATTCGTCAAAAATTATTTTCAGCTCAAACAGGTTAAACGACACCCTGGGGGTTAATCCGCCTGATAATATGATAGAGCAGCCCTCTAATTTCGATTTGTTTGTTTACGATTATGCAAATCACAATCCGGTTTTAAAGCGCATTACAAAAACACCGCTTACCAACGAGTTTAACCCGGTTGAGCTTTCCCGCAACACCATTTCATATCTTAGCGACGAAAACGGCATCGTTAACCAAAGTCTGGCACAACTCGACAGCGCGGTAAGCTCGGTGGATACCACCATTCATTACCGGTATTTTATAAATAATAAAACTGTTACAAACTATAGCAGAAGCATTTACGATTTACAGGTGAGCCGCCAGTCGGGCAAACAGGCCCTTGTGTATTTCGAAAATGGCAAAACTCTTCTATTTGTCGAGGATGCGCCTTCGTTTAATTCGGCTTCTCCTGTAAGCCTTACAATGACCAGTGCCAAAATAAGGCGGATAAAAAAATTTCAACAGCAACAAAACAGAATTAATAAAACAAAACCAAAACCTGTTCACAATGCCGCTACCTCGTCACAAATAGCGGGTGCCGAAAAAAAACAGATACAGAAATACAAGCGTTTTTTGTTGGTGTATGCTGACAACAACGGGAATGAAGTTATTGGAAAACCTAAAACCGAAAAAGTTGTTAAAACAGGCAACAACGGCCAGCTTATTGTTGTTAATAGCAATCTGGAAGAAGAAGATAAATTTACTTTGCCCAAACGTCGTAATTACTACACTGAATATTATCTTGATCAGATGGTATCGCAAGTCGATTTCAACTACCTGAATTATAGTTACCAGCCCTTTACGGGAGGCGGAGGCCCCATTTATCTTAATCCCGGTTTTAACCTGTTTTTTCAATTGGGAGTAACTGATTTAATGGAAAACTATCGCCTTATAGGCGGAGTAAGATTTAATTTCAGCTTTATCAACAACGAATATCTGGCCAGCTTTGCCGATTTGCACAAGCGTTTGGATAAGGAGATTATTTTTCACAGAAACACGTTGGAAAGCAACGTAGGCGCTTATAACGTAGCACGGGTTCATACGCACGAGCTTTTTTACATTTTAAAGTGGCCGTTTAACGAGGCACTCAGTTTACGGGGTACTTTGCATTATCGCAACGATGCGTATGTGATGCTTGCCACCGACCAGCCAAGCCTTGATTTCCCCAACACTTACGAAAACTGGGGCGGACTCAAGGCTGAACTTGTTTTTGACGGTACGCGTAATTTGGGGCTGAATCTTTACAGAGGATGGCGATGGAAAATTTTTGCCGAATACAATCAGCTGATAGGCAAAGAGTTTAAAAACCTGATTGTGTTAGGGTTCGATTTTAGAAATTATCAGAAAATCTATCGTAACTTTATTTGGGCCAACCGTATTGCCGGAAGCACCTCCTTTGGAAACAACAAGCTGATTTATTATATGGGAGGTGTCGATAATTGGATTTCGCCAAGGTTTAACTACGAAACCCCCATCGACCATAATCAAAATTACGGCTATCAAACCTTGGCTACCAATATGCGCGGATTTTATCAAAACATAAGAAACGGAAACAGTTTTGCCGTGATAAATAGTGAATTAAGATTCCCTGTTTTTCAGTTTTTCTCAAAAACTCCGCTAAGTAGCGGATTTCTGCGAAATTTTCAACTAATTGCTTTTGGTGACGTAGGTACTGCCTGGACAGGCCCCCAACCATGGTCACCTTTAAACTCCATCTATACCAATTATGTTGATAGCGGCCCCTACCATATATTGGTAACCGTTCAAAAAGAACCGCTTGTGGGAGGTGTTGGTTTGGGTGCCCGGGTTCAATTGTTCGGCTACTTTATCAGAGGCGATGTGTCGTGGGGTTTAGAAGATTATCATATTAACAAACCTGTTTATTATCTGTCGTTTAGCCTCGACTTTTAACATTTAAAAAAGATGAAAATGAGTGTTTCGGTTGTTGTTATTTTAGTCATCATAGGGTTGGTGGCAGGAACCTTTAGCGGCCTTATTGGCATCGGCGGAGCCATTATTATTATACCTTCACTGGTTTTTTTACTCGGTATGGATCAATACAGCGCACAAGGTACCAGCCTTGCCACAATGCTGCTCCCGATAGGTCTGTTGGCGGCACTTAACTACTACAAAGCAGGCGAACTAAATATTAAGTATGCCATGATTATTGCCGTGGCCTTTGTTGTAGGAGGTTATCTGGGGTCAAAGGTTGCATTACAAATTCCGGAAGCCATTCTGCGTAAGGTGTTTGCGGCAATCCTGGTGGTAATTGCCATTAAAATGTTTCTGGGAAAATAATCACAGCAAAACAATACTTAAAACTGTGCCAAAAAAAATTTTTATCCGAAAAAATTTTTTTTTCAGTAGTTAAACGGTTCGGTTACTGACAAATATTACTTATTCACACCCCTGTTGTTAATAAAAACTTATCCCTCGTACTGTTTTCTTGTAGTATATTGCAGAACTTTTTGGAGATGTAAAGTCATTTTATAAGTGGCAGATTTTCAGCAAGGTACTCCAAAACCAAAACAACAATTTCTTATGGAAAACAATTTATTCTCAGGGTTAGAAGGCAATGATGGTGTGAAATTGGCAGACCAGCAGGCACCTTTGAAAAAAGAAAACGGTTTTTACGAAAAATTAAAAAGCGAACGTGTTCAGCCTACACCAAAAAACAGCGAACAAAATATGGAACTTCCTTTACAGGAAGTTGTGATTACAAAAAAACCTGCTGTTACGGAAAATATCAATTCTGACAGTAAACCGGATGAACCGATTTCACCGGTGGAAAAAACAAATACAATTTCGCATAAAATGGATCCCTCACAACAGAAACCTTACGACAATGACAAAATACTGAAATCCGCCATTGAATATTTTGACGGCGATACGCTGGCGGCAAACGTATGGATGAATAAGTATGCCCTTAAAGACAGCGACGGAAATATTTACGAGCTTAATCCCGACGACATGCATCACCGTATTGCCGGCGAATTTGCACGCATCGAAGCCCGTTACCCCAATCCTTTAAGTGAGCAGGAAATCTACGAAGTAATCCGCGATTTTAAATACATTGTTCCACAGGGAAGCCCCATGGCTGGAATCGGCAACAACCATCAGGTTTCATCGTTATCAAACTGTTTTGTAATCGGCCATGATGGTAACTCCGATTCGTACGGTGGCATTATGAAAACCGATGAAGAGCAGGTACAGCTGATGAAACGCAGAGGAGGCGTAGGCCACGACTTGTCGCATATCCGGCCCAAAGGCAGTCCCGTTAAAAACACGGCACTCACCTCTACCGGTGTAGTACCCTTTATGGAGCGCTATTCCAACTCAACGCGCGAAGTGGCACAGGACGGACGCAGGGGCGCACTCATGCTTTCCATCAGCATTAAACATCCCGATTCGGAACATTTTATTGATGCAAAAATGGAGTCGGGAAAAGTTACCGGCGCCAATGTTTCCATTAAACTCGACGATGAGTTTATGCAGGCTGTAAAAGAGGGTAAAAAATACACACAACAATACCCCATCGACGCACCTAACCCAAAATATACAAAAGAGATTGATGCGCGAGCATTGTGGGAAAAGGTAATACACAATGCCTGGGCTTCCGCCGAGCCTGGAGTGCTTTTTTGGGATACCGTTATACGCGAATCAATTGCCGACACCTATTCCGATTTCGGCTTTAAAACCGTTTCCACAAATCCCTGTGGCGAAATTCCCCTTTGTCCTTACGACAGCTGCCGGTTGCTGGCCATAAACCTGTACAGTTATGTAAAACATCCGTTTACCGCCGAAGCAAAATTTGATGGTACGTTGTTTAAAAAGCATGTTCATATTGCCCAGCGAATTATGGATGATTTGGTAGATCTGGAAATAGAAAAAATTGATAAAATACTGGAAAAGGTTAACAGCGACCCTGAAAGTGAAGAGCTAAAATATGTTGAAAAACGACTCTGGGAAAAAATTCGCGAAAAAGCGCTGCAGGGCCGACGTACCGGTATTGGTATAACAGCCGAAGGCGATATGCTGGCTGCCCTGGGATTGCG
>CAYVWX010000136.1:0-8390 GCA_964455635.1 uncultured Lentimicrobiaceae bacterium | reverse complement strand
GCAAGCTAAAAACACAGAAATATGATTATGCAGAACCCCGGAGGGGTGACATATTATAGCCTCGGGTGTTAACCCGAGGTATAAAAAAACCCAAGACCCGTTTTGGCGGGATTTTTGCCGCATGGCAAGCAAAAATCATGACAAAACAAAAGCGCAGTATATCAAATTCACCCTGTGGAATAGCTTTCAAATTCCACAGGGTAAACAAAAATATAAACAGATGAAAATAAAAACCGTAATTATTGAAGACGAAATAAATGCCCGAAAAGCACTGGAAAACCTATTGGCATTTTACAATCCGGAAATTGACGTTGTAGGCTCTGCAGAATCGGTAAACGACGGAGTTGATTTAATAGAAACGCTGTCGCCCAAACTTTTACTGATGGATATCGAAATAATAGGAGGAACAGGATTCGACATTTTGAAAAGAATAAAAAAACGAAATATCAAAATTATTTTTATTACGGCTTTCGACCAATACGCCTTACAAGCAATAAAACTAAGTGCCATCGACTACCTGTTAAAGCCTGTAAAACCTAACGAACTGCGAAAAGCCATTACAAAAGTTCATAACGAACTGGAAGATGAGGAGTATTTAAAACTACAATTTGAAACTACACTTGAAAACTTTAACAACAAAAATCAAAATCAAAAAATCATCCTTAATACCAGTCAAAGTGTTTTTGTAATAGAGATAAAAAAGCTTGTTCGGTGTCAGTCACTTGAAAATTACACATCCGTATTTGTGGAAGACAAAAAAGCAATTATCATTTCAAAAACGCTGAAAGAGTTTGAAGCCATGTTAACGCCCTATGGATTTTTCAGGATTCACCAATCCCACCTTATTAATATGCATTTTATCGAATCTTTCGAAAAAAAAGGGAAGAGTTATGTACGCCTCAGCACCGGCGACACCGTTCCTGTTTCATCCAGAAAAAAAGATGAATTTTTAAAAGCTCTGAAATCCTTCGGCGAATAATAAAAATACCACTACGCATATCCTTTTTATTTTGAAACAGCCTGCCTGTCAGGTTACTTTTGAATTCAGAAAATGACATAAAACTTTTAATTGACAGAACCTGCCGTTTTATCATTTAAATTTTATGTAGAAACAATTATTAATTCAACTTTAAAACTTTAATGGGTATGAAAAAAATTTTATCAACAGCAATGATTTCGGCTCTGTTTTTAGTGGTTTTTACCACTTCCTGTAAAAAAGAAGCCTCCAATGGAACGCCTGTAATTAGCGGGGTAACGGTAACCCCCGGTAGTGTTGCCGCCAACGGCAGCGTTAGCGTTGCAGTTACGGCAAGCGACCCTGACGGCGATGCAATAACCTATTCGTACACGGCAACGGGAGGTGCAGTACAGGGCAACGGAGCCAATGCCACATGGACAGCACCGGGACAGGCAGGCACTTACTCGGTAACCGTTACAGTAACCGATGGCAAAGGAGGCACAGCCAGCAGCAACGGTGCCTTAAATGTTAGCGAACCGGTAACACAGGTTACGGGCAGTGCCAGGTTTCCTTCCGGAACATCAGGCGACCTGTCAAATGCCAAAGTAAGCATCTACACCTCTTTAGATAACTGGAACAACAATTCACCCATCAAATTTGTAGCAGCATCCGGTTCGGGCGCAAATGTATCATTTACAATAACCGATATTAATCCGGGAAGCTACTACCTCGACGTATGGAAAGACCTTGACAACGATGGTTTTTGGTCAACCGGCGATTATGTGGGATGGTACGGTTCGGGTGGACTCGGAAGTCCGGCATTAACCGAATTTCAAATTACCAAAGGGCAAACATTTAATTGCACCGTTGACATGTATATAGCAAAAAAGAAAAAGGGTAAGTAACAGTTTTTTGGTTTATGAATTGATTGAATCGCCGGCACAATGCCGGCGGTTTTTTCTCAATTTATAAAGAAAATTTAACTTCACCTGAAAATTTTTAACATGAAATTTATTGTATTTATCGTTTCCTTACTTTTTATTTGTACAAACTGTATAAACAACTACAACCGCGTTGCCATCGATAAAATTAAAATGTGTACCGAAATAAACGATTACGACTGCCCTGACGACAACCCTTCGTTTTCGCTTTTTAACAAAGAAATTTTTATTTCCTGCCGCATAAACAACACACCTCCCAAAACAAAAATTGAATTCAGGTGGTATTTTCTGGGCCGGAAAAGAGTCAGAATCAAAACAGATATTGTAGGAACCGAACAAAAAAAAGACACAATATATTTTCAATCGAGCCTTAAAAAACCGGGTAACGGATGGCCTGTCGGAGAGTATGAGGTGATTATAAACATCCTAAATTTACCTAACGAACCTACCATAAAAAAATTTACCATTCAATAGCCGCTGTTACTGCACCGGCAGCCATTTCAGGTAACGCTTTCCGTTTTGTTCCAAAAGCAAAAAATAAAGACCTGACGGCCAGTGGGTAACATCAAACTGCGCAGTACCGTTAAAAGGCATATTCAACATTAACCTCCCCGTTGCACTAAAAACTTTTATAACACCTTTCCTGTCGGCTTTTACCCCTCCTCTTACGGTTACTTTATTACCGGCAGGAACAGGATAAACAACAAAATCTGTTTCCGGAAATTCTTTATTGACGATGTCCACAGGAATACCCAACGAATTAAGCCACCCCTGAAGTGCTATTCGATATTCCGTTGAGTCGTTATAATCGTTTAAATCAAATCTTTTAAAAGCCTCTCCCGCCTGAGCATTAATGTCCTGTTCCTGTTGGGCGGTAGCATAATCAATGCCTGTCCAGCCTACACAATAATCTTCAATATCCGTATCCAGTCCACATCCCCAGGTAAAAATAAAATAACCCTGTCCGTTGCTTCCTGAAAAATAGTTGGTACTGTGCAGTATAGGCGACTGAAAATAACCGGAAAAAAGCATTAGCGAGTCAACCGCTCTGGCCTCCTCAGAGGTAATCTGAGCCTGTAAATTATTAATTCCGGCAATAGGTATAAAACTGAAAATAAAAACGATAAAAAACTGAATGGTTTTTTTCATGTGTATAAAATTATATAATACTTTGATATACTGTGTTTTTGTTTTGTCACGATTTTTGCCTGCTTCGCGCAAAAATCCCGCCAAAACCTGTACGTCATATTCTTTATTCTATAAATATTACGCTCCTCCGGAGCTTATAATCATTTTTCTGTGTTTAGCCTGCTAATCATGTCTGTTTCATCTCTTCCAAAACTTTCGAAACCTCCTCTTCGGTTTTGGTAAGTTTAGTTTTGCACAAAACAATTAACTGCGAGGCGCGTTTAACTTTTTCAGAAAGTTCGTCCACCGATATCTCTTCATTTTCAATTTCGCTAACAATGGTTTCAAGCTCTTCAATGGCTTGCCGGTAAGTTATACTTTTACTCATTTTTATGATTGTTTGTAATGATACTTTCAATTTTACCTTCGCTTAACAAGGTAATAATTTTATCGTTTGCCTTCACATCCCCTGCCCTTTTCAACGCTTTTCCGTTGAATCGTGTAATGCTGTAACCCCGTTTTAAAACATTTTCGGGGTTTAACAATTTCAGTCCGGTTTCAAGATGTAACAGCGTTGCCTCCTGATTTTTAATATATTGCTTTGCAAAAACAGTCAGCATATCGTTTAAACGGGCTATTTTTTCCCGCTGACGGGCCACAACTGCCGGGGGCTTATATTGCAGATGGGTTATCAACTCAAAAAAACTATTTTTTTTGGAAGCAAGAAAACGGTACGAAAGGCCGGTAACCGATGACCGGTATAGTTGCAGTTTACCTTTATGTTGCTCAACCAAAAACCTTACCTGCTGTTTAAAAACAGTTGTAAAATTATTAAGGGTTTCTTTACGCTGTCCTAAAAACACAGCACACCCCCGCTCTACCCTCTCTTGAAAATCTGAAACAACAGCATCAACCTGTTCAAACTTTTCAATAAAATAATAGGCCACATCGGTAGGGGTAATTTTATTGGCAAAAGCAACCATTTCGGTTACCGTTTCGTTGGTAGCATGGCCTATGCCTGTAATAACCGGCAATGGAAACGCCGCCACCTCTTTAGCGAGGTTATAATTATCGAATGCACTCAATCCCACATCGCCGCCACCGCCACGTATAATTGCAACAGCATCGTACTGTTGAGCCATACCGGCAATAACTTTTAGCTGTTGTGTAATGGATTTTACCGCCCCGTCGCCCTGCAACAACGCCGGAAAAAGAGTTTGCTCAAAATAATATCCGTAGCGGTTATTTTTTAAAATATTTACAAAGTCGTGGTATCCTTTTGACGTTTCCACCGAAACAACGGCAATGCTTTTGGGCAACAACGGAAAAGAGCATTGCTTGTTTTGATTAAACAGTCCCTCATTCTTTAATCGCTGTATCGACTGCATTTTTTCGCGGGCCATCTCTCCCAAAGTAAAAGCCGGCTCCACATCAAGAATGTTAAGCGAAAGGCCGTGTTGCTCATGGTATGTAACCCTTACGAGAAACAAAACGGTCATCCCTTCAGAGAGATTTTTGCCGGTAATTTCGCTGAATTTTTTTGTAATGGCATCGTACGTACCCGACCAAATGGTGGCACGAATTTGCGCGGCTACTTTGTTGTTGTGTTTCTCTACCAAATCGGGATAACAATGGCCGCTGTAAGGATAAAAATTGAGCTTGGCAATCTCGGTTTTTACCCAGTACGCTCCTGCATAATTTTTAGCAATAATTTTACGGATACTGCCTGTAAGTTCGCCGAGGCTGTAATATTTTTGAACCTTGTTGTTATGTTTAAAAGTTTCAGGCATGACGCATGGCAGCTTCTATTTCGTCGGCTTCAATGGGTATATCAATCATCAAATCAACAGGGCCGTCGTCGGTAATTAAAATATCGTTTTCGATACGAATCCCGAGGCGTTCTTCACTGATGTACAAACCGGGTTCGCAGGTAACCACCATACCGGCTTTTAACGGTTCATATTTTGAACCCACATCATGCACATCAAGGCCCAAAGTGTGCGAAACTCCATGCATGTAATAGTTAAAATAGAGCGGGTTCTCATCATCCTGATTTTTAACATCATCGTCAGAAAACAGACGGAGCTCTATCATCTTTTTTTCCATCAGTTTGGCAACTGCTTTGTTTATTTTATCAAGGGTATTTCCCGGAACCATCATTTCGCGCGCCTGCTTAAAAACATCCAGTACCGCATTATAACACGCTTTTTGTCGGGGAGTAAACCTGCCGCTAACAGGAATGGTTCTCGACATATCGGCTGTATAATTTGCATACTCGGCACCAAAATCCATAAGTACCAAATCGCCGTCATTGCATACCTTATCGTTGTCAACATAATGAAGCATACAGGCACTTTCACCGGAAGCAACAATAGGCTCATACCCATGTCCGGCAGCACCGTTGCGTATAAACTCACCAATAATTTCGGCCTCAATTTCATACTCTTTTATACCGGGTTTTATGGTTTTTAGCACCCTGTCAAAAGCCTTGCCGGTAATTTTGCAGGCGTGGCGTATAAGGTCAACCTCCTGTTGCGACTTAATCTGCCGCAGCTGCTTCATCAGGGGTGCCAGCCGCCGGAAATTATGCATCGGATATTTTTCCTTAAACTCAACAGCCATCCGGTGGTTGCGCTCAGGCACCTCGGTAACAAATTTAACATGCTCATTATCATTTAAATAAAAGCTATCGCTGTCGAGCAACACTTCACGCAAGGTTATTTCAAAATCTTCAAGCCAAAAAACATGGTCGATACCTGAAATGTGGCGGGCTTCTGCTTTGGTGAGTTTGTGCCCTTCCCAGGTCTCCAGCTTTTTATCGGGTTTTAAAATAAACAACGCTTCGCGGAAGTGCTCGTTACTAAAATCCGGTGCCATCAGCAAAACGGTTTTTTCCTGTTCTATGCCTGTCAGATAAAACAAATCCGACTGCTGCCTGAAAGCAAAATACTGGTCACCGTTACGCGGATATTGGTCAGCCGGCTGTAACACCGCCACCGATTTGGCCTCCATTAATTTTGCCAGATTTTGTCTGTTGTACTTAAACAACATTGAATTGATGGGTTGATATCGCATTTTTTTTAATGATTATATTTTAAAATGTTTGGCATTTTTTGATTTTCAAAGATACATTAATTGATTTTCTTGTACCTTTATGCTTTCAATAATTCAATTTTTCGTTTTACAATTTAATTAAAGTGGTTATGAAAAAATATTTACTTCTTATTTTGGCAATGGCAACAGGTTCGATGTTATACTCACAAATGGCTCAGTTAAAGCAATAAGCGCTGTTTAATACCGTAAAAAAAGCACCCTCTTTATCGGTTGATGCCCTTCCGGTTTTACCGGCAAATCCATATGTTGACAACAAAGGTGTTGATAAAGTAATCGGTACCACCTGGTACGATTTACAATCGAACTCAAGCATGTCGAAACGCATTTGGGTTTTCGACGACGGCACGGCAGCGGCAGTATGGACAAGAGGTTCGGAAACCGGAGTGCCTAATTTTCCGGAAAGGGGAACGGGCTACAACTATTTTGACGGAACAAATTGGGGAGCCGACCCCTCTGCGCGCATTGAAGATGTACGAACAGGGTGGCCTTCCATTGCCCCTTACGGCGCCGATGGCGAAATTGTTGTGGCGCACACCTTAAACAATACGGGTTTAATGTTTTCGTGGCGCGAGCACAAAGGCACGGGCACCTGGCAACATTTTACGTTAACAGGGCCTGCTCCCGACAACATGGATTTAACCTGGGCACGAATGATAACAACAGGGCCCAATCACAATGTAATACACATTATAGCCTGCGCAGGTTTTAACAAAACCTATGAAGGCCTTACCGAAGCACTGGTTTACTCACGTTCCGACGATGGCGGACAAACCTGGGATCCTGAAAATGAAATCCTGCCGGGAATGTCGTCAAACGAAACAAGCGGTATTGGCGGCGACGATTACGCATGGGCAATTCCACATGGAGATACCATTGCTTTTGTGGCTTTTGACGGCATAAAAGACGGTTATGTAATGAAATCGTATGATGCCGGTGACACCTGGGAAAAGATAACTTTTTACAATAGTCCCATGCCGTTTTTTACAGGTAACGAAGGAACCCTTCCCCGTTCGGGTGGCGGCGACGGGTACAATGCCATAGCCCTGGATGACGAAGGCAAAGTACATGTTGCTTTCGGACGTCAGATTCATATTGATGATGACCCCGCCGACGGCTATAGCTTTTATCCCTATTCCGACGGGCTGGTTTACTGGAATGAAGACATGGATCCGTTAGACACAGCCGATATTACCAACGATATTATTCCTGATAACTGGGAAAATCACCCCCTTTATATGAAAGGTGAACTGGCAGCCTTTACACAACCCCACGATAACGACACCATTACCGGTGTTGCACCTTATTATGCTTCGCTGACTTCCATGCCGCAAATATCGGTTAAACGCGATGCCAACGGGGTAAACATTGTTACGGTTGTTTATTCCGGACTGGCCGTGGGGTTTCCCAATGCAGAGTTAAATCAGAACTATCGTCACATTTGGCAACACAGTACCGAACTCGACGGACAAAAAACCTGGGGACTGTACAGCGATTTAACAGGCGATGTTTTACATTTGTTTAGCGAATGTGTCTATCCCTCCCAGTTTGCTGCCATTCATAATAATTCATCAACACCCGATACGCTTCATGTTTTGTATCAATCGGATAACCTGCCGGGAAACAGTATACAGCCTACCGGTGGAAACCATGCCCCGGTAAACAACAACATGGTTTATTTACAGGTTTTTCCGCCGGTTGTTGGAATAAAAAACATACAAAGTCCTGTTTTTGAGGTGTCGCAAAACAGGCCTAACCCGTCTATAGATCAAACCGTTATTGATGTAAATACAACTGCCGCTGCCACCCTCCGGCTGAGTGTTAAAAATCTGTTGGGACAGCAGGTTTATCATGCAACAAAATTGGCTAACGCAGCAGGCGCTTATAGCTTTACGGTGGATGTATCAAAATTAAACAGCGGAATTTATTTTTATACGGTAACCGTTGGAAACAAATCTGTTTCAAAAAAGATGATTGTCAGGTAACTCAACACATTTTTTTGAATACAAGTCTTTGGCCTTAGCCAATAAAACAAAAGCCCGTATTTATACTGCCCTTTCAGGGCGCATGATGGATTTTGGAGGTATTCAAAAGGCGGTGCCTTTTGTTGAAACAGATTGCCCTTACAGAGCGCAAAAAAATGATAATACAATGTGCAACAATATATTACAAAATTATAAACACATTAAATACCCTTGTCGGCGAGTTAATACACAAAGTATAATTACACAGAACCCCGTAGGGATGACATA
>CAYVWX010000135.1:0-8398 GCA_964455635.1 uncultured Lentimicrobiaceae bacterium | reverse complement strand
TAAAGAAAACGGCCTGGAGGAAGAGGTGAATACCATGATTACCGAAATTTATAAGCAACGCGGAACGCAACGGCTGCATTACAATGGAAAATTACCTAACGGCAACAACGGACTGGGATTAATGTTGCTGGGAGTTACCGGCGATATGGTGTTGCCACAAGATATTTACGAACGTATCAAAGCAGAAACC
Organism: uncultured Lentimicrobiaceae bacterium; assembly: GCA_964455635.1. Taxonomy (GTDB): domain Bacteria; phylum Bacteroidota; class Bacteroidia; order Bacteroidales; family F082; genus B16-G9. The sequence goes on along the minus strand of CAYVWX010000135.1, from coordinate 8,208 downwards.
TTAACCAAAGTAAGAGGTACCATCCAGGCTGATATTTTAAAAGAAGATCAGGCACAAAATACCTGTATCTTTTCTACTGATTTCTCCCTGAAGTTGATGGGAGATATTCAGCAATACTTTATTGATAAAGGTGTACGAAACTTTTACAGTGTTTCCATTTCGGGATACCACATTGCCGAAGCAGGTGCCAACCCCATCAGCCAGCTGGCATTTACACTGGCCAACGGCTTTACTTATGTGGAGTATTATTTGAGCCGGGGAATGGACATCAATAAGTTTGCGCCCAACCTTTCGTTTTTCTTTTCCAATGGCGAAGACCCCGAATATGCAGTTATCGGAAGGGTGGCACGCCTGATTTGGGCCAAAGCCATGAAAGAGAAATATGGAGCCGACAGCCGATCGCAAAAATTAAAATATCACATTCAAACTTCCGGCCGCTCGCTGCATGCGCAGGAAATCGACTTTAACGATATACGCACTACCCTGCAGGCCTTGTATGCCATTTACGACAATTGTAACTCGTTACATACCAACGCTTACGACGAAGCCATTACCACGCCTACCGAAGAATCCGTCAGAAGAGCCATTGCCATTCAGTTAATTATTAACCACGAATTGGGACTGGCAAAAAATCAAAATCCGTTGCAGGGCTCGTTTATTATTGAAGAGCTGACCGATTTGGTTGAAGAAGCAGTATTGAAGGAATTTGACAGGATTACCGAACGTGGTGGTGTGCTGGGTGCCATGGAAACCATGTACCAGCGCAGCAAAATTCAGGAAGAGTCGCTTTATTACGAAAACCTGAAACACACCGGAAAATTACCCATTATTGGTGTTAACACCTTTTTGCCCGATGGAGGCTCAAAAACAACCACTCCCGGAGAAGTTATCAGAGCCACCGAAGAAGAAAAGGTTTTTCAGATTGAGATGCTGCGTAACCTGCATAAAACATGGCAAAAGGAGACCGAAGAAAACTTGCAAAGGCTTCAGGAAACGGCCATCAGGAATGGTAATGTGTTTGCCGAATTGATGAATGTAGCCAAATATGCCTCCATCGGCCAAATTACCGGAAAGCTCTTTAACGTCGGCGGACAGTACCGCAGGAATATGTAATAAAACATATTTTCCAAAATCCAATAGTGTTTTGGATGAAAACAAACCAAATTCCAATAGTGTTTTGGTAAAAAATATCTATTTTCCAATAGTGTTTTCAAATTTATTGTTAATTTTGTAATAAAAAATGAAACGGGAAATAGAATCATATCTTTTATTGTGGAAAGAAAGCATAAACCGTAAACCGCTTATTATCAGGGGTGCAAGACAGGTTGGCAAAACTTTTACCATTGAAAAATTCGGCCGAAAACATTTTGAACATTTTTTATTGCTTAATGCGGAGCAAGACAATAACTTAGCAAAAATATTTGAAAGTAAAAATCCTGTGATGATTGCTAGCGAGCTTTCGGCATTGTACAACATACCTGTACTTGAGGGCAAAACACTTTTATTTATTGATGAAATACAACTTTTACCTGAAGCAATAGCTTCATTGCGCTATTTTCATGAACAGATGCCAGAGCTTCATATTGTTGCTGCCGGGTCGTTACTCGATCATACCTTAAACGAATTTCCCTATTCAATGCCGGTGGGAAGAGTTGAATTTGCTTACATGTATCCTTTAAATTTTAGAGAGTTTTTGAGAGCTTTAAATCAAAATGGTCTTATAAAATATGTGATTAACTTTGATTTTAATACGCCGTTTAGCAAAGCTTTACATCAGAAATTATTACAGTTTTTAAGACTTTATTTTTTTATTGGTGGAATGCCGGAAGCGGTAAAAATTTATGCTGAAACCAATAATCTGCCGGAAGTTTCAAAAGTACACAACAGTATATTAACCTCCTTTCAATATGATTTTGCAAAATACGGGTCACGTAATGAACAACAATTTTTAAATCAGAGTTTACAGTATGCTGCAATAAACATCGGTAAAAAAATAAAATACTCGGCTATTAACAACAGTGTGCACTCTTCCTATATAAAAAATGCTTTATTAAAACTTGAAATGAGCAGGGTGATTCATTTAATAAGAAAAACAAAATCGTCAAAGATTCCTATTAACCAGTATGTTGACGACGGTATATTTAAACCGCTATTTTTAGATATCGGCCTTGTGTGCTCCTTGTTACGAATTAAGTTAACTGACCTTACAAATCTTATTACCGATTTTGAAGGTTCACTGGCCGAGCAATTTACCGGACAGGAACTGTTAACTTCTTTTGATTTTTTTGAAGATGCCAAGCTATATTATTGGATAAGAGAAGCAAAAAATACCAATGCCGAAATTGATTTTCTTTATCAAATAAACAACAATATTTATCCTGTTGAAGTAAAAGCGGGGAAAACAGGAACCTTAAAATCGCTACAGGTTTATCTTGCGGAAAAAAAAGAAACTACCGGAATACGTTTTAATACCGATTTACCGTCAATAGGCGAAAATTTAAAAGCAACGGTAATGATAAAAGGAGAAAAACTTCAAATCAATTACCGGCTAATATCGTTGCCGTTATATTTTGCTTCGCTTCTAAACAAAATTGACTCACTGATACTTGATTGAGTCCGCTCCGAAAAGTCATCCGATGAATATATTTGCAAAATATTTACAAATATCACAACTGACAATCAGTTAAATAAGAATTCATCGGACGACTACATATTTGCTTTTGGGCTTTTCAGGAGCGAGCTCAAAACATATCTCATACAATGAGAATAAAAAAAATTTCTTAACCATTTGGTTAATTTTAACTATTTGGTTAACTTTGCCTCATGAAATATAAAAATGATACCGGCAAAAAGATTCTCAGAGCGGCATTTATCGAGTTTGAAGAAAAGGGATACAACGGAGCCCGAATGCAGGCCATTGCCGACAGAGCGGGCATTAACAAGGCTTTGTTGCATTATCATTACAAAAGCAAAGATGCACTGTTTCAGATAATTATAAGGCAGGCTTTTGACATGTTTTTGCCAAAAGCCATCAGCACATTTATTGGCGAACCCGACTTTTTTAAATCCATCGAAAAATTTACTGCAGCATATATTGATTTTTTATTGCAGCACCCCCGCATTCCCGGGTTTGTAACGCACGAAATCAATAACAACCCCGAAAGAATTGCAAATTTTTTTAAGTTTTCAGGCTTTGACCGCAATTTGATAAAAGAAAAAATAGCGCAGGCCATAGCAGATAAAATGATAGACGATATAGAGCCTGAGCAACTCATTGTCAATGTTATCTCAATGATTATCTTTCCGTTTATTGCCCGCCCCATTATTACCGGCATTGTATTAAACAACGATAAACAAGCTTACGACGAGTTCATTAAAAAGAGAAAAACCGAAGTGGCAAGGTTTGTAATTAAAGCCATCAAAAAATAACGTATCGGATTTAAAAAAATTCACAAATGACCAAACACATACATAAACCACCCGTCTTTTTGTTTCTGGTGTTAATATTAATACCTGTGGTTGCAACAAGTCAGCAAATTACCCTCGACTCATGCAGGGCGGCGGCCCGTGAAAACTGGCCTGCCTTTAAAAAAACCGTTGCCCTTTCCGGACAACGCAACCTAATCGATCAAACCCTAAACAAAAGTTACCTCCCAAAGCTTAACCTTAACGGACAGGCTACCTGGCAGTCGGAGGTTGTTACCTTCCCCGAAGTGCCAACCATGCCGGATTTTTTTCCCGAAATACCCAAAGACAACTACAATGTTGAGTTTGGCATCGGACAGATAATTTGGGACGGAGGAGCAATAAAATCAAACAAAAACCTCCGGTACGCCGCCAACGACATCGAAGTACAAAAACTAAATATTGAAACTTACCGGCTGATGGATAAAATAAACCGCTTATACATCAACTATCTTTACCTTAAAAAAAACGAAGCTGTCATAAACCTGTCGGCCAACGAGATTAAGAAAAACATCAAAACCTTACAGTCGGCTGTAAACAACGGAATGGTTTTAAAAAGTGATTTGGACAATGTGCTTGCCGAACAACTCAAACTACAAAAAGAGCTTATCCGCCTCCACTCATTGCAAACAAACGTTATAACCTCCTTAAACCTCATCACCGGTTTGAAATTGGATACTTCGTACCGGTTTATGGAGCCTGAACCCGTATTGGTTTCACAATCGGTCAGGCCCGGGTTAAGGTTGATGGATGCACAAATAAACTATGCAGGAGCTTCCGTATCGAATTTCAAAACCAATCGATTACCCAAATTTTCAGCCTTCGGCAGAGCAGGCTACGGCAGACCCGGCTTTGACTTTATGAATACCGATATGCACGGCTATTTATTAGTAGGAGCAAAATTTACCTGGAACATTTTCGACTGGAATCTTTATGGCAGACAAAAGCAAAATGTATTGTTGCAACAGCAAATTATTCGCGACAACAAAGCTGTTTTGCAAAAACAAATCTCCATGGAAGAACATCAATATTTGTTGGAAATCGACCGGTACAAAAAACAGCTGATGATAGATAAAAAAATTGTCGAACTAAAACAAAATATCTACAAGGCAGCGCAAAGCAGCATGAAAAACGGCACCATAACCTCAACCGATTACCTGAAACAGTTCAACGAATGGAAAAGAGCAAAACTCAATACCGAACTGGACAGGTTAAAACTGATGGCTGCACAACTCAACTACAATCATGCTCGCGGAGAAAATTATCAGGAAAAGTGATGATAAATTTATGAATAACAAACAAAAATTATAAACCCATGAAAATATTTACCCCCCTAACCCTTATGCTCGGCATATGGCTGATGACCGGATGTACAGAACAACAAAAGGCCGATGCTTACGGTAACTTTGAAGATGATGCTGTGGTAGTTGCTGCCGAAAATGCAGGCCGGCTGATTGCTTACCGTGTTGAAGAAGGTGTCGCTTTAAAAAAAGGAGAAAAGGTTGGAACCATCGACACCATGCAACTGCATTTAAAAAAGAAAGTATTGGTTGCCGGCATGCAAACCATTAGTACCAAAGCACAAAGTGTAGAATCGCAACGGGCAGTCCTTCAGCAACAACTTGACAATCTGCTCATCAACCAAAAACGTATTAAACAAATGTTTAGAGATGGCGCCGCCACGCAAAAACAGGTTGACGACATCAACTCGCAGGTATCGATTACCGAACAAAAAATTCAAAACATCAAAGTGCAGCGCAATGCTGTTTTGGCCGAAAAACAAAATCTAAAAGCACAAATTCTGCAAATTGACAATCTTATTTCCCGGTGTATTATCCTTAACCCTGTGGAGGGAACCGTGTTGACAAACTTTGTAAAAGAGTCGGAATTTGTGGCTCCGGGCAAACCGCTATACACCATTCAAAACACCAACACGCTGATTTTAAAAGCCTATATCTCCGAAACACAACTTACTAAAATAAAATCAGGCGACACGGTAAAGGTTGAGACAGATGCCTTAAAAGGCACACAACAACTCAAAGGCACCATAACCTGGATAAGCAGCAAAGCCGAATTTACTCCCAAACAAATACAAACTAAAGAAGAGCGCCGAAATTTGGTTTATGCCGTTAAAATAAAAGTTAATAACCAAAACGGGATATTAAAAATCGGGATGCCGGCCAACATTTATTTTGAATAACCCATGATAAAAGTTGAAAACATAACCAAAAATTACGGCACGGTAAAAGCACTTAAAGGCATCAGTTTTGAAGTTCAAAAAGGCGAGCTTTACGGCTTGATTGGCCCTGACGGCTCCGGCAAAACCACCCTGTTTCGTATATTGGCATCCCTGCTGTTGCCTGCAAGCGGCAAGGCTTTCATGAATGGTTTTGACACGGTAAACAATTACAAATCCATTCGTAAAATGATTGGTTACATGCCCGAGCAATTTTCGTTGTATCTCGACTTGACGGTTGAAGAAAACCTGAAATTCTTTGCCACGGTGTTTAACACCACCATCCAACAAAATTATTATTTAATAAAAGATATTTATGAAGCCCTTGAGCCTTTCAAAAAGCGTAAAGCCCGCGACCTTTCGGGAGGAATGAAACAAAAACTGGCACTATCATGTGCCCTGATTCACAAACCTGACATTTTGCTTTTGGACGAACCCACTACCGGGGTTGACCCTGTTGCCAGAAGAGATTTCTGGGATATGCTCAAAACCCTTCAGCAAACCGGAATAACCACCCTCGTTTCTACCCCTTTTATGGAAGATGCGGAGCTGTGCGACAAAGTAGCTCTTGTCCAAAACGGAGCATTGCTTACCATCAACACCCCCGGGAACATTGCCCGTAACTATCCGCATCAACTCTTGAAAATAGTAACAAAAGACAACTACAAAACCCTTACCGTGTTGGAAAATTTTAATGAAAAGATATCGGTTTTTTCATTTGGAAATTCGGTGCATCTTGCCACCGGTAATACAGTATCAGTCAGTACTGTACAACATTTTTTAGAACAACATCATGTTGATACCGTCAATATAGAAACCATACAGGCCGGTATAGAAGATGTATTTATGGAATTAATGAAATGAAAACCATGTAAATAATAAGAACATCAGCGGAATCAGCGTGAGATATTAGCGCGCAGATGACGCAGATATTAGCAGATGAAACACAGAAAACAAATCAGCGAAATCAGCGTGAGACATTAGCGCACAGATATTGACAATTAAACCCAAAATTAATCATAATAAAAAACAAACTAAAATGAATGAAAATGAAATATCGTACAAAATTAGAGGCGCTGCCTTTAAAGTACACAATGCATTAGGCCCCGGATTGTTAGAATCGGTTTATGAAAAAGTGCTTGAATATGAATTAAAAAAAGCAGGTTTGGAAGTTAAAACACAAGTACCGATACCTGTAATTTATGAAGATGTTAAACTTGATTTGGGTTTCCGGTTGGATATCCTTGTCAATGAAAAAGTAATTATTGAAATTAAGTCTGTTGAACAAATGGCAAAAGTTTATTACAAACAGTTGTTAACATACCTCAAACTAACAGATAAAAAATTGGGATTATTGATAAATTTTAATTCTGACACTTTAGATACACATTCGATGGTGAGAATGGTAAACCATTTATAAAATATGTGTTACCTGAAAATGGTAGTACATAAAAAACATCAGCGAAATTAGCGGAATCAGCGTGAGATATTAGCGCGCAGATGAAAGAAAAAAAATCAGCGGAATCAGCGGAATCAGCGAGAGACATTAGCACGCAGATGACGCAGATATTCGCAGGTAATACAAAAACCGGGAAAACCAATTAAATTAATGACAAACAGCCACGTAATATCAGTAAACGAACTTACAAAAACCTTTGGCAAATTTATTGCTGTTAACCACATCTCTTTTGAAGTTAAAAAGGGGGAGATATTTGGCTTTCTTGGTGCCAACGGAGCCGGCAAAACCACGGCCATAAAAATGCTTACGGGCATTCTCTCTTCCACATCGGGCAAGGCTACCGTTGCCGGATTCGACATCAACAAACACCGCAACAAACTCAAAAAAAACATCGGTTATATGAGTCAGAAGTTTTCGTTGTATGAAAACCTCACCCTCAAAGAAAACATAAAATTTTATGGCGGTATTTACGGTTTACGCAAAAAAGAGATTGAGAAAAAAACGGGTGAAATGGTTGAAAAACTTGGTTTACAAGAAATCAGGAACACGCTGATATCGGATATCCCGCTGGGCTGGAAACAAAAAATTGCTTTTTCGGTAGCGGTATTGCACCATCCAACAGTAGTGTTTTTAGATGAACCCACCAGCGGCGTTGACCCCATAACCCGCCGTCAGTTTTGGAACCTTATTTATGAAGCTGCCAACGAGGGTATTACCGTTTTTGTAACCACGCACTATATGGATGAAGCCGAATATTGCGACCGTATTTCAATGATGGTGGAAGGCCGCATTGCCGCCTTAGGCAGCCTGCAGGAACTGCTTACACAATATAAAGCACAAACAATGGATGAAGTTTTTATTAAACTGGCACGATAATATGAAACATCCATGTCGTAAATTCGACACATGACAACATGATTCAAAAGCTCCGTCAGGAGCGGAATATTTATAGCCTCGGGTGTTAACCCGGGGTAACCCCGAAAAGCTTTCGGGGGTTTTGGCGGGATTTTTGCCGCATGGCAAGCAAAAATCATGACAAAACAAAAAC
>CAYVWX010000134.1:0-8415 GCA_964455635.1 uncultured Lentimicrobiaceae bacterium | reverse complement strand
GTGATGCTGTGTTTTTAGCTTGCTAATCACGGGTGTTTCATGTGTTTATAATTTTATAATATATTGTTGCACATTGCATTATCATAGTTTTTTGTTGCGCCCTGAAAGGGCAACCTATTTCAACAAAAGGCACCGCCTTTTGAATTGCTCCTAAATCCATCATGCGCCCTGAAAGGGCAGCATAAATATCGCAACTTGTAAATAATCATGCTGCTATGTGTTTAGCTTGCTAATAACGGGTGTTTTATTTAACTATTTATAATCCTGTTTTTCAACAGGGATTAAATCGCAATACCAAAATGCGCTGTCCCATTTACCGGCAGTTTTATACTCTTTTAAAACGGTTTCGCCGGTTTTAAAGGGTACCGGATTTTTGAAAATGGGGCCATCGAAAACAAAAGAGTGAAATTCGCCGTTTTCGCCACAGGGGTCCACTCCTTTGGGTAGATCGTTTAAAAAGCTGCGATCGATAAGCCTTCCGGCAAACGATTTGTCCAACAGCCTTGCGTTGGCGCTTACCACAACAGCTTTAAATCCGTTTTCGATAAATTGAGAAACCACCTCAGGGGTAGGCATTTTCCAAACAGGGAAAACTGCTTTCATGCCAACCTCTTTCAAACGCTGCTCGCGATATTGTTTCAGGTCTTCCAAAAATATGTCGCCGAAAACAGAAAACCGGATGTTTCGTTGTTTTAAACTTTGTAATTTATCAGCCATCAACTTGTCATATGCTTCCATGGTCGGTTGTTCGGGTATGGAAAGGATTTCCAGAGGCAACCCTAAAGATGCCGCCTGTTGCCGGAGCAATTGACTTCGCACGCCATGCATCGATATTCTGTCGTATTTTTTGTTTACAGCGGTTAGCAATGTGCTGATAAAATACTCCTTTTGTTGTAATATTTTCCAAAGGGCAAAGGCCGAGTCTTTGCCTCCACTCCAGTTAAACAGTGCTTTTTTTATTGGTTTGGCTTTCAATACTTTTTTGTTTTAAATAATTATAGGTGGCTACTTGCGACCTGATTTTTTTCTTACTACGCGTTTTTTTATACTGATTTGGCGGAATTGAATTTACCATCCGAGCTTTTACATTGTCGTTCAGTTGTATTTGCAAGATGTCCCATAACTCCTTTTGAAGTTTTTTGTCGTAAACCGGTGTTGCCACCTCAAAACGGTGGTCGAAGTTACGAATCATCCAATCGGCTGACGAAAGAAAATAGTGCGGATTACCATCGTTGGCAAACACAAAAATGCGGGGATGTTCAAGAAAAGCATCAATAATGCTTATGACCGAAATATTCTCACTAAATCCTTTAATACCGGGAACCAGCACACAAATACCCCGTACGATAAGTTGTATTTTAACGCCTGCCTGTGAAGCTTGCGAAAGTTTTCGAACCATCTTTTCATCCACAAGATTGTTGAGTTTAATAATTGCCCACGCCTCCTTACCCTCTCTGGCATTTTTCATTTCCACCGAGAGGTTTCTCATAAAATGGTTTCTCATATAAATAGGGGCAATAATCAGGTGTTTAAATTTTGGGGGATTAAACGGCGATTCGATGAGGTGAAAAAATTCTTTTACCTCTTTACCCACTTCACGGGTATTGGTTAACAAGCTGCTGTCGGTATAAAATTTTGCTGTACTTTCGTTAAAGTTTCCGGTGCTTATGTTTGTATAATACTGATTCTTACCCTGTTCAACCCTTCTTATTAAAATAAGCTTTGCATGAACCTTAAAGCCGGGTAATGTTTTAATAACATTTACACCCTCTTCGCGAAGTTTTTCGGCCCAGTAAATATTGTTGGCTTCATCAAAGCGCGCTTTTATTTCAAGATAAACGGTAACACTTTTGCCGTTACGTGCCGCATTGATAAGCGAATTGATAACGTTTGAATGGTGGGCGGCACGGTAAAAGGTCATTTTAATTGATTTCACTTTCGGGTCGATGGAGGCTTCGCGCAATAAATCGACGATGTACTGAAATGAATGATAGGGATAGTGCAATAAAATATCGTTCCGTTTTATGGCCTTAAAAATACTTGCATCGCGCGAAAAATCAGGATGTGGTATGGGTATCCTTTTGGGATAAACCAAATCGGCTGAGCCGGGATTGGGCATATCCATAAAGTCTTTAAAATTATGATATCTTCCACCACCTCTCAGGTTATCCCCGTCGGAGATGCGAAGTTTTTTTAACAACTTTTTAAGCAGGTGAGGCGGTATTTCGTTGTCGTAAACAAACCTTACGGGCACTCCTTTTTTGCGTTTTTTCAAGCTCTCTTCCATTAGCTCGATAAAGCTTTTTTTAATGTCGTTGTCGATATCAAGTTCGGCATCGCGGGTAAACTTAATGGTGTACGCATCAAAAGTATCATATCCAAAAGGCTTAAAAATATCAGCCATGGCAAATCGAATTACATCATCCAGCAAAATGATATGATGTTCCTTTTTGTTTTCGCAGGGAAGCAGCAAAAACCGCGATATAATATCGGACGGAACCCTCACCAGGGCAAAATCTTCGTTTACTTTATCACTACTGTCTCTAAGCCAAAGTGCCAAATAGATGGAGTTGTCGCGAAGCGCATCGGGATTGCTGAGGTTGTTTAAAATAATGGGAAACAACAACGGCCTTACTTTTTCCTGAAAATATTGCTGTACAAAGGTTTTCTGCATGGGGGTGAGTTCATTCTCATTTCTAAAAAAAATGTGCTCCTTTTGCAGGTCGTTAATAATATTTCTAAAAGTATTGGTAAATAAAACCTCTTGTTGCTCAACAGTTTGTGTAATTTCTTTTAGCAGTTTACGGGGGCTGAAACCAAGTTTTTCTTCTTTTCCCGGAACAACCTGCATCATCCTGCGGATGGACGCAACCCGTACTCTGAAAAACTCGTCACGGTTGTTGGAAAAAATTCCCAAAAACCGGAGTCGCTCGATAATGGGTACCGAGGGATCCATGGCCTCCTGTAACACGCGCTCATTAAACTGAAGCCATGAAAGTTCGCGATTTATAAGCTTTTGGACTGATTTCATAAATTAATATTTAGCTGTTAAGTGCGGATGGTGTTATAATAAATTTGAGTTTGTATTTTGAGGTTGCAATATCTTGCCAGTTTTTAGTTTTATAAGCAATGGCTGCTACGGCCGAAGTGGGCAGATTATCAATAAATTTTTTGGTATGCTCATTAACAAAATCGGTAAGGGTTGGGTTGTGGCCTACAATCATTACCGATGAAAGAGAATCATCCAGCCCGTAAAGCTCATTAAATATATCATCACTACCGGCAACATAAACATTTCTTTCGTAACGAATATTTTCCACAGGATAGCCCAGTTTTTCAGCCAGTATCAGCGCTGTTTGACGGGCTCGTGTTGCCGTACTGCTGATTATTAAATCGGGTAAAATTTTTTTTCGTTTGAGGGTGTCGGCAACTTTTGCGGTTTTCTTTTTGCCTTTTTCCAAAACAGGCCTGTCGTGGTCGGGTAAAGTAAAATCTTCCCACGACGATTTGGCATGACGAGCTATGTACAGATATTTCATTTTGTAAAAATACAAAAAAGCCTGCTAAAATGAGGTTAATTAAAAAACACCTGGATTTGAAGAACTGTTAAATTTTGCCAGCGGCCGCTGTTTTGCCTAAAACCCGTTTCAAAGGTCAGCATAAGCTTGTAGTCGTTAAACAAATAATTGTATCCGGCAAAATACCATGGATTTGTAGTTGTGCTGTCAATTAAATCCTGATAATAGTCGTACGAAAGAAAGATTTTGTTTTCAGGATTAAGTTTTAAAGTTGCCAGGCCGTAATAACCGAAGGTTATCATGCCGTTGAGCCAACCCCTGAGATATTCGGCCTGAAAATCGAAGTGCTGAGTTTGAACAATGCCATAGAGGGCAAAGCGGAAATCATCTCCGGTAAAAAGGGTGGTATCGGGCAAAACGCCTAAAACTTGAAAATCCTCTGTTTGACGATACATTACGGAGTATCCCAGTTTTAAAGCGGCATTGTTTATATTAAATTTGTAAGAGCTGTTTTGTGTAAGCAGAAACCCGCTCTTCTTAAAATCATACTCCACGATGCCTCTTCCTTTAAACACGCCAAAGCTCATTTGCAGCTTTTTTTCCAGCATCTTAACCGTATATTGAATGCCCAAATCGCGCACCCCCATCGTTCCATCGGGTACCAGTGTGTTTATAGCACGAGCGCGCTCTACCGTGGGAATCCGGTAATCGGGCTGTGTCCATTGCAGACTGTATTTGGGAGTAAACTGGCCAAAACGCAGGGCATGGTTTCCGTTGCCGGTTTGGTATTGGCCGAACACATCCTGTATTAATATTTTTTGTTTAAGATGAGAAATATAAACTGCCTGTACTTTAAAGGACCAGTGTTTGGAAAAAGCGGGTGATGAATGAATCCAAAATTTCAACCGTCGTACAGCAGCATCCCAAGAGTCATCAAAATTGGTGGTACCCCGCAGTTGCATATAACCGTTCCAGTCAACTTTTTTATCAGACTGTTGCTGTGCAGAAACCTGCGAAAAACTTAAAAGAAACAGGGAAAGAACCAAAATACTGTTTTTTGTTTTCATGGGTTTAAAAATATATAATATATTGATTTACCGTCTTTTGCTTTGTGTTATTTTTCTGAGTTTTTTAAAAATTTCAAATGCCAAATAACAAATAAATTCAAAATATCAAAACTCCCAACTCCCAACTCCCAACTCAACTCACCCTAACCGCCTGTTCAAAGCCATCTATCGTAATCATACATCCACAATCTTCAATTAAAAATAGCTGTCTGTGTTTGTGAGGTGTTGTTTAAAACTGCTGTTGACGGGTGAACCGGCCGGTTGTTATTTATCATTCCCGATTGATTATCATCACTTGCGGACATGGCTTTAAAAGCGCCGAAACTCATTTTAAAAGCAATAACAAACAAAACCACGGCATAAATAATTTTTACCTGTTTCGATTTAGCTTTTCGGGTCATATACATGCCTCCCAGTTGTGAACCTATCACCACGGCAGTTACCACAATAATGGTTAAAATCCAGTTTGTCTGGCCTTCGGCCATATGGCCCAAATAGCCCGAAAACGATGAAAAGGTAACTACAAAGGCAGTAGTGGCGGCAGCCTGTTTGGTTTTATAGCCCATGGCCATTAATATTGGGGCAATGATAAACCCGCCGCCAAGGCCCAACATGCCGCCCACAAATCCGGCAAAAGCACCGGTAAAAAACCCGAGAATACTTCTTTTTTTAAGCGACAGCATTTTATCAGGCTCTGCCTTCTTTGATGACCACATCATTCTGACGGCCGCAGCAACTACCATGGCTGCAAACAGAAGTTTAAGGGTTGCTACAGGAACAGAGCCACTGGTCATGGCTCCCAAAGGAGCAGCTACCAGTGCCGTTCCGGCCATAACCGCACCTCCTTTCCAATCCACCAGCTTTTTCCTGGCAAAAGGAATTAATACAAACAGGGTGTTGAGTCCGTTAAGCAGTAATCCCAACGGAATGGCTACCGACACCATATCGTAACCTGCCCAGTTGATAACCGGAACATAAACCATTCCCCCTCCCAGTCCTAACATGGCAAAAATAAAAGAGGCAGCTAAAATTATTATACCGATAATGATATTCATGGCAATTTTGTGTAAAATTTCTTTTTAAAATAGAGCGATACATTCACCAGACTTATTAACACAGGAACCTCAATCAAGGGGCCTATTACACCTGCAAAAGCCTGCTGCGAATTTAACCCGAAAATGGCAATGGCCACTGCTATGGCCAGTTCAAAATTATTTCCTGTGGCGGTAAAGGCTATGGATGCATTGCGCGGGTAGTCGATTTTCATGATCTTGCCAATAAAAAAGCTTGCAAAAAACATAACCGCAAAATAGATGATTAGCGGTACGGCAATCTTTAACACATCAAAAGGAATTTCCACAATTAATCCTCCTTTTAAACTAAACATTACCACGATGGTGGCCAATAGAGCAATTAAGGTAAGCGGAGAAATTGCGGGTATAAATTTCCGGTTATACCAACTTGTTCCTTTCAACTTTACTAATATAATCCGGCTTAAAAATCCCATTACAAAAGGGATGCCCAAATAAATTAATACCGAATGGGCCACTTCCCAAATAGAAATATCAACATTAAAACTTTTTACTCCGAAATATTCCGGTAATACGGTAATAAACAGCCAGGCATAAAAGCTGTAAAATATTACCTGAAAAATACTATTCAGGGCAACAAGAGTGGCTCCATACTCCCGGCTACCACCACCCAAATCGTTCCATACCAGCACCATGGCTATACAACGTGCCAACCCTATCAGTATCAATCCCGACATATAACCAGGCTCGTTGTGTAAAAACAGTACGGCTAACGTAAACATTAAAACCGGCCCTATAATCCAATTCAACACCAGCGACAACGACATAATTTTAACATCGTTAAAAATAGCAGGTATTAAACTGTAATCGACCTTCGCCAGCGGCGGATACATCATTAAAATAAGTCCGATAGCCAACGGAATGTTGGTGCTGCCGGTCGAAACGGAATTAATGATTCCGGAAGCATCCGGATAAAAATATCCAACGGCAACCCCAACAAACATGGCTAAAAATATCCACAGGGTAAGAAATCTGTCTAAAAGTTTTAATCGTTTTTTCATGTAGGCAGCAGGTAAATTAATTTGCAGCGCAATCGATGCAAACTTTTTTACCATCTTTTATTCTGCCATACTCTTCTACAACCATTTCGCCGCACTCTTCGCAAACAAAGCCGTTAAATGAGTGTTTTTCTTTAGGCCATTCATAGGTAAACACTTCCGAAACAGTCATAATCATCTCTTCCGGTGCTGCCATTACTTTTTCAACCAGGGGCTCCACCACTTCGTCAGGTACTTTGGTGGGGGCCACCCCCTGCATGCGGTATTTTGTAAAGAATTCCGTTTTTTTGTTTTGAAGCATGGCTTCGGCTTTGGGAGAAACACGTACTGCCCGATTGGTAGCCTTGTCAATTAAAGTAAGTCCCCATTTACCCTTATGCGATTTGGTGATGTTGCCTTTGCCAAAAGTACAGCCGGTAATTACCTGAACGCCGTCGGCAAAACAGGTGGCGCAGTGGTTATCACCCAATTCGAGTATTGCATGCAGGTTGCTGTCGCCGGTACGATTTACACCAAGTTTATTTAAAGCGGCAGCACCTACTCTTAACCCGTTGGGCATGGCCGGACATTTGTGCCCGTGAAATTTTTGGCCAAATTCGAGCCATTCGTTTGCATTAATCATTTTGCTAATTTTTTAAGTTTTTATTTAATATGTGTGCTTTAACAAAGCATCTCTTCATACTGTTTTAACTGTTCCCTGTAAAAGGTGGTGAAGTCACGTTTTATCTCATCACGAATTCTTCTGAATTCAGAGAGGATAAACAGGTCGCTGCCGGTAGCTTCCGCCGGATCGTCAAAGCCGATGTGAAGTCGGTTTTTTACCGTACCTAAAAAAGCGGGGCAATGCTCTTTGGCTCCCCCGCAAACGGTGATGACATAATCGAATGGCCGGTTAAGAAATTCAGACACATTTTTAGGATGGCCCCGGCTGATATCAATCCCTTCCTCCTTCATTACCCTGATGGCAAGCGGATGAACGCTTTTGCCGGGTTCGGTTCCGGCCGAAAACACCTCTAAGGAGGGATCAAAACTTTTTAAAAAACCTTCGGCCATCTGGCTGCGGCAACTGTTGCCGGTACATAATATCAGAATTTTTTTATTCATAAAGTTTGCTGGTTATTCCTGAATAATTTGTTGTTGATTTAACATCGCCAATCAACGATGTTTTTTTGTAAATTTTTTTTAAATGTTGCAGGCATTGTTGTCTAAGTCAATGTCGAAGAAATCACAAAAAAGGAGTTTGGCTTTTTGCCAGTTTTCGTGGTTAATACAATATTTAACTTTGGGAGGATTTATTTCTCCCTGAATAAGTCCTGCATTTTTCAGCTCTTTGAGGTGTTGCGAAATGGTTGACTGTGCCAGTGGCAGATAATCCATCAGTCCGCCGGTATGGCAAAACGACTGTTCGCTCAAATATTTAATAATTTTAATTCTGGTAGGGTGTCCCAGCGCTTTGGCAAAACGTGCCAGTTCCTCTGTCTCCTTTAGGTACTCAATTTGTGATTTAGTTCGTTTCATTTTTTTTATATTTAACATCGCAAATGTACGATGAATAAAAATACGAGCATGATAAATTGTGTATTTTTTTTAAAGTTTTTTTACTGCCGTTTATCCGCAGAATAAAAGCATAAATTATCCGCGGATTACACGGATTTAGCGGATTTGGTTTAGGGGGTCTGGAATAAGTCGTACTGCCACTATGCATCAGCGTTAATGAGTGGCGGTGCGACTGAAAAATAAA
>CAYVWX010000133.1:0-8444 GCA_964455635.1 uncultured Lentimicrobiaceae bacterium | reverse complement strand
TATCCCGAAACGGGTCAGAATTCGATGGGATTAAAAGCAAGGTCGTATGTGAGTTGCGCAGTGGGTAGAATAACAAAATAAAATCAAACGTAAATCATTGTTAAACAAAACAAAAATTCAATTATTATTATGAAAAAGATTATCACAATTTTAAGTGTATCGTTGTTGGTTTTTATTGCAGGTGCAGTTTTTACAGCCTGTAACAGCACTGAAAACAAAACAAAAACAGAAGTAAAAACAGAAGCAAAAACAGCAACCAAAAAAGAGGCAGCTGTTTATGAATGCCCCATGCACTGCGAAGGCGACAAAACTTACGACAAGCCAGGCAACTGTCCGGTTTGCGGCATGAAATTAAAAAAAGTTGCCATGGCCGAAAATCATCAGGAACACAACCATTAAACGTTGCTTTAAATTAAAAATCCACCTTTTTGAAAAAGGTGGATTTTTAATTTAGAATACTCATTTTCAGGCTATCTTCTGCGACGCAAGTTAAGCTCGCGGGCAAACTCCTTTTCAAAAAATTCAAACTCACCGGTTTTATTTTCTTTTTTAAGAGCTTCATCATACGCCCGTAAATCTTTACGCATCACTTTTGCGCTAATGGTTTTTGGAAACTCATTCAAAAACTCAATAGAACGCGGACGTTTATATGGTGCCATGTTATCGCGTATAAACCTGAATATTTCCAAAGCCATTTTACGGTTGGCGGTATAATCGTCGTTTAAAACAATAAAAGCTTTTGGAACAATTCGGTTTCTATCGTCGATGGTAGGTATAACCCCCACTTCTAAAACAGCAGGGTTTTCTATTATTTCGCTTTCCACTTCAAAGGGACTGATACGATAATCGAGACTTTTAAAAACATCGTCAACCCTGCCTACAAAATGAATGTAACCGTCTTCGTCCTGATAGGCAGTGTCGCCGGTAAGATACCATCCACCTTTAAAAATATTTTTATTGCGGGCAGCATCTTCGTAAGCGGTAAGCAGTCCCAAAGGTTTAACAGGATAGATGGCGGAGCATATTTGCCCGTCTTTTCCGTTGGTGACCTCATCTAATTTGGCATCTAAAATCTTAACCTCATATCCGGGGGCTACCTTACCGATGGAGCCCGGTTTTGTTTTCATTCCCGGAAAGGTTGCTACCATGGCAGTGGTTTCCGTTTGTCCATACCCTTCTCTGAGTTCAACCCCGGTAAGCTCTTTTGCCATTTTGCTTATTTCGGGATTTACAGGCTCGCCGGCACTAACCATTTTTTTAAGTGCAAAATTGTATTTTGTAAAATCCTTACTTCCAAACAATTTCCATACACTCAACGGGGCACACAAACTGGTAACTTGATATTTATCCATGGCTTCCAGCACTTTATCGGCATCAAATTGGTCGTATTTTAGGGTAAAGGCAGTGCAACCGGCATTCCAGGGAGCGATAAAACTACTCCAGATAAATTTTGCCCATCCCGGCGAACTAATATTATAATGAACATCATCGGGTTTCAGATCTAACCAGTACATGGTGGTAAGATGCCCTACCGGATAATGATGCGGATGCATTACCAGCTTAGGTTTTGAGGTGGTTCCCGAAGTAAAAAACAGAAATAAAATATCAGATGAAAAAGTGATAAAATTGGATTCAAAAGATTCATCATATTTAATGTTGTCGTGATAGTCAACCCAACAGGGTATATTTTCTTTTGTTTCGCACAGGCATGACTCTGAAGGATCTTTTACACAAATTAAACCCTTTAACCTGAAAAGTGCATCACCGGCTTCGTCAACACGATCGATATATTTTTTGTGTGCCACAACAAATTTAACATCTCCGCTTATTATCCTGTCAGAAACATCGGAAGGCGACAACAGGGTGGAAGCGGGTATAATGGCACCTCCGGCTTTCATAATACCCAAAAACAGTTCGTAAATTTCTACCGATGTATCCATCATCAGCATCACACGATCGCCTTTTTGTAAACCTAAGTCACTCAAAAAGTTAGCCACACGGTTCGAACGCTTTCGCATCTCGTCAAAACTTACTTTTTCTTCATGGCCTTGTGTATCGGCATAAATAAGGGCTGTTTTTTTATTGTTTTCGGCCATAACATCAAAATAATCGATGGCCCAATTAAATTTTGTTATTCTTGGCCATTTAAAGCCTTCAACAGCCTCTTCGTAACTCTTTACGTTTAATACAAAATCGCGCAAATCAAAAAATTTCTGCGCATCGTGTGAAATCTTTTTCATAAGAATATTTTTTTAAATTAATTGCCGTACCAAAACTAAATCAGATTTAACGAAAATGCTAACATTTACGCTTAAAAATTACTATAATTATCCTGTTAACGGATAACTGCCTGATAAAATTCCAGTTGTTTTGGGCGCAAGTTTTATAAGTTGCTCAAATAAGCATTCAGGCTCTGGCTGGCGTCGAGGTTTAGTTTTTTCTTTAACCGGTAACGCGCATTTTTCAGGCTATCGGGCGAAATGTTTAAAACCGATGCCATCTCTTTGATGCTGAGGTTAAGTTTCGTTAGTGCGCATAAGCGGTAATCGTTGCCGGTGAGGTTGGGGTTGATTTCTTTCAATTTGTCAAAAAAACTTTCGTTAATCTGCTCAAAGTAAACTTTAAAAAGATCCCAGTCTTTTTCTGTGTTTAAACCCTGCTTAAGGGTGTTGAGGATTTGTTTCATGGAGGTTTTATCAGCACAGTCAGGTGCATTTATTTTTGCTTCAATATCTGCACTGATTGATTGAAGTAGTTTATTTTTTTGCATCATGTTCAAGGCATGTGTTGCCAGTTGTTTGGTTTTAAATTCCAACTCGTTTTCCAACTGTCTTTCGTGTGCTATTCGTTTTTCAAGTTCTGTTTTAGCCAACTCTTTTTCCTTTTTATGAACCAGTAACTTTTGTTGGTGAATAACAGCATCTTTTCTTCTACGGATGATTAAAATAATAACCGTAAGTAAAAATGCTGCTGCAATGCCTAAAATACCCACAATCAAAAGACGCTTTTGTACTTTACTTAACAACTCACGGTCTTTTAGTTGTATTATTTCGCTTTCCCTTTGTGCTGACTCATATTTTACTTCCAACTCCTGCAAGTTTTCTTTCATAGCCTGATTTTCCAGGCTGTCTTTAAAAACAGTGTAATCGTGATAATAGCTTAAGGCTTTTTTGTATTTGCCTTCTTTTTCAAAAAGTTTGTAAAGCTGATATAAGGAGGTTTTTATGTAATAACTGTTTTGTATGTTTTTAGCAATGATATAGGCTTTTTGCAAATATAATGCTGCTGAATCTGCCTCACTGATCTCTGAAAATGCAGTACCAAGGTCAATCAAAACGCTGGCCTGATCGCCCGGCAGATCATGCTTTTCAAAAATTTGATTTGAACGGCGCAAATAATTCAGTCCTTTTTCCTTTTCTTTTAAAAATATGTAAGTAATACCTATATTTTGCAAAGAAGCTGCAACAGCATCGGTTTGCCCGATATTTTGATATATTGTGAGTGCCTTGTTGTAATAGTAAAGAGCTGAATCATACGCTTTTTCATCATAAAATGTAATACCGAAATTGTTAAACAAATCGGCAACTATGGTATTGTTTTGATAGTTGTGTAAAATGGCAATGGCTTTCCTGTAGTACGATTTTCCTTTGGCAGCCTGCCCCAAATCCATATAAACATTGCCAATTAAACTATATAACGATCCGGTTTCAAGCGTGTCACCGGTTTTTTCCATATACCGTAATGCATTTAAAAATAATAACATGGCTTTTTTATTATTACCCATATGGTGGTAAACTTTTCCTTCGTTTATTAAACCCTCCGTCATTCCGGCGGAGTCGCCAACAGCAATGAATAACTTTTGAGCCCGTTGTGCTGCAGCAATCGCTTTATCGTGCTCACCCGATTTTCTGTAATCGATGCAAAGCAAATTGAATGTTTTGGCTTTCAAACGGTTTTTTATATCCGACAGGGCTAAAACATCTTGTAACAAAACCAACGATGAATCTATTTTTCCAAGCATAAAAAAAGCATAGGCTTTCTGAAAGTAAGCCTCAGCTAAAAAGGTTTTAGTATGTTGCTGATTAATAAGCTTCAGAGCCTGATTTGATTTTTGTAACGCTTCGGCAGGGTCTTTTCGTTGCAGGTTGTTGGCTTGAATAAGTAATGTTTTTACATCATCTTTAACCTGAGCATTTTGTTGCGTTCCGTTCAGATTTCCTGAGATACACGTCAACGACTCAATAAAAAACAGAATTGTTATCAACCACTTAACCACACCGGAAATTTTTTTTGCCTGCATCTGATGACTATTAAAAAATGTAAATGTACTAAAAAAAATTCATTCGTATTTTTTTAAATCAAGTATATTATAATGCTAAAGTACCTTGTAGTATTCTGATATACATCAATATACACCCATTAATTGTTGCGTTTTTTGTAAACCGGCTACTCATTGCATTTTATTGTTTTTATTGTAATGATGACCTTTTGATGACCTCATTTTGTTGGAAAAACAATATTTGTGTGTTTCATTTGCAATACAAAATCACTCAATATTGTTTCTTATATCCAACATACAAAAAACTATCTACATTCAATTTGATAACATTGTCAAATCGGGATTGGTTACCATTCTGAATAAACAACATCAAACCATCCTTAAAACGGAATTTCATAACACCAATTTTGTAAAATGCCACCTTGATGGTAAAACAGGATTGGTTACCATTAAAGTAAACTACGACAGCGAAAACGGTTCAAAAACCATAAAAATATAATCAACTTAAAACCAACAATCATGAAAAAAGCATTACTTACATTCATTATCTTGGCCACCGTGCTTACCGGCTTTGCACAGGTAGCAGTAAATTCTGACGGCAGCAGCCCTGATAATTCGGCTATGCTGGATATACAATCAACAAGCAAGGGACTGCTCATCCCACGGATGACTGCAACCCAGCGCGATGCCATTAACAACCCTGCACAAGGGTTGATGGTATTTGTTACCACCGACAGTACGTTTTATTATTACAAAAACAATTCCTGGATAAAAATCGGCACCGGCGTTTCGGGGTGGTACAAAACCGGAAACAGCGTTTATACCTTTGACTCAGTGGGCGTTGGAACCCAAACACCGCAAGCCGCTTTGGATGTACAGGGTCGCATTGAACAAAACGGTACCGGTAAGTCGGTATTCCTCGGCCATGGAGCCGGTAAAAATGATGACTTGACCGACAATGAAAATGTCTTTGTGGGTTATCAAACAGGCAGAATGAACACTTCGGGGCTTTCGAATAGTGCTATCGGCAGTTATTCGCTATACACAAACACTACAGGTAACTACAATACGGCTTCCGGTAATTCTGCCTTAAGAAGCAACACCTTCGGTAGCGGTAACACCGCATTAGGATATACTGCCCTTATGGATAATATTAACGGAAATTACAATACGGCCACAGGCTTTAATGCCCTGATGCAAAACACAAACGGCGGGTATAACACCGCTTACGGGTATCATGCACTTTTTTCCAATACCATTGGCGGCACCAACACTGCTTATGGTACAAGGTCACTGGCAAATAATATATCAGGCAACTACAATACGGCAGTTGGAGTGGATGCCGGCAAAAACTCAACGGGTACAGGGAATCTTTTTCTTGGCTATCAGGCCGGGTATAATGAGACCGGTGACAATAAATTGTATATCTCCAATTCCGATACCATAAACCCATTGATTGGTGGCGATTTTTCAGCACATCAAGTAGATATTAACGGAACAGTAAAAATAACCGGTGGTAATCCGGGTGCAGGCAAAGTGCTGGCTTCGAATGCAAACGGCAACGCTTCCTGGACAGATGGCGCTACCTTAAACGGTGGGGGATGGACGGTTTCGGGCGATTCCATTTACAACCTACAGGCAAATGTAGGCATTGGAACAGAGTCACCCAAAGCAAGACTAACAATCCATAATACCTCTGCCGACACGGCAATTTCAACCTTTAACAGCAGCAGCAGCACTTCAAATCATTACGGTGTTTTCAATACCATGGCAGGCACGTCAGACGTACAGCAAACCGGTACACAAAACAAAATCAGTAACTCCGGAAACGGAATACATTACGGAACAAACAATTATTTAAGCGGCGACGGCACGGGGGAACATTACGGATATTATGTGACGTTGACCGGGACCGGAACGGGAAATCAAACCGGTTTAAAAACCTGGATAAGCAATACGGGCAGCGGGGCGCATTACGGTATTAACAATAATTTTCTCGGTGCCGGTGGGGGCGACACTTATGCAATCAATAATAACTTTATCGGAACCGGTGACGGAGCTAAATACGGGGTAAAAACAACCATTGGCAACACGGGAAGTGGGGAACACAGCGGCGTATTCAATGAACTGTCCGGAGCCGGATCCGGAGCGCAATACGGGGTTAAAAATAAAATTACAAATTCAGGGTATGCTACTCATTATGGCAATTATTCCGAACTTTCAAGTACCGGAGATGGAACACATTATGCTAATTATTCCTTATTGAACGGCAGTGGAACCGGATATCATTTCGGTACATTTAATGAATTATCAGGAGCCGGTACAGGAAAACAATATGGGTTAAAAAATTATATCACAAATTCCGGCAATGCAGAACATTTTGGTAATTATTCCAGTTTAGAAGGCAGTGGAAGCGGATATCATTTCGGTACATTCAATGAATTATCAGGAACTGGTACAGGAAAACAATATGGGATAAAAAATTATATCACAAATTCCGGAAATGCGGAACAATATGGTAATTATTCCGAACTTTCTGGTGGTGGTTCCGGAATACATTACGGTACATATAATCTATTAAGCGGAACGGGTACGGGAACTCATTATGGAAATTATTCCAAATTAAATAGTAGCGGAGGTGGAGAACATATCAGTACATTCAATGAATTATCCGGAACAGGTACGGGGGATCAATATGGAGTAAAAAATAATATCCTAAATTCCGGAGATGGAGATCAATATGGAGTAAAAAATATTATCCAAAATTCCGGAAATGGAGATCAATATGGTAATTATTCCTTTTTAAACGGTAGTGGAAGTGGAAATCATTACTGTACATACAATGAAATATCTGGAACCGGTACAGGAATGCAATATGGTGTTTATAATTACATCGTAAATTCAGGTAACTCTGGCCATATTGGTATTAAAAATCTTTTTCTGGGAACAGCAGAGGGAAGTCAGTACGGAATAATTAATTCTATTTCAAATTCAGGTTCGGGAAAACATTACGGTGTATACAATTCTTTAGCCGGAGATGGTACCGGAGATCAATATGGAGTTTATGACACAATTTCAATGTCCAGCGGTGGAGCTGTTTATGGTAGATACTGTAGTATATCCGGTATTGGTTCGGGGTCTCATTATGGTTCATTCAATAATTTATCCGGAGCCGGTGAGGGTTATCAAATTGGAACAAAAAATCTAATTTCAAATTCCGGGAATAGTCCTCATATAGGTAATTATTCTGAACTGTCCGGCGGTGGTGTGGGATATCATTATGGTTCATATAATTACTTATACGGAAATGGAACAGGAAAACAATATGGTGTGAAAAATGAGATATCTAATTCAGGAGATTATTCGCATTATGGTATTTTTTCTGAATTGTCTGGCAGTGGCTCGGGAACTCATTTTGGCTCATATAATTACTTAAACGGAGATGGAACAGGAGAACAATATGGAGTGAAAAATAAAATTATAAATTCCGGAGATGCGAAACATTATGCTAATTATTCTGAGCTATCCGGCGGTGGTTCGGGAGATCATTTTGGTTTATATAATTACTTATCCGGAACGGGAACGGGAATACAATATGGAGTAAAAAATTTAATCTCAAACACCGGAAATGCAATCCATTTCGGCACATATTCCAAATTATCGGGTAGTGGTTCGGGCAATAAATACGGCACCTATAATGAAATAGAACCTACGGCAGGGGGTACCCATTATGCCGTTTACGGGGTAGCAACCAAATCGGGCAGCTATGCCGGATATTTTATCGGGAGGGCCTATGTAAGCGACCGGCTGGGCATTGGAACGGCATCACCCGGGGCCAAACTGGAAGTGGCAGGCCATATCTGGCAATCCTCCACCGGCTATTCCGTATTTTTAGGAAACGGGGCGGGATTTAACGATGATTTAAGCAGCAACAACAATGTGTTTGTGGGTTATAATGCAGGTAACGGCAACACCTCCGGTTACGACAATACAGCCATCGGTTACAAAGCCATGGAAGCCGTAACCGACGGACATTGGAACACCGCTTTGGGCCATTATGCCTATCAAACAGGAAACTATTCCAATTCCACCGCCCTTGGCGACGGGGTGGCCATTACAGCCAGTAGTCAGGTGCGTATCGGGAACAATGTCTCCAGCATCGGCG
>CAYVWX010000132.1:4239-8462 GCA_964455635.1 uncultured Lentimicrobiaceae bacterium | reverse complement strand
CTTACGCCCAAGAAATGGATTGAAGCAACTAATTCAATTGGCATAATTTCAAAAGCAGGAAGGCATGGTGGAACATACGCTCATAAAGATATTGCATTTGAATTTGCATCTTGGATAAGTCCGGCTTTTAAGCTGTATTTGATTACAGAATATCAGAGATTAAAAGAAATAGAGACTAACCAATATAATCTTGAGTGGAATGTAAAGCGGATATTGAGTAAAACAAACTATCATATTCATACAGATGCAATTAAAAATTTTATTATACCGAAAAAAAACTATGAAAAAGATAAGGAATGGTTGCTCTATGCAGAAGAAGCAGATTTGCTAAATGTTGTTTTATTTAATTGTACGGCAAAGGATTGGAGAGAAGCAAATCCTGATTTAGTCGAGAAATCTATGAATATTCGAGATATTGCAAGCATCAACGAATTGGCAATATTATCAAATTTAGAGACTCTTAACGCACAAATGATAAAAGAGAAAGTTGATAAAAAAGAACGATTTCTAAAACTAAAAGAAATTGCTGAATATCAATTAACTATTTTGAATGAGAAAGATTTCATGAAAGCGTTGAAGAAACTTAATGACAATGTTTATATCGAACAAAAGAACAGATTAAAGAAACAATAACGAAACGCCGACAAAGATTATAATGCATGCCGCAAGTAGTTATAGCATTATAAACATTATTGTTACACTTTCTGTTCCCCCGCTAAGGTACTTTTTCAAAGTGCAACTTTAGCCATGAGCCAGTTGTCAGAAGAGGCATATTTTGGAAGCAGCTTGTTTTTAAAATAATATTTTACATTTGTTAATTAAAACATCCTTATCAAAAACAACTTATTATGAAAAAAATCATCATCCTGGTGTTTGTTATTTTACTGGGAACGGGTGCTATGGCACAATCGCAAAACAACAACAAACTGCCCTCGGTTAACGTAAAAACACTGGACGGCAAAACTTTTAATACCTCCGAAATTTCAAACAACGGCAAACCCATTATCATTGCTTTTTGGGCGCTATGGTGTAAACCCTGCAAAAAAGAGCTTGACGCTTACAACGAAGTTTACGAAGACTGGCAGGACGAAACAGGTGTAAAAATTATTGCTGTTTCAATTGATGATGCCCGATCGACAGCCAAAGTAAAGCCTTTTGTTATGGGTAAGGACTGGGAGTTTGATGTTTTGCTTGACCCCAATCAGGAGTTTAAACGTGCCATGAGTGTAAATATGGTTCCTCACACTTTTTTGCTGGACGGTTCCGGCAAAATTGTTTACCAGCACACCTCTTATTACGAAGGGTTGGAAGACGAGCTTTTTGAACTTGTAAAAAAGGTGGCTAAAGGCGAAGATATTTCCAAAGATTAACAACAATACATCTTTAACATGAAAAAAATTCTATCACTTTTCCTGTTACTGTCATTTACCGGATTTTTACAGGCTCAAGTCGATGATTTGCTGAAAAAGTCGGAGGTTCACGGCAGCTTTGAAGCTGACGGCATGTATTACCATGCTGACATCCCCATGGGCATTACCGATTCGCTGATAGCAGGCCGTAATTTTGCATTTAACGGCTTTGCCGAGGTAATATACACGCTGGGAAATTTTTCGGCAGGCGTACGTTACGAAGCCTATCTGCCCCCCATTGCAGGATTTGATAACAGGCTGGAGGGCAGTGGGATGCCTTATATGTGGGCATCGTACAGTACCCAAAAATTTAGTTTTACCGTTGGCAACTTTTACGAGCAGTTTGGCAACGGATTGTTGCTTCGCACCTATCAGGAGTGGACGTTAGGTTACGACAATTCGTTAAACGGAGCCCGTATTACCTACCAGCCCGTAAAAGGCGTTATTTTAAAAGGTGTTTACGGAACCCAACGCTTTTTTTGGAATAAATATACTAAAAACAGTCGTGGTATTGTTAAAGGTGTTGATGCCGAACTTTGCTTTAACGACCTGATAAAGTCGATGGCCGATTCGAAAGTAAGGCTTACGGTGGGTGGCAGTTTTGTAAGTAAATACCAAGCCGATAACGACCCTGTTTATAAGCTTCCGCGTGATGTAGGCAGCGGTGCAGCCCGTTTCAATCTGGGAGTTGGCAGGTTTAATTTCAGCTCGGAATATGCACATAAAATTAACGACCCTTCGGCCATTAACAACTACATATACAAACCCGGCGATGCTTTTATTTTCAATGCCTCCTACGCAACCCGCGGACTGGGTATTTTGGCGGTGTTTAAACGCATCGACAATTTTTCGTATAAGACGGACAGGGCAGAAACTGCTAACGCTTTGGATATTAGCTTTTTGCCGCCTATTACCGAAGCTCATACTTACATGCTGGCTTCCATGTATCCTTACGCCACTCAACCCAATGGTGAAATAGGTTTTCAGCTTCAGGTAAATTATAAAATACCGAAAAAAAGCAAACTGGGAGGAAAATACGGCATGGATATTTCGGTTAATTTTTCGCAGATTAACGACATTGTACGTACTTCTGCAAGCGATACCACCGCCATTAATGTGCCGGGAACGTTGGGATATACTTCTAAATTTTTCCGGTTTAGCGATCATATATTTATGCGCGACATACAAATTCATATACACAAAAAGTTTTCCCGTAAATTTCATGCTACAGCCGAATATTTGAATCAGATTTTTGATATTGCATCCATACAAGGACATGCCGGCGACCCCGTTGTTCATAACAATATTGCTATTTTAGATATGACTTACAAGTTTACTTCGCGCAAGTCGTTACGCTGGGAAGCCCAGGCATTGTTTACCAAACAAGATAAGCAAAACTGGCTGGCAGCTTTGGTAGAATACACCATTTCACCCCATTGGTTTATTACGGCTTCCGACCAGTGGAACTATGGCAACCCCATTACCGACGATCAGCTTCATTATTATACGGTGGCAGGTGGCTATTCCATTAAAACCACAAGGTTTGCACTTACCTATGGCCGTCAGCGCGAGGGTGTTGTATGTGTTGGAGGTGTTTGCCGGCAGGTGCCTGCTTCGAGCGGATTTTATTTAACCATCTCCAGCAGCTTTTAAAAGAAGGGTTTAAAATCATGAAAAAGTTTAAAATAATACCATTACTAATTGCACTTATTGTTGTGTTTAGTGCTTGCGAAAAAGTTGCACCTCCTTTTAAAGAAAATAATGGTGGCGGCCACGATACCACAGGCGTTGTAAAAAATGTGCTGTTGGAAGATTTTACCGGCCACACCTGTGTTAACTGCCCTACGGCAGCCGTAATTGCTCATAATTTAAAACATTTGTATGGCGAGCGACTTGTTGTTATGGCTGTACATGCTGGTTATTTTGCCGACCCTCATGCCGGACTGTTTGAAAACGATTATCGCACACCGTCGGGTAATGAATGGAATACCTTTTTTGGCCTTCAAAATTATCCCAGCGGTTTAATTGACCGCATTCCCAATGCCCCCGGCGATTATATTGTTGTAAAGGACAAATGGGGTGTTAAAGTTGCTCAAGAGATGCAAAAAGAAGCGGAGGCAAAAATAACCCTGTCAACCTCTTATTCCGGCGGAGCCGTTTCAATTGATGTAACCACAGAATTTTTAAAGGGTGTGGAAGGCACTTACAATTTGTTTGTAGGGGTAACCGAAGACAGTATTGTTTCAGCTCAAAAAAATGAAAACCCCGATGTGGGAGATACCCCCATAATTCAGGATTATGTGTTTATGCATATGTTTCGCGGTGCGGTAAACGGTACCTGGGGCGAAAATATTTTCGGCGATGCCATTGAGGTTGGAAAACAATATTCAAAAAGCTATCAATATACCTTAACCGGAGACCCGGACAACAGTCACGTGGTAGCCTATGTTTACAATAACGAAACCAAATCGGTGATACAGGTTGTTGAAAAAGATGTGAAGTAATTTGGTGTTGTGGAGGATTAAAGGATCAGAAGATCAAGAGATCAAGAGATCAAAAGATCAGAAGATCAATGTAGTTCATATGGTGTAATAAAATAAGCGAGTAACGGGTTCATTATATCATTGTATCATTAATTCATTGTATAATTGTTAATGGTTCAAAGGTTTAGAAGGTGATTTTTTTTGTGTATGGATAAACGGGGAAATTTATTTTTTTTTAAAAACAATTTTGATTGTTTTACACCGTAGATGCAATTTATGAATTGTATCTGTTACCTGCCTATTGAAAAGCCCGTGGCCATTGCAATTTGGT
>CAYVWX010000132.1:0-4139 GCA_964455635.1 uncultured Lentimicrobiaceae bacterium | reverse complement strand
ATGAATTGTATCTGTTACCTGCCTATTGAAAAGCCCGTGGCCATTGCAATTTGGTAGAGCAGGTAAACGCAATAAAGTATGATAAGAATCAGTCCGGGCAACTTGCCTGTTTTCCAGTTGCTTAACAAAAAACCGGTTATTAAAATAACAATTGAACCGGTAAGCAACACAAACGAAACAACAAGGGTGTTGTTTTCTACCGGGACAAAACCTGTTGAAAATATAAACAGCATCAAAAATGGCAGTCCCAAACCTATTAAGATGTCAAAAATATTAGACCCTACCGCATTGTTAACAGCCATGCCCGGCCGTCCTTGCCGCGCAACAATTACCGATGCTGTTAAATCGGGCACCGAAGTACCCAATGCAATTACCGTTAATGCAATGATTATTTCGGGAACCCCCAAAATAGATGATACCCGGATGGCACTGGTTACCAACACCCAACTTAACAATCCTATTACAATAATATTTAAAACAAAAGCAATATAAAGGTTTCCAACCGTTGGGATAAGTCGTTTCAAAAACCTGTCAAACGAATTCATGTCAGGTTCTTCAACAGCAGAGTTTTGAGTTTCGGTATCTTTATAAGGAAACCATCTTTTCCAGATAAACATAGTGCCAAAATATACTCCGTAAGCACCTACAAAGGAAGCGGCTTCCCACAAGCTGAACCTGCCGTCCCAAAAAGAGTAAACCAGCAACAAAACCGACAGGGCATAAAAAACCAAATCTCTTACCAGTGGTTGCCACATCATTTTTTTGTTGGGTTTTACCAGCATTACCGCCCCAACAATAACAAACAAATTAAACAAGGCCGACCCCACAATGGTTCCAATTCCGATAGACTGATGATTACCGGTTTTTAGCAGCGACACCACCACCACTGCCAGCTCGGGAGCACTGGAACCGGCAGCCATAAGTGTAGCACCGGAAATGTCGGAGGAGAGGTTAAACCGTTTTCCGATGTCGTCGAGTGAAGGAATAAAATAGTGTTCCGAAAAAAAGTAAAGCAGGTAAAACGCACCCAAAAGCACTACTCCATAAAACCCCAAAAGCACAATTTCAGACATGGCATTTATAATTGTAACCAAACACTATTACTGTATTTTACGCCGGTACAGGCAGTTGTTTACTTCAGGCCGGCCCTGCCTTTCCAGCTGTATTTTATAAAAACAGACCCTATACCCGCCGCAGTGGTATATAAAGGATAAATCAATTCCAGGGGCCAAAGGTAAATTAACTGTTTCGATTTTCCTGCCAACCGGGTATAGGCACTTAACAAAGGAAAATCGATAAGTGTTTTTAACACCATAAAAAGTAGCCACACAGCCCACATCCAACTCCAAAAGAAGCCGGCAATAAAAAAGATGGTCAACCCCATATTAAACAGCAAAACTATCCACGACACCGCCATCGACCACACATCGTGATAGCCTTTGGCTTTTGATGCCCAGCGTAACCGCTGATTAAAAAATGTTTTCCAGCTATCGGGAGGCTTCGTAACCACAAGGGCCTGAGTATCTTTTATAAAATGAATCGAACTGCTTCCAAAGTGTTTTTTTACCCAATGTATTAAAAACACATCGTCTCCCGAGGCAAAATCTCTTTCTAAAATATTGTCCACAAACACATTTTTATCGAAAGCCATGTTGGCCGCATTACCCATAAACGGCACTCCGGCACCTGCGGCGCCAGCGCCTGCGGCCACAAGGCTGATAAAATCAAGCGAAAAAAACTGCTGCTTTAAACTCTTTTCGTTCCGGCAGGCTACAGGCCCCAAAATTATTCGCGGTTGATGTTTGGCAAAATAGGCGCTAATTTTGTAAATCCACTGTTTGTGAGGAATACAATCGCCATCGGTTGTAATTATCAACCGGTGCGATGCACTTTGTACTCCCATATAAACAGCAGGCTTTTTTCCCTTTCCCTGTGAATGTAACAGCTTTATCTTTAATCCGGTATGTGCAACGGCAAATTCGTTAATAAGTTTAACGGTGTTGTCTTCCGAATGGTCATCAACAATAATAATTTCAAAAAAATTATGGTTACAGGTTTGATTTAACAACCCGTTTAACAATTGAAGGATGTTCTTTTCTTCGTTTCGTACGGCAACCACCACACTCACTTTTTGCAGGCACGAATTATAAAAAGACTCCTCTTTTTTTAACCTGTACCATCCCAATGTAAATAGTACAATTACTGCAAGATACATCAGGGAGAAGAGCAATTGCAGCCAGACAATTATTTCGAAAAAAAGTATCATTCCACAGGTTTTTTTCTAAAAAATTTAAGACTAAACACAAAGCCCAATCCCGCTAAAGCGGGTACAACAAGGTTTATAAGCCACAACAGCGACGAAGCGGAAACCACTCCCAAAGCAATGTTTTCTGTCCACCCTCCCGTTAGCTGTATCCAGCTTTCAAAAACGTAAATACTCACCGAGCCCCTTATGCCAATTTCGCTAAGAGCAATGGTTGGAATAATGGTCATCAGCAGATAAATCATGCCAATAAGCATCATTGCTTCAGGATAGGTTACCTCCACGGCAAATGCTTTTAAAAACAGAAAAAACTGAAATGAAAACACAAAATAACGGCTTATGCTGATGAGCAGTACTTTTAACAAGTCTTTCCAATCATACCACGAAAAAACCTGGGCATACTTTTCAATTCTTTTATACTTACGGCCCGTAACCCTGCGCAACAAGTCGGTAAAAGTACCAAACTCAATATAGGCAAACACAATGGTAAAGGCCGTTATTATCAAAAGTATTAGCAGCCCCATGTAAAGCCAGAAATTTACCCCAACCACCTTTATATAATACGGAAATAAAAAAGCCAGGGAAACAAAGCCAAACAACAGTGTTGTAATAAGTTGTGCCATGCTTCCGAGTATGGTGGAAAGAATGGCCTGAAAGCGGTCGGCTTTTTTTAAAATAAACACACGGCCGAGATAGTCGCCAACCCGGTTGGGCATAAACATGCTAACCGTAACCCCTGCCAGTACAGCTTTTAATGCATTAAAAAAAGTCACCTTTTCAAGTTTGGATATTAAAAACCTCCATTTAACAGTTTCAAGAACAAGGTTTACAGGCATAAGTGCCAATGCTGATATTAATAAAATATAAAAGTTTTTTCCGCTTGAAAAAAGATGAATTGTTGCCTGCAGCGAAGATAAGTCTCTGCGGTAAAACAGTTGATTATATAAAAAATAAAACGACAGGATAATAATGATTAACCTGATGGCTATGTTGTATGTTTTCTGTAGTTTTGTTTTCATTAAAAAAGCATCATTTGGCAACTGAACGTATTATTTTAGGCATCGACCCGGGCACCAACATTATGGGTTACGGGCTTATTCACCAGCAGGGAAACTCCATCAGGCTGATTACTATGGGTGTACTTAAACTTGCAAAGTACGACAATCATCCGCTAAAATTAAAAAAGATTTTTGAACGAACCACAGGCCTTATTGAAGAATATCATCCCGATGAGATGGCGTTGGAGGCTCCTTTTTTCGGTAAAAACGTTCAGAGCATGCTTAAACTTGGCCGTGCACAAGGTGTTGCCATGGCTGCCGGACTTCATAAAAACGTACCCATTTTTGAATATTCGCCTAAAAAGGTTAAAATGTCGGTGGTGGGTAACGGAAGCGCCTCCAAAGAACAGGTGGCTGCCATGCTAAAGACTATTCTTAGTTTTAACGACATTCCCAAATATCTTGATGCCACCGATGGTTTGGCTGTGGCCGTTTGTCATTTTTTTCAGGGAGACAACCCCTCCACGGGTAAAAAAAGTTACAACAGCTGGAAAAGTTTTGTTTCGGAAAATCCGGGACGGAAAAAGACAAGGTGACAGATGTGTTCGGAGCGTACCGGGTTAGGAGTTGGGAGTTAGGAGTTAAGAGTTAGGAGTTAAGAGTTGGGAGTTATGGCAAATTGCAAAAAACCAGATGTTATTCAAAAAAAAACCAAAACTCTCGTCCCCTCGTCCCTTCGTCTCTTCGTTCCCTCATCCCTTCGTCCCCTCGTCCCCTCGTCCCCTCGTCCTGTCCGCAACTGTCAATCCCCAATCTCCAATCCCCAATCTCCAATCTCCAATCTCCAATCATCAATCTCCAATCCCCAATCCCCAATC
>CAYVWX010000131.1:0-8506 GCA_964455635.1 uncultured Lentimicrobiaceae bacterium | reverse complement strand
ACCCGCTTATCAATGATACAATGATATAATGATACAATGATATAATGAACCCGCTACTCGCTAAACTACTGAACAACATTGATCCTCTAATCTTTTGATCTTCTGATCCTCTGATCTTTTGATCCTCTGATCTTTTAATCTTTAAAACCTCTAAATTTCTGAACCCCCAAACTTCTCCCCACTCATCTCCCAATATTCGTTACCTTTGCATTTTAAAAACCGATGTATCGTTGATTAAACCCGAAACCATACAAAAAATCATGGAAACAGCCCACGTTGAAGAGGTTGTCAGTGATTTTGTCAGCCTTAAAAAACGAGGAGTTAACTATTTGGGATTGTGTCCGTTTCACAACGAAAAAACACCCTCTTTTGTGGTTTCTCCGGCCAAAGGCATCTACAAATGTTTTGGATGCGGCAAAGCCGGTAACGCCGTGGGCTTTGTTATGGAACACGAACATTATTCCTACCCCGAAGCACTTAGGTTTCTGGCTAAAAAATACAACATCGAAATAGAAGAAGAGGCCATGACTCCCGAAATGCAACAGCAAATCGATGAGCGCGAAAGCCTTTTTACCCTCAACACCTTTGTCAATAAATATTTTCAGGAAAACCTTTTTAACACCCAAGAGGGAAAAGCCATTGGCCTTACCTATTTTAAAGAACGTCAGTTTTTAGAGGTTACCATTAAAAAATTTCAGCTGGGCTATGCCCTTGATAAATGGGACGACTATTCGCAGCATGCCATCGATAACGGCTTTAAAAAAGAGGTGCTTTTTAAAACCGGCCTATCCATCGATAAAGGCGAAAAAATAATGGACAGGTTCAGGGGCAGGGTAATGTTTCCCATCCACAACCTTACCGGCAAAGTTATTGGTTTCGGAGGACGTATTTTAAACAAAGACAAATCGACGGCAAAATATGTTAACTCGCCCCAGTCGGATATTTACGACAAAAGTAAAACCCTTTACGGAATTTATTTTGCCCGCAATGCCATCTTAAAAAATAACCGTTGCTATTTGGTGGAAGGCTATACCGATGTTATTTCCATGCATCAGGCAGGTATCGAAAACGTAGTGGCCTCCTCCGGCACTTCGCTAACCGTTGACCAAATTAAACTGATAAAACGGTTCACCCCCAATATTACCATCCTTTACGACGGCGACCCGGCTGGTATTAAAGCATCGTTTAGAGGTATCAACCTTATTTTAGAGCAGGGCCTTAATGTTAAAATTGTACTCTTCCCCGAAGGAGATGACCCCGACTCCTTTGTCCGGGCACATTCAACCACCGAAGTGGAAACATTTATTTCAAAGCAGGCTTCCGATTTTATATCTTTTAAAGCACGGCTGCTTTTGGAAGATACTGCCGGCGACCCCGCTGCCCGTGCCGGACTTATTAAAGATATGGTGGAAACCATTTCGTACATCCCCGACCAGATAAATCGTACCGTTTATACCCAGGAGTGCTCTGCCATCATGGGCGTTCCCGAACAAACGCTGGTAAACGAACTCAATAAACTGCTGCGCAACAAATACCGGAAAAAAATTCGTGCCACACAACAGGAAATTCCAACCGAAACGGTTATTACTGATGAGCCCGTAAAAGAATTTGATAAACTGGATTCAAAATTTCAGGAACAGGAAATCATCAGATTGCTGCTGATATATGGCCAAAAATCGTTTACCGAAAAAGTTACAAATGAGGAAGAGACTAAGGAAGTGCGCCATAATATTGCCGAATATGTTGTTAACGACCTGCTTGCCGATGAAATTGCGTTTACCGACCAGTCGTTGTTAAAAATTTTTGAGCTTTTCCGGGAAGCTGTCGCCGGAGGCGAAATTCCTCGTACCTCCTTTTTTGTTAATCATCCGCAACAGGAAATTGCCGCTAAAACCATCGAGCTTATCTCTACCCCTTACGAGTTAAGTCCTAACTGGGAAAAGAACAAAATTTTTGTTAAAACCGAAGAAGATCAGCTGCAACTCCTTACAAAATCATCGTTGTTGGCTTTAAAAGAAAAACATATCGGCAGAATGCTTAAAAATATTGAAGAACAGCTGAAAGAAACTGATGATGAGATTGATGTACAGGCACTGTTGGAAAATTATAAAGTGTTAAAACAAACACATCAAAGCATTAACAATGCCCTTGAAAGGCAAATATTGCCATAACTCTTTCTACACAACCGCCAGACATTATCGGCAGAAAACCTTTATTTAGCATCTCATTTTATTTGTAAGTTTTCAACCCTCCTCACCGGTTTTAGGCGCCAATAATTATTAAAAGTGTTTTAACAATCAAATAAACCCCAAAGCCCATGAGGCCCAACCCGGCTATCTTGTTAACAGCCATTAAAAACCGGTCGTTAACAATAGATTTGATTTTATGTGAGATAAAAACTTTGGTCAAATCGGTTGAAAAAATGGTTAACAGGGCGGCCGAAAAAAAGAGGATTAAACTGGTAAGATGTTCTTTAAACGGAGCGGCAACACCCATAACCACACCGGCCCAAAAAAGCCATATAAAAGGGTTGGCAATATTCAACAAAAATCCTTTAAAAGGATAAGTAACAGGATGCGGGTCACGTATGTCAATCTCTTTTTTCTCTTCGCCCGGGGTGCGCATCGATTTTTTACGGAAGATATAAATCCCAAAAGCTATTAATACAGCCCCGCCCAAAAAACCCATCACCTCAGAGTTTTCAATGTTATGCAAAATACTTGTGGCCCCAAGCAGGGTTAATATTACCATAAGCGAATCGCTGAGAAAAACGCCGAGTGCCAGCAAAGCTCCCCGCAACGGCCCGCGGTAAAGAGCCGTTTGGATAATGGCAAAAAAAGCAGGGCCAAACCCAAAGAAAAAACCAATGGACAATCCCAGCAATATACCTTTTAATATTACTACAATCATTACTTGTTGATTTTAACTTTGTCCATCACCATAAATTCTAAATTTTCAACCCGGGTAAACCTGATAACCTGCCCTGTAAAATAGCGCCATGCTCCAGAATTATTGGTCAAAAGTAAAATATAATCCTTATGGTTTACAACCTCTGACAAAGTAATACTGTTTTTTGCATGCTCCCGAAGGGCTTTTTTATCTGACAACCGGCTTCCTTCAAAGGGTATAAATTCATAAAATATATGGTTGTCAACCACAAGTTTGAATGCTTTGCTACCCTTTTGCCGCAGGCCTGCAAGACCCACATCCGTTAACAAAAAATCCGGTTCCGAATCTGATTTATTAAAAACAAAGCAGTTGGCCATACACAACCGGTACCGAACCGGATTATGATGCGACAAGATTGCCGTTAATGCACCTCCGTAATAGGTTTTATAAAAATCCAACACCGGTATATCAGCAACATCGTTTCCGTGATCGTTATCGGTACACATAGCCATATAACGTTCACCTGCCGTCATATACGATTGTATGATGGCGCGCGAAACAGGAATTGTTTTTCCCGTTATCTGTTGCCGGAGGTCTTTGGTAATGTAATATTTTATCTTTCCCGGCCAGGTAACATAAGTTTCGCCGTTAAGCGAACGATACCACCACCTTACATACATATCGTTGTACGTATGAACGGGCACCTGTCGGCAAAAATCTGTAACAAATGCTTTGGAAGCTGCCATGGAAGAAAACAGATAGTGTTCGCCGAAAGCAGTAATTTTTGCCCTTCTGATAAGATATTTTAACGTTTTATTTTGCACGGCAACAGCTTCATCAAAGGTAAAATCCTTTTGCTTTGCCGGTTTTTTCAAACAAACAACTTTTTTTAAAATATGGTTTATCAAAGCCACGGCTGCTACTATGATTCGATGGCAACAATTCCGGGAAGCTCTTTTCCTTCAATGTATTCGAGCATAGCTCCACCGCCTGTTGATACATAGCTCACTTTTTCCTGCAGGTTATATTTGTTAACGGCTGCCACCGAGTCGCCACCACCTACCAACGTAAACGCACCCTTTTGGGTTGCCTCAACAAGCGCCAAGGCAACGGCTTTTGTTCCCTGCGAAAAATTTTCCATCTCAAAAACACCCATGGGGCCGTTCCAAAGGAGGGTGGCAGAATTATTAATTACCTCCGAAAAAGATTTTTGAGTATCAGGGCCAATATCCAACCCCATCCAGCCATCGGGTATTTCCGAAACTTTTACGATTTGCGTGTTGGCATCATTGGCAAATTTATCGGCTATTAGCGTATCGGAAGGAAGATAAATATTTACGCCCAACTTGCCGGCTTTTGCCATGGCTTCGCGGGCTGTTTCCACCAAATCGTCTTCAACCAGCGATGAGCCCACCTTTCCGCCCAGAGCCTTTATAAAAGTAAACATCATACCTCCTCCGATAATAAGGTTATCAACTTTATCGAGCAGATGATTTATAATTTCAATTTTCCCGGAAACTTTAGCACCTCCTAAAATAGCTGTTAAAGGACTTTTCCCTTCTTTTACCACTCTGTTGATGCTTTTTATTTCGTTAGCCATAACATAGCCGAACATTTTATCATGGGGAAAAAACTTAGCAATAACCGCCGTGGAAGCATGTGCCCGGTGAGCCGTACCAAAAGCATCGTTTACGTATGCATCGGCAAGTTCCGAAAGTTTACGTGCAAAAGCTTCATCTCCCTTGGTCTCTTCTTTGTAAAAACGAAGGTTTTCCAACAACAAAACCCCGGCCGGCTCAAGTGCCGAAGCCATCTCTTTTGCCTGTGTACCAATGCAATCGTTGGCAAACTGTACGGTTGTTCCCAGCTTTTCCGACAAATGTTTCACAATATGTTTTAACGAAAATTTTTCTTCGGGACCGTTTTTAGGCCTTCCCAAATGCGACATCAGGATAACGGCGCCCCCTTCTTCTCTTATCTTTTGAATAGTGGGAACCGCAGCACGGATACGTGTGTCGTCGGTAATTTCAAAGTTATCGTTTAAAGGTACGTTAAAATCAACTCTTACAAGCACCTTTTTTCCGCGAAAATTATAATTATCAATTGTTTTCATAAAACCGGTTTTTAAATTTTATTGGAGACAAAGGTAAGAAATAGCCTGCTACTATTAGTTAAAGTTTGTAAATAATACGGCATCCTTTTTTTATTCCGTGAAAATAATAAATCAAAAAAATCGTTTGGTAAATTTAAAACGATTGAGGAATATTTATTCACAATTACATTGTAATAACTAATTTTTTTTAGCTCCATTTGCTTTGTTTTTTGCAATAATATTGTCAACAAAATATATAATCCATGTTTCGATTTTCGCTTATCATGTTTTTTGCACTGTTGCTGTTTTCGGTTTCAGGCCAAACATTTTACGACATACAGGCGGGATTAACCGGTGTTAGCGAAAGCACCTCCAACTGGATTGATTTCGACCAGGATGGCGATTTGGATGTAATGGTTACCGGCGAGTTTTACACCGACAACGGACACTATACCAAAACAAAGTTTTATCGAAATGAAAGGCACGACAGGTTTAAAGAGGTTTTTTCGCCTGTTGTTAATGTTTGCCGGGGCGATTTCGACTGGGCCGATTATAATTTAGACGGCAAACCCGACCTGTTTATAACCGGTACCGACCCAACGGGAAAAAACATGGCAAAGCTTTACAAAAACAACAACCGGACTCAAAACTTTATTCCGGTTAGCACAACCATTCCGGGAGTTGTTGACGGAAGCATAACGTGGGGCGATTATGATGGCGACGGTGATCAGGACTTATTAATTACCGGCGAAACCGCAAAAGGACTCATCAGCGCCATTTATAAAAATAACCGGAACAATAAATTTGTAAAAATAAAAACCAATTTTCCGGGCCTCCATTATGGAACCGGTAAATTTGCAGATTACGACCTTGATGGCGATTTGGATGTAATATTGAGTGGCAGCGACAGCAAAGGCCATGTTATTACCGAAATTTACCAAAACCAAAAAGGTAAATTTGTTAAAACGAATATGGGTATCGTTGCATTAAAAATGAGCGATATTGCCTGGGGCGACTATGACAACGACGGGGATGAAGATTTTGTTATCAACGGTGAAACACAAGACGGTCGATTTCAAACAAGGTTGTATAACAACGATGGAAATTTACATTTTAATGCAGTATTTACCGATTTTGTTGCCGTACGATCAGGCTCGGTTGACTGGGGCGATTTTGACCACGATGGCGACCTCGACCTGCTGATTACCGGCGAATCGTACAACGGCCCGGTATCAAAAATTTATCGCAACGACAGAAAAGGTTTTACCGATATACATGCCCAGCTAATAGGCCTTTACCTTAGCGACGGGCATTTTGGCGACTACGACAACGACGGTGATTTGGATGTAATTATTTCGGGTATGTCGCACGATTATCGTTTTATAAGCCGCATCTACCGTAACGACCCCGTGAAAAAGAGTGCCAAAGCGAAAAAAGCGGTTGTAAACAGTATTTACGACAGCAAGTATTACAATTACGAACGTGCCCAACGGGTTTGGTATTTTGTTTATTCGTCAGGGTATTTCGACAGGGACGGTGATGGCAAAAAAGAGTATAATGCTTTTGTAAGCACCATAAAAAAACCCACGAAACAGTACGAAATGGAGCAGGTTTTCAGAAGTTATATTATCAAAAACTATCCGCAGTGGCCCATCATCGATCAGGGCAACATCATACAAAACGGATTTGTAAAGCTGGTAGAAGCCGAAAAATCAAGGAAAACCATTGTCAACAATTATAAAAGCAAAGGCTTTCATGTTTTTACCGTTGATTGGTAACCCCTTAAAGCCAACACCGGAAACTTATTTTTTTTCACACAACTCGGTTAAAACACCAAACGTTGATTTGGGATGTAAAAATGCTATGTTAAGCCCTTCGGCGCCGGCGCGCGGTTGTTTGTCGATTAGCCTGACACCTTTTTCAGCCGCCTCCTCCAAAGCCTGCTCAACACCATCAACGGCAAAGGCAATGTGATGAATACCCTCTCCTCTTTTTTCAATAAATTTTGCCACCGGACTTTGGGCATCCGTGGGCTCAAGCAGCTCCAACTTGGTTTGTCCCGCTTTAAAAAAAGCGGTTTTCACTTTTTGATCAGCCACTTCCTCAATGGCATAGCATTTTAATCCTAAAATATTTTCATAATACGGAATTGATACATCAAGGCTTTTAACGGCAATTCCGATGTGTTCGATATGTGAAAGGTTCATTTTTTTATTTATTCGGGTTTTAACTCTAAAACTGTTCCGTTTTTAATTTTGGAAACATCGCTGACAAGTGTGCGATATTTACCTGTAACAAACATCAGGGCCTGATCGGCATAATGAGGGCTCATAAAATTACCCGATTGTCCGGTTGGAATAATGGTAAATTTGGTGGTTGGATTTGCCATATCGATTAAAAAACGCAGTGCCGGACCCGATTTTACCGGATAAACTCCCGATACATTGTAATTTAAAGCCTCCTTGTCAACAACCTCATTGGTTCCTCCCACTTCAAAGGGGCCTACATTAAATATTTTATCAAAAGGCTCTTTTCTCCCGATGGGATGAATATGGGTTAGTTTATGAACCCTGCCCCAACGCCATTTTGATACATCGTTACCCAGTTGTTGTTGCAACGAAGTAATGGCTTCGTCGAGCCCCATTCTAAAAGCTTCTTTACGCGTTTCTTTTTCAGGCGTATTAATATTATCCCACCAAATACAATCGGGATTGGTAAACAACCGTTCGATGGATGACCTGACCAGATTGGAGCTTACCGACTTTTTAAAACTTTTCGCTCCCAACTCATCGGCCATGGCCTGTTCAAGTATATAATACAACATTTTAGTGTAGATGGTTACACCAATATTGTCCACATCGGATTTACCGTCCCAGGTTTTTAAATATTTGATGGCCTGTGCAAATACTGCATTTTTACCGGTAAACCTGTCAACGCCCACCTGATCAAGCACCAGTTTGGAAAGCATGGCATCGCGCTGCGAATAGTTATCCAGTTGAATTTTTTCCATCTCCTCACTACTCCATCTGTTTTTTGAGTTGAGTAACTGTTTGGCTCTCGAAGCACGGTATCCCGGCGAGTAATATCCGGGGTAAATTTCTCCGTTCACAGCCGGTGGCTGATTGTTAGACGTTTCAAGCATTCCGTCTTCCGGATTTTCCGATTGCGGATTCAATTCAAAAGGATAAAAACCCAATACTTCATCGCTGCCCGAAGCACCATCGAGTACGGTTGACGGGTTAACATAAGCAGGCCGCCTGGGCAACCTGCCCGAAGCCCACCAGGCGATATTGTCATCGGTATCGGCATACAACACGTTCAGGCCCAATAAGTCAATGAGTGAGCAGCCTTTTTTAAATTCGGCCATATTTTGAGCGTTATTGATGTAATAGAGAGCCTGGATTACCGTTCCGTCGATATGATGCAAAGACCACCAAAGCGTAACCGGCTGTTTATCATCGGGAACCATGTTGGGATAGGCTTCGTTCATAACCGGGCCGTGACGCGTGGTTTTAAGGTTATAAA
>CAYVWX010000130.1:0-8509 GCA_964455635.1 uncultured Lentimicrobiaceae bacterium | reverse complement strand
TTGTTTACCCTGTGGAATTTGAAAACTATTCCACAGGGTGAATTTGATATACTGCATTTTTGTTTTGTCATGATTTTCGGCTTCCCTTCAACAAGCTCAGGGCAGGCTATCGAAAATCCCGCCAAAACGGGTCTTGGGTTTTTTTTTACCCCGGGTTAACACCCGAGGCTATAAATATTACGCTCCTCAGGAGCTTTTGAATCATGTTGCTGCGTGATGACCTGTCGGTATGAATGTTTCATCATTTATTATTTCGGGCAAAAGTACATTTTTCAAACATTTTCCGGTTGATAAGTTTTATGGCATAAATCATACAGCAAAAAACTGCTATTGGAATATTTCTATCTTTGCCGATGTTATTAAGACCTGTTATAAAGAAAATATTATGGCTTACAATTTACTAAAAGGAAAAAAGGGAATTATTTTCGGTGCCTTGGACGACAAGTCTATTGCCTGGAAAGTTGCCGAGCAGGCTCATGCCGAAGGTGCTGTATTTACTTTGAGTAATACAGAAACCGCTTTGCGTTTTGGAATGACGAACCAGTTGGCTGAAAAAACCGGTTCATCCATTATTGCTGCAGATGCCACAAGTGTTGACGACTTGTATAATGTTTTTGAAAAGTCGATGGAAATTTTAGGTGGCAAAATTGATTTTGTACTTCATTCTATCGGCATGTCGCTTAATGTGCGTAAGAAACGTGTTTACAACGACCTTAACTATAATTATTTGCAGAAGACGCTTGATATTTCAGCCATTTCGTTTCATAAAATGCTTCAGGTTGCTCATAAACTTGATGCCATTAACGAGTGGGGCTCGGTAGTAGCCTTGTCATATATTGCCGCTCAGCGTGTTTTGTATGGCTATAATGATATGGCTGATGCAAAATCGCTGTTGGAATCTATTGCAAGAAGTTTTGGATATATTTACGGACGCGAGAAGAAGATACGGGTAAATACCATATCGCAATCGCCCACAATGACTACTGCCGGTTCGGGCGTAAAAGGTATTGACGGATTAATGGATTTTACCAACCGCATGTCGCCGTTGGGCAATGCCAATGCTGAAGAGTGTGCCAATTATTGTGTGGTAATGTTTTCGGACCTCACTAAAAAAGTTACCATGCAAAACCTGTTTCATGATGGAGGTTTTTCGAGTATGGGTATGAGCTTGCGTGCCATGAGTATGTACAACAAAAGCCTTGAAACGGCCATTAAACTTGATGATGCCGATTTGGAATAAGAGTTTTCGGCAGTAAAGGGCAATTCTCAAAATACAAAATCCAAAGCCCAAATAAATTCCAAATGATAAATCCTAAACCTGAAAACCGGTTTGGGATTTTACAGTTTCGGTTTATCCGGTTTAGGATGATTTAATTTGAGGCTTATTGATACGGGCACAATGTTGCTGGTGCTTGTAGGATAATCCAAAACAGTCTTTGGTTTGCCATAAGTTGGCAAAGGATTACCTTGTTTTTGTGTGTTTATGTTTTAACGAAGCTTTTACAAAACCAACAAACAGCGGGTGAGGGGAGGCAACAGTGCTTTTATATTCGGGATGAAACTGGACTCCGATAAACCAGGGGTGTTCAATAAGTTCAATTATTTCTACCAGGTCTTCCTGTGGGTTTATCCCGGCTACGCGCATGCCGTTACTTATAAACTCTTTGCGATAGTGGTTGTTAAATTCGTACCGGTGACGGTGACGCTCTTTAATGTCTTCATGTCCGTACTCCTTAAACGAAACCGACTCTTTGTTTAATTTGCAATCGTAAGCTCCCAACCGCATGGTTCCTCCCATACCTGAAATCTTTTTTTGATTTTCCATGAGGTCGATTACCGGATAAGGTGTGTTTTTATCCATTTCGGTAGAATGGGCGCCCGGAAGTTTTAGAACGTTGCGGGCGAATTCAATGGCAGCACATTGCATACCAAGACAGATGCCCAAAAAAGGAATTTTATTTTCACGGGCAAAACGAATGGCCTCAATTTTACCTTCAATTCCTCTTCCTCCAAAACCGGGTGCAACCAAAATGCCGTCAGCATCCGACAAAAGGTTTTTTACATTGTCGGTATCAACTATTTCGGAGTTAACCCGCTTTATGTTAACACTAACCTTGTTTTTAGCTCCGCCGTGTATAAAAGCTTCGTTTATTGATTTATAAGCGTCTTTAAGTTCAATATATTTTCCGACCAGGGCGATGGTAACATCCTCTTTTGGATTTTTAAGGTTACTTACAAAATTTTTCCAGTTCTTTAAATCCATGGTTTTAGGAACCGGGGTGGCTGTTTTGCGTAATACCTCAATATCCAGTTTTTCTTCTTTCATCAGCAGCGGAACTTCATAAATGGTTTCTGCATCAATCGACTCGATTACCGAAGAGGGTTTTACATTACAAAATTGAGCAATTTTGGCGCGAATTCCTTCGTTAAGGTGTTTTTCGGAACGGCATACGATGATATCGGGTTGTACTCCCTGTTCAAGCAATGTTT
Organism: uncultured Lentimicrobiaceae bacterium; assembly: GCA_964455635.1. GTDB lineage: Bacteria > Bacteroidota > Bacteroidia > Bacteroidales > F082 > B16-G9. The sequence goes on along the minus strand of CAYVWX010000130.1, from coordinate 6,019 downwards.
TAACCGAGTGTTGCGTAGGCTTTGTTTTTAGTTCGCCGGCACTTTTTAAATAAGGAACCAATGTAAGGTGGATAACGGCGCAGTTTTCATTCATTTCCCACTTCATCTGCCTGACAGTTTCAATAAACGGAAACGATTCAATATCACCCACTGTTCCTCCAATTTCAGTAATTACAAAATCGTATTTACCTGTTTCGCCCAATAGTTTTATTAATCTTTTAATTTCATCGGTAATATGTGGAATAACCTGAACCGTGGTTCCCAAATATTCGCCTTTTCGTTCTTTGTTAATAACGTTCTGATAAATTCTGCCGGTAGTAACATTGTTGGCCTGCGAAGTAGGGACATTTGAAAACCGTTCGTAATGACCCAAATCAAGATCTGTTTCCGCTCCGTCGTCGGTTACATAACATTCGCCATGTTCATAGGGATTTAAGGTTCCGGGATCGACATTTATATAAGGGTCGAGCTTTTGAATGGTAACAGAGAACCCTCTGGCCTGTAATAACTTGGCTAACGATGACGAGATGATTCCTTTTCCCAGCGATGACGAAACGCCTCCGGTAACAAAAATGTATTTTGCTTGTTTTTTCATGATTTTAGGCAGGATGGATTAACGGTTGCAAAGAAACTATAAAAAAAAGGGTTTTAAAAATTATTATAAATATTTTAATTAACAACGTAAATATAAAAGGAGGCCGTTTAATGCAACAGCCTCCTTAAAAATTTTTCGGCTTTGTTTTACCTAAAAGTAAGCCGGGCGCAACACACCCGAAACGTATTTGGCAACCCTGATAACCTGCATGGCGTAACCATACTCGTTGTCGTACCAAACATACATTATCAGATTTTTTTTATCGTGCGATACTTTTGTTGCCAGGCTGTCGTAGATAGAGGTAACAGGTTCACCAATAAAATCGGATGAAACCGCATCAGCTGAAGAGGAGTATTTAATTTGTTCCACCAAACTGCCTTCCAGCGAAGCTTTGCGCATTAATTTGTTAACATCTTCAACGGTAGCTTCTTTTTTTAGGGATAGCGACATTATAACGAGCGACACGTCGGGTGTGGGAACCCGGATGGCGTTTCCGGTAAGCTTTCCTTCCAGTGAGGGAATGGCTTTAGCCACAGCTTTGGCGGCACCGGTTTCGGTAATAACAAGATTTAAGGGTGCCGAGCGTCCACGACGGGTTTTTTTGTGAAAGTTGTCCAAAAGGTTTTGGTCGTTGGTATAGGAGTGAACGGTTTCGATATGGCCTTTTTCGATGCCATAATTTTTTTCAATAACCGAAAGTACCGGCACCGAAGCATTGGTAGTACACGAGGCTGCCGAGAATATTTGTTCATTTTCAATTTCATACTCATCCTGATTAACGCCATAAACTATGTTGGGAATGTCGCCTTTACCCGGTGCAGTTAACAGAACCTGGCTTACTCCTTTGGCTTTCAGATGGCGCGACAAGCCTGCTCTGTCGCGGAATATACCGGTATTATCTATTAAAATGGCATCGTGAATACCGTATTCGGTATAATCTATATTTTCAGGACTGTCGGCTGCCAAAAACAAAACCTGGTGTCCGTTTATATAAAGACTTTTTTTATCGATGTCTTCAATGGCCACTCCGCGAAACTGTCCGTGAATGGAGTCGTGACGGAACAACGAAGCCCTTTTAATTATTTGTTGGGCATCGTTGCCACGCGTAACAATAGCTCTTAAGCGCAGTTGCTCGCCATTTCCCTGAATAACCAGTTCGCGGGCCAACAACCGGCCAATACGCCCGAAGCCGAACAAAATAACATCTTTTGGCTTTTCCGTTTTTCCTCCGTTGCCATTCATAAACTTCTTTAGTTTATGCGTAATAAAGTCATCCACATCCAGATAATTTTTCCGTTCGGTTACCCAGTCATGGTTCAGTTTTCCGATATCAATACGCGAGGGTTTGATGTTGCAATGTAAGATGGCTTTGGCAAGCTTTAACGAATCTTTAACAAGCAGTTTCCTGCCGATAATATTTTCGGCGTAGGAATGTTTGTATAAAATCATGCTGGAGCTGCGATCGATAAGCTGACTTTTAAAAAATAGCAACTCGATGGATTTATCGTAAAATAATTTATAGATTACACTGATAAACTCATTGCTTAACTGTTCTTGTAAGACCCAGTCCTTAAGGAAACTTTCGTAGTTTCCATTCATGTCTTTTTTTGTCATTGTTCATTTTTTTGGTTAACGATGTTTTTAATAATAAGCTGTGAAGCAAAGATAAAAAAAGATGTTTTGAACCGGAAAAAATATATCCTATTTATAATAACACTAAAAAAGAGAGGAGATAAGCCGAAACAGGTTTAAGATGAGTCCGCTCCGAAAAGTCATCCGATGAATATTTTTGCAAAACAGTTACAAATATCGTAGCTGTCAATCAGTTGGATAAAAATTCATCGGATGACTAAATGGTTGCTTTTGGACTTTTCGGAGTGGATTGAACGATATGGCTTTGTTTTAAAAGAAAATTGTTTTGTTGAAGCAGTGATAAAAAAAATCCTCATCAAAAAAATAGTTCTTTTTGATGAGGATTTTACCGGTGCCCAAGATAGGAGTCGAACCTACACGGCCGTACGGCCACTACACCCTGAATGTAGCGCGTCTACCAATTTCGCCACTTGGGCTAAAAAAATTAACTACAGCATAACCGCATTAACCGCTACACCTTATTAACTCTGTGCCCAGAACAAGAATCGAACTTGCACTCCCGTTACAGGAACATGGCCCTCAACCATGCGCGTCTACCAGTTCCGCCACCTGGGCAATTAATCGGGCTGCAAAATTAAAATTATTTCGTTTTCAAACACAAATATTTTAAAGAATTTTTTGCTTTCGCAAGATTGTATTTAAATTCATATAAAACAGCGTGTTGCAAACCGGCCAAAGGGTTAAAATCATGCATATTGTACAATAATTAAACAATTTTGTGTTAGATTGTTTTAATTTCATTATTTTTAATCTTTAAATAAAAATAAGTTTATCGTTATGTTTACAAACAAAGATTTAAAACAATTTAAGGGCAAAGGCATTGATATAGATATTGTTAACAAGCAGCTTGAGAATTTTAAAAAGGGGTTTCCATTTGTAAACCTTGCTGCGCCGGCTACACCCGGCCACGGTATATTGAGTTTTAGTGCCGATGAAGTTGAACATTGGGTTTCTTATTACAATCAAAATTTTGCCGACTACGAAGTTTTAAAATTTGTTCCGGCCTCAGGAGCAGCCAGCCGCATGTTTAAGCATCTGCACGAGTTTCGTCAACATTATAACGGTACACCTGAAGCGATAGCAGAATATGAAGCCGATAAAGGCTTTCATTCGGTATATACCTTTTTTACCGGTATTAAGCGGTTTGCGTTTTACCGGCATCTTAAGCAGAAAATGGAAAACAGCGGATTAAAGATTGACGAATTAATAAACAACTATGATTTTAATCCTGTTCTTGACTTTTTTTTAACTGAAACCGGTTTAAACTATTCAAAATTGCCCAAAGGCCTTTTGTTGTTTCATAAGTATAACGATGGCTCCCGCATGGCGTTGGAAGAGCATTTGGCTGAAGCGGCACAATATGCTGTGAACGGCAAAGGCAGGGCTTCTGTTCATTTTACGGTGTCGCCTGAGCATCAGGATTTGTTTGAGCAGGCTGTTAAAGATAAAAAGGGTACATTTGAAAAGCTGCACAATGTAACGATTGAAGTGGGATATTCGCAGCAAAAACCGTCAACCGATACCATTGCCGTTGATTTAAACAATAAGCCTTTCAGAACCGATGACGGAGAGATACTTTTCCGCCCGGGTGGCCACGGAGCATTGATTGAAAACCTGAATGATTTACAGGGTGAGGTTATTTTTATTAAAAACATCGATAACATTGTACCCGACAGGTTACGAGAGCCTACGATTATTTATAAAAAGGTAATTGGTGGTGTTTTACTTGATTTGCAGGCGCGTACATTTGACTATTTAGATCTTTTGGAGGATGGCAATGTTGAAGATGCTGTTTTGGAAGAGATTAAAACATTTGCCGGCGAAAAACTCAATATTTTTATTCCTGATGCTTACGAGGGATATGATAAGATGGAAAAAATAGATTTTTTGTTTAACAAATTAAACCGTCCCATACGGGTTTGCGGCATGGTTAAAAACGAAGGAGAACCCGGGGGAGGCCCCTTTTGGGTAAAGAACAACAATGATGAGCTTTCGCTTCAGATTGTTGAGTCATCGCAAATAGATTTTTCCAAAAAAGAACAAAAAGAAATTGTTGCCCGTGCCACTCATTTTAATCCTGTTGATTTGGTTTGCGGAGTTCGCGATTTTAGGGGTAATCCGTTCGATCTGAAACAATTTGTAGATGCTTCCACAGGGTTTATATCCAACAAATCGAAAGATGGCCGTGACTTAAAAGCCCAAGAGTTGCCGGGATTATGGAATGGTGCCATGGCCGATTGGATTACCGTTTTTGTTGAAACCCCCATTATAACTTTTAATCCGGTAAAAACAGTAAACGACTTGTTGCGTGAACAGCATCAGTAATGTGTGGGTCAGGAGAATGATAGTCGGATTTTAAAAAGCAGGTTTGCTGTAAAATATTAAACTTACGGCTGCGCCTTTTTCTCTGTTGGTAACCTCTACTTTACCGCTGTGTGCATCCATAATAAGCTTAACAGCAGCAAGCGACAGGCCTTTGCCCTCCTGGTGAGCCACATCGCCGATGCTGAAAACCTGAAATAATTTTCCCATAATTTCATCTGAAAAACCTATTCCTTCGTCTTTTACAACAAACGAAACCTGTCCTTCACCACTATTAATCTCCAGTATTACAGGAGAATCTTTAGGTGAAAACCTGAATGCATTTTCAAGAATAAGTACCAGTGCTTTTCTGATTAGTTCGGCTTCAGCCATTATTAACGGATTGGTGCTGTTTTTTTGAAAAACAATTCGCGAAACATCCATCTGATCATCCTCAAGCTCTTCAATGGCAGACTCTGCGATGTGATTAACCGAAACGGGCAACAAATCCATTTGATAATTATTTACCTTCATATTGGTAATAAGCAGAGCCAAATCGGAAAATTTTACCAGTCGTTGCGATACCTGTTTAAGGTATTCGAGATATTGTGCCTGCTCTTCGCCTATGTCGGTTTGATTTAAAAGGTGTGTAAGCCCGATAATTCCGCTTAAGGGTGTTTTCAGTTCATGGCTGATAATGCTTAAAAACTCACTTTTTGTAGTATCTAAGGCACTCAACAGTTTATTGGCTTCGTTAAGTTGTTTTGTGCGTTCATTTACCTTCTCTTCTAAAATAGTGTTTGCCGTTTCAAGCTCTTTTTGTTGCTCGCGCAATAAAATATGAGTGTGCACCCTGGCTAAAAGTTCTTTTGCATTAAAGGGTTTTGTAATATAATCCTGACCGCCGGTATCGAAGCCTTTTATTATGCTGTCCATGTCGGCTTTTGCAGTAAGAAAGATAACGGGGATATCGGTGGTGTCGGGGTTTGTTTTTAGTTTTTCGCAAACCTCGTAGCCATTCATTTCGGGCATCATAATATCCAGTAGAATGAGATGAAATTCCTGAACTTTTACTAATGCCAAAGCCTCTTCGCCCGATTGTGCCCAGGCAATTTGGAATTTCTCTTGTGAAAGAATATTGCCGAGTATCTGAATATTTTTAGAAACATCGTCAACAATTAAGATTTTAAATTCACTGTTTGGTTTCATGGGCTTATAATTTTATATTTACCTTATGGAATTTGATATTCTGCATTTTGTTTTGTCACGATTTTTGCCTGCTTCGCGCAAAAATCCCGCCAAAACGGATAACGTGTTTTTTTTTATACCCCGGGTTAACACCCGGGGCTATAATATGTCACCCCTACGGGGTTTTGTTTAATCATACTGCTGTGCGCTATCTTGATAACATGGGTGTTTCATGGGCTTATAATTTTATATTTACCTTATGGAATTTGATATTCTGCATTT
>CAYVWX010000129.1:0-9127 GCA_964455635.1 uncultured Lentimicrobiaceae bacterium | reverse complement strand
GCTGCCGTTGAACAGATAAAATCTGTTTTCGACAAGGCCGGTTACCAATATCGTTTTCTTGAAAAGTACAATGGCGAGGAAGCGCTGATGGCTGCCGTTGCAGATGTTGATGCCATAATTATCAGGAGCGACAAAATTACCCCTGCGGTTATTGATGCTGCCAAAAACCTTAAAATTGTGGTTCGTGCCGGTGCCGGATACGACAACGTTAATCTGGAAGCAGCTACCAATAAAGGAATAACGGTAATGAATACACCCGGACAAAATTCAAATGCTGTTGCCGAACTGGTACTGGGAATGATGGTATTTCAAGCCAGAAACCACTTTAACGGCACTTCAGGAAACGAGTTAATGGGTAAAAAAATAGGCATCCATGCTTACGGAAATGTGGGTAAAAATGTAGCACGCATCGCCAAAGGATTTGGTATGGAAGTAGCCGCTTTCGACCCTTTCGTACCTAAAGAAGCCATTGAAGCCGACGGGGTACAGGTGTTTGATAAGGTTGAAGATATGTACAGCAACTGCGATTACGTCAGCCTGCACATTCCGGCAAACCAACACACCATTAAAAGCATCAATTTCAGCTTATTATCAAACATGAAAGACCATGCTGTACTGGTGAATACCGCACGAAAAGAGGTGATTGATGAAGACGACCTTATAAAAGTATTTGAAGAGAAAGAAGGATTTCAATACATTGCTGACGTTGCTCCCGACAACAAAGAGGCCATTACCCAAAAATTTGAAGGAAGATTTTTCTTTACACCCAAAAAAATGGGAGCGCAAACTGCCGAAGCTAATATAAACGCAGGAAAAGCTGCCGCCAACCAAATAATCGGTTTTATTGAAAACGGCGATGCAACGTTTAAAGTTAATTAACCATCATTAAAACGACCAGCAATCTTAATAAAATAGAAAAACCAAAATTAAATTTATTATTTACAAACCTAAATTAATGTGATATGAACTATCAAGAAGAGAGACCTGAGAGACAAGAAAGACAAGAAGAAGAAAGACCGGTAACCTTTTTCCGGTTTGAAGATTTGAGGATTTATCACAAATCTCTTGACTATGTTAACTGGGTACAAGAAAAAACCATGCTTTTTCCTGAGGAAGACAGGACCAAACTTGCTTTACGCTTTAACGAAGCTGCCCGCAGTATTTCCCTGTACATTTCCGAAGGATCAGCACGCAACAAAAGCCAATTTGTTCACTATTTGAAAATGGCTAAGAGTTCTATTCGTCAGTGTGTTGTTTACACTACACTGGCTGTTCGTCAAAACCTGCTTACCGATACTGCCGAGGAAGAATCGAGAGGTGTTTTGATGGAAATGACCAAAATGATTGGTGCTCTGATTTCGTCGTTGCAACGCTCAAACAATTACAACAATCCTAATTACAACAGTAATTACGACAACAATCGTTACAACAACCGCGAATCAAATTACGATCCCTACAACTCAATGGGAAACACCAATTATATGGATAGAATGTAATAAATTCAATGTTAAAAATCCGACTGCTCCCCGGGAGTAGTCGGATTTTTTTTATTATCCGCATTCAGTATTTTTTTTGAAAATCATTTTATTAAAACAGCATTATCACCCTAAAAACCCCCAAATAAAATGGCTATACTTAAAGCATTTAAAGGACTGCGTCCCCCCAAAGAAATTGCCGACAAACTGGCATCACGCCCCTACGACGTGCTAAATTCAAAAGAAGCACGTATTGAGGCTGCCGGCAATCCCTATTCGCTGCTGCACATTATAAAACCCGAAATCGACCTGACGGAAGGAATTAGTTTATACAGTCCGGAGGTTTACCGGCAGGCAAAAATAAACCTTGATGCCTTTAAGGAAAAAGGGTGGCTAAAACAAGATGAAACCGACAAACTGTACATTTATGCCCAAACCATGTGGGACAAAACTCAGTACGGCATTGTTGGCTGTGCCAGCGTTGACGACTACCTTAACAATGTAATTAAAAAACACGAGCTTACCCGTAAAGACAAAGAAGAAGACCGCATGAAACATGTTCGCGTTACCAATGCAAACATGGAACCCGTTTTCTTTTCGTACCCGGCCAACCCTGAACTTGACAGCCTTGTATTAAACTATGCCAAAAACAATACACCTGAGTACGATTTTACTGCCGAAGACGGTGTAGGACACCATTTTTGGGTGCTTTCGGATGAGGCCCTGATTCAAAAAATAATCAGCTATTTTAAAGATATGCCATCGGTGTATGTTGCCGACGGACACCATCGCACGGCCGCTGCTACGCTGGTAGGAAAAGAAAAAAGAGAAAAAAACCCCAATCATACCGGAAACGAAGAGTACAATTTCTTTTTAGCCGTTCATTTCCCCGACAATCAGCTAACCATAATCGATTATAACCGTGTGGTAAAAGATTTAAACGGGCTCACCCCTGCTGATTTCATGGAAAAAATAGCCCGTAGTTTTGATGTTGAAGACATGGGCACGGAAATTTATAAACCTTCCAACCTGCACGAATTTTCCATGTATCTTGATAAGCACTGGTATAAATTAACGGCTCACCACAATACATACAACGATAACGACCCCATCGGAGTTTTGGATGTTACCATTTTAACAAACGAAATATTAAATCCTTTGTTGGGAATAGAAGACCTCAGAACTTCAAAACGAATCGACTTTGTAGGGGGAATCAGAGGATTGGGCGAACTGAAAAAACGGGTTGACAGTGGAGAGATGCAAGTGGCTTTTGCACTTTATCCGGTAAGCATGAAACAATTAATCAACATTGCCGACAGCGGAAAAATTATGCCGCCGAAAACCACCTGGTTCGAACCTAAATTGCGCTCGGGGCTGGTAATTCACGAACTGGATTAGAGTTAAAGATTTGATATCAACTTTGAAGTTGAACAACCTAATGCACCCTATAAAAAAACAGACCATAAAATCTTTTAACAATAAGGTTGTTTAAAGTTAGCTTTAAACAACCTTTATAAAAAAATTCATGATGGAAACAATCGAAAAAGTATTAAACACCTTATTAAAAAACGAAAAACCTTTAAAATCAGGTGAGATTGCCGAAATAAGCGGCCTCGAAAAAAAAGAGGTTGACAAAGCCATTAAAAAGCTAAAAACGGAAAACAAAATCATTTCTCCCAAAAGATGCTATTACACAGCACAATAGCATCCTAAATCCAATCCACACATTATCTGCTATGCATCGTAAATTAAAATCTGTTTCGGCTGCTATTATATTTTTTCTTGTAGTTGCCACCGTTTCGGCACAACAAAAACAGACAACCCCGTCAGAAAAGGGTTATCAACTGATGAAAACCTATTGTTATGTTTGCCACAATCCAAATGTTGTCAGCCACGACCAGATGCTGGCTCCACCCATGATGATGGTTAAACACCACTACAAACCCAATTTCCCAAACAAGGAAGACTTTATCAATGCCATTGTCAGCTGGGTTCACCATCCGGCTTCCGAAAAGGTATTAATGCCGGGTGCCGTACGAAAATTTAAACTGATGCCACCACTGGCTTATCCCGAAGAAGACTTAAAAACCATTGCCGCTTACATGTTTGACCACCAAATGGACAAACCCGCCATGATGAATCAGATGAAAAATGACAAGATGATGGAGGGCATGAGGGCGGAAAAGTCATCCGTTGCACTTAACGATGGCAAAAAATGGAAAGTTGACGCAGCCACCTTAAAAACCATGAGTGAGGTTAACAACACCCTTGCCAACTTTGAAGGAAAAGAGGTAGCTGATTATCACCGGTTGGGTAAAACTATTTTCACCAAAGCCAAACAAATAATTCTGGATGAAAACAACAAAGGAGAGGCTTTTGAGCAGCTTCACAATTTTTTTCACGGGCTCGAAAACAACATGCATCAGCTAATGGAAGTAAAAAATGTTGAAGAAGGTGAAAAATATAAAGGCTTGCTCGAAGTACATGCCCGCTCCTTTAATACTTATTTCGAAGAGTAAAAATTAATATGTCAGCAAGTAACAAATTAAAAAATCCGTTTATATGGATTTTATTAACGGTTATATTTTTGGGAGTGGGCTTATATCCCATCCCAAAGGCAACACCGGTTACTTATGTTGAACGCCGGACACATAAAATAAAAACCGAAAAAGTTGCCGGCGAAGCCTGGTTAAAGTGGCTTTATTACAACCCGTTGGGAGAGTTAACACTGCAAACGCTGGCAAAACGCAAATTTGTATCCGACTTTTACGGTTGGTTGATGGATACAAAGTGGTCGGCCGGGAAGATAAAGCCTTTTGTAAAAGATTTCGATATCGATTTAAGCATCTCTCAAAAACAACATTTTGAGACTTTTAACGACTTTTTTACCCGCAAGCTTAAACCAAGTGCACGTCCCATAAACAACGATTCCAATGTTGTGGTTTCACCGGGCGACGGAAAGCTGTTGGCATACGAGGATGTTACCAACGAAAACTTTATTGTAAAAGGATACCGTTTTAACATAGCCACTTTTTTGCACAACGACTCGCTGGCCGGGCTTTATAAAAACGGCAGCATGATATTGTTGCGCCTGTGCCCTACCGATTATCACCGCTTTCATTTCCCGTTGGGAGGCATCGTTTCGCCCGAAACAAAAATTAACGGTGCACTCTATTCCGTTTCGCCCATTGCCTTGCACAGCATGGTCGATATTTTTTTACTGAACAAACGCCAATACATTATCCTTGCCAATCGCCGTTTTGGCGATGTAATTATGGCTGAAATAGGAGCCACTATGGTGGGTAGTATTGTACAAACATTTGAGGGTAACCAGGTTACAAAAGGTGAAGAAAAAGGATATTTTAAATTTGGAGGCTCTTCCATTATTTTACTTTTCAAAAAAGGTACGGTTAAAATTGACAACGACCTGCTGCAAAACAGCAAAAACGGTTTGGAAACTCAGGTAAGTTTGGGCGAACAAATCGGCAGGATTAACAAGCCGGCAGTAAACAATCATGCCGGTAAAGCACAAATAAAGTGAATGAATAAAAATTTGCAATAAGGTTACTATTCAGATATTAATATTGAAGTTGTTTTAACTTTGTAGTAAATTGGATAAATAAATTTGAAAATCTAACATGATTAAAAACAAAATTTTATCACCCTTTCAAAAATTTGTCAAAATAGAAAGCTTTAGTGGAATTTTGCTGCTGATTGCAACCATTGTTGCCCTTGTATGGGCAAATTCACCATTGAGAGAGAGCTATCAATCCATTTGGCAATATAAAATCGGATTTACAACTAATCATTTTGAATTAAACAAACCGTTAATATTGTGGATTAACGATGGGTTAATGGCAATTTTCTTTTTCCTGATAGGATTGGAAATAAAACGAGAATTAATTATTGGGGAGTTAAATTCATTTAAAAAAATATCTTTCCCGATTTTTGGAGCATTGGGAGGAATGTTAGTCCCCGTATTACTGTTCCTGGTTTTAAACCAAAATCCTGACACTTTAAAAGGCTGGGGAATTCCCATGGCCACTGACATAGCTTTTTCTTTAGCGATATTAAAGCTTTTGGGGAAACGAGTTCCTTTAAGCCTTAAGTTGTTTTTAACAGCCTTTGCAATTGTTGATGACATAGGTGCTGTTTTAGTTATTGCAATTTTTTATAGCGGAAGTATAAATATAAGCATTCTGGCTGTGGCTTTTGTACTATTAGGTTTATTATATTTTTTATCCTTTAAAGGATATTATTCTAAATACTTAAATATTTTTTTAGGAATAGTTATCTGGATACTTTTTTTAAAGTCAGGTATTCATCCTACCCTTGCAGGAATTTTATTGGCCTTTTCAGTACCTATTCAACAAAAAATTCACACAACTGCTTTTATTGATAAATTGATGTTTATAACAAACAATATTAAAAAGGCTACTGTATCTGAAAAGCCTGTTTTAACAAAAGAACAAATCGGATACATTGATAACTTAGAAAACTGGACTAATGAGTTTCAGTCACCGCTTCAACATATTGAACACAAATTACACGACTGGGTTGCTTATTTTATTATTCCCGTTTTTGCTTTAGCCAATGCAGGTGTAGTGTTAAATAGTAATATTGATTTAGACAATGCTCTGATAATAAATATAATTATTTGTTTAGTTTTAGGTAATAGTATCGGCATTTCATCCATTATACTATTGGCAAAAAAAATTCACCTGCTTGAGATACCAAAAGATATTAGTAACAAACAAATTGTAGGCGTTTCATTTTTAGCCGGTATCGGATTTACAATGGCTATCTTTATTGCAAGTTTAGCATTCAAAAACAGCCCGGTATATATCGACTCGGCAAAAATCGGAATTCTTATCGGCTCTTTAATTTCTGCAATAATCGGTTATATGGTCTTGCGAGGGTCAGCAAAAACAAAACCTGAAGGAACAAATTTATAAGGCCGGAGTTGAGTGGCAATAAAATAGATTAACATACATGTTCCTGATGACAAATAAAGGTCTTCAGCCACTGAAATGACTATTTCTTAACAACCACAACAAGCATAAACGTATTACAAAATTACATATTAATGTCCCCATGCCCTGTCCTTATTAAAAAATTTCTCTCCCAATTAGTTCAAAAAACAAAATAATTGTTGTATTTATGCAACAAAGGAAATTTTAAATATATGTTAGAACAACTTCAGGCATTCGACTCCATCCGACTAAACTTTAGCCCTGCGAGTCTGTTTGCACTTAATCTTACACTGGCATTTGTTATGTTTGGTGTTGCCCTTGAAATTAAAGTAGAACATTTTAAAAAGCTGCTATACAATCCTCAATCGGCCATTATCGGGTTTGCATCACAGTTTTTAGTACTTCCGTTTGTAACTTTTCTGCTGGTTATATCGCTTAGCAAATTTATTACCCCCACCATTGCCCTGGGGATGATTCTGGTAGCAGCATGTCCCGGTGGTAATATTTCCAATTTTATCTCATCATTGTCAAAGGGAAACGTAGCTTTGTCGGTAAGCCTCACCGCCATTGCCACCATGGGCGCCATTATTTTTACACCCCTGAACTTTGCCATCTGGGGTAAACTTGCCATCAATTTTTTTAACACACACAACGGTGCCACTTTAGTACGTCCCATCCACATCGATGCTCTTCAAATGTTTCAAACAGTATTCATTATTCTTGGTGTGCCAATAATCCTGGGCATTTTTACCAACACTAAATTTCCCAAATTTACAGCCAAAATAGTAAAGCCCATCAAATCGCTCTCCATTCTTATTTTTACAGCCATTGTTATTATGGCACTGGCAAAAAATTTCGACTATTTTATGCTGGTAATTAAATACATCTTCCTTATTGTATTGGGTCATAATGCATTGGCTTTTGCCTCGGGCTATTTTCTGCCTGCTATTTTAAAACGGCCTATGGTTGACAGAAAAACCATCTCCATTGAAACGGGCATACAAAATTCGGGACTTGCCCTGGTATTAATTTTCAATCCTAAAATTTTTCCACCCGAAATGGAATTGGGTGGCATGGCCATTATTGCTGCCTGGTGGGGAATATGGCATATTATTGCAGGGCTGTTTATTGCCGGTGTTTGGACAAACTTCACTTACGGAATTGTTTCACGAAAGCATAAAAGAGCCTGACATATGGGGTTTCACAACATCGAAAAGAGGTCGGTTTGGTATAACATTCTGTTTTATTATGTACGATTTTGGTACAGAGTAGTTTTTTACCGGAAAGTAATTATTGTTAATTACCACAACGTACCCGAAAAACGAGCACTGATTTTTACACCCAATCATCAAAATGCCCTGATGGATGCCCTGGCCATGCTTTTTTCGGTTAAAAACCAACTGGTTTTTATGGCTCGGTCCGATATTTTTAAAAAGTTTGCCCCTATTCTCTACTTTTTAAAGATACTACCTGTTTACCGCATTCGCGACGGCATTGATACCCTGAAAAAAAACCGTAAAGTTTTTGACAAAACCGTTGATGTTTTAAACGCTTACAACGGGCTGGTAATCCTTCCCGAAGGAAATCATACCGGCATCCATCGCTTGCGGCCGTTAAAAAAAGGTTTTGCCCGCATAGCCTTTCAAACGGAACTTACAGGAGAAATTAAAGAGGGGATTGGAGTTGTTCCTGTGGGCATCGACTACGACGATTATACACACTGCCGCAGCAGAAAAATCATAGTTTTCGGAAAGCCCATTCCGGTGTCTCAATATCTCGAAAACTACGGGAAAAATCCCGCCATCGGCCTTAACGAAATTAAAAACCGGCTGTCGGATAAAATAAAAGAACTTATCATCAATATTGAGAGTACCGAATATTACGACCTGATAAACGAACTCAGGGTAATTTTCAGAAAAGAGATGTGTTTGAAAACCAACAGAAATCCCAAAAACGAAACAGACGGATTTTTTGCCGACAAACAGTTTATCAAAATTTTTAACGAAGCCATGGTTTCATCACCCCAAAGCGTAACCACGCTCAACAACGATTACCGGAAGCTAACCGCACTTTTGAAGAAAAGCAAACTGAGCATGAAAGCAATGCTGCTAAAACCAACCCTGTTAACCACTATAATACAAACTCTTATACTTATAGTAACGTTACCTTTGTTTCTATACGGATGGATGAACCACCTTTTACCGTTTCAGTTACCCCTTTGCATTACGCGCCGTAAAATTAAAGACGAAATTTTTCAAACCTCATTTTTATTTGTACTAACCATGCTGTTTTTTCCACTGTTTTATTTCATTCAGACAACCATTATACTTTTGGTGTTTCATGTGTGGTGGGTAGCAGCAGGTTACCTGATTACATTGCCTCTTTTTGCCATTATTTCATGGAAATGGAAAAACCTGTTTCAAAGCGTCGTTAACAATTTTAGAATAATTAAGTTTTTTAAATCCGGTAAGGCAGCAACTGCAAAACAATTTTTCAACAATATCATACAGAAAACCAATAATTTAATCGATTTACATTTAGCCGGATAAAAAAGGCATTTCCGATTAAAAAAATAGTATATTTGCAGCCCGATTTTTAAATAGCTAACCGTTGCGGGTGTGGCGAAATTGGTAGACGCGCCAGACTTAGGATCTGGTGCCGCAAGGCGTGGGGGTTCGA
>CAYVWX010000128.1:0-9130 GCA_964455635.1 uncultured Lentimicrobiaceae bacterium | reverse complement strand
GTAGAAACCATTCACGAATGGTTTCCTGCACACCAAACAAAAATTGTTTTGTTATCATCGTCAGGATTACAAATCCTGCCGAGCTTGCGGCTGGTAAGGAGTTTAGGTATTTTGTATTTTACATATTGGTGCTTATTTGTAATTTGCTTGTTTGTAATTTGGAATTTTATCATCGGCAGGATTTGCAATCCTGCCGAGCTTCGAGCTTGCAAATTCAACAGGGTGAATTTGTTATTTGGTATTTGGATTTTGGAATTTTTATTCCTGTAAGGTGCAGATAAAAAAGTCGGGTCGCCACTTTGTGTTTTCGTTAAACAGTGGCAGCCCGACTTGTATGCTGAAAAGCAAAATGTTTTATAAAGTCGCAGGATTGCAAATCCTGACGAGCTTGCGGGTTTATGGCTTCAAAACAGTGATAATCACTGTTATTTAACGCTTTATTTGCTTAAAAAGTTTGTTTGTGTTTTCAATATATTTTAAAAATTCCTCTTTCCCCAATCCCGTTTCCGAAGAGGTTACTATCATGGGCGGAAGCTCCTCCCAGTTTGTCAACATGGCTTTTTTGTAGGCAGACAGATTACTTTCAAGCCGGTTTCGTGTGAGTTTATCAGCTTTGGTAAATATCATTACAAAAGGAATACCCGACATGCCCAACCACTCAATAAACTCCATATCGTTTTTCTGAGGTTCGTGTCGAACATCAATCAATGTAAAAAGGGTAAGCAGGTTTTCACGGTTCAAAATATAGCCTTTAATCATCTTCTCCCATTTGGCTCTTTCGGTTTTGCTGCGTCGTGCATAACCATAACCCGGAAGGTCAACCAAATACCAGTCGCCATTTATTAAAAAATGATTGATGGTAATGGTTTTACCGGGTGTACCCGATATTTTTGCCAACTTTTTACGGCCAGTTATCATATTGATTAACGATGACTTACCCACATTTGACCGGCCAATCATGGCGTATTCGGGCATGGTGGGGTCAGGACATTTTGTCCAGATGGCAGAGCTGATTACAAAATCAGCATAATTAATTTTCATCCTTTTAATTAAAGTTTTGTGTAAGTAGAAACATGCCGATCTTTTTTTCCATCGTAAATGTCGTTTACGGTAATCAGTATTCCCGTTTCCTCAACATCTCCAAAATGGTCGTTTACAGCGGTTCCAAAAGTTTTCATGGTTGACGACAGGTTCATGTAGGCATTAAACAACGGAGGTATGTTTTCGCCAAGCTTTCTAACCTTTTGAACCAGAATTCTATAATCTTCGTCGTAATTATCGCCGGAAAAAATATTGTTTAATATTTTTTCTCCGGTGGTAAGTACCAACGCCTTTTTAGGAGTAACCAGGTTTTCGTTATCCGGAAAATATTTTTTCATGAAAAACAAAATCAGGTCTCTGGCAAACGGGTCAAAATCGGTGTACATGGTAACCTTTCCAAACAAAAACCTGACATCTTTATGTTCAATAGTTAAAGCTCCAAGTCCGTCCCACAAGTTATCCAGCGCAAACATCCCTCTTCGCAAATTAAAAGCCGGTTGATAAAGCGGTTGAACAAACGACCGACCCAATTCAATTGTTTTGGGCAGGTACTCTTTTATAAATTTCTCCGAAAAATTAAACAACCGCGAGGTAGGTGACTGTACCTCATTATTTTTTCCTACTCTTATTTCCTTGCCATGCTGATACCTGTACCCTCCTACAATCTCCTGCTCCTCCGAATCCCACACAATCATCTGTTTAAAGCCACTTGGCCCCATGTCATAATCATCAATGTCAATCGATTTGCCTGTACCTCCACCGGCATCACGAAAAGTAACCTCACGCAATCTGCCAATTTCGCGCATTACATGTGGAGAGTTTTCGGCCGTAATAACATAAATTTCGTTGTTTCCATTGTTGGTATTGCGCAACAACTTCTCTTTAGTCAGTTCGTTAACCAACAACTCTTTGTCAACCGGCGGGATAACTGTTTCAATATTCATGGTAAAAAACTTTTGATTTTTCAGGACAAAGATAATATTAAATTCAGGTGGTGAAAAAAAAATCCTGCAAGCTAACAGACATTCAAAACAGAATTTACATTTTTCAAACTAAGAATAATTTGCAAAAACGCTTAAGGCACAACAAACTCAGCCTCAGGATTATCCTTTAGCTTATACACGTGCTGTTTTAACAATTCCGCCCATTTGTTGTCGCGATACCGTTTATCAAAAACGGAATATGGAATACGTTTTCCAAATGTTATGGTGAGTGTTTTGTTGCGCTGTTTAAAAAACTCGTTTGAAAGATAAAACATTTCAATGTTGGCTTTAATTCCCAACTTTTTACGATAAAGTGCCAAATTGTAAAAAAAATTGGAATTTTTACCGTCAATATAGGTCGGGATAATGTCTCTTTTGTATCGCCGGGCTTTGGAAATGACTGTCTTTTTCCATTCCAAATCCATAATTTCTCCATGTTGCTTACGCGATACCAATCCGGCAGGAAAATAGCAGATGATGTTGTTTTTTTCAAAAGTCTGGTTAAACAGCCTGATGTTATCGGAGTTGCTGCCATGCTTATTTACGGGAATAAACAGCACCTGCAAATTGGGGATTTTGGTTAGAATATCATTTACCGGAAACTGAATGTCGGTACGAACCCGCCCCACAGCTAGCATTAACGCAAGGCCGTCCAAACCACCAAGAGGATGGTTGGAAGTTACAATAACTTTATCGGTTTGAGGAATATTTTTTTCAAGATTAACGGTGTTAACCGTAGTGTTCATCTCTTGAAGCAACACCTTAATAAAATCAACGCCTTCGTGGTCGTAATAAGTGTTGATAAAGTGGTTTACCTCCTCCTGATGAGCAATTTTTTTCAGATAGTTAATAACAAAACCGGGTAAAGCTTTTTTAAGAGAGCTGTTTTTTTCTTCAATAACTTTCTCAATATCTATTTTAAAATCTTTTGCTTGTCGGTGGGCTTCTTTTGTCATCACACATCCATTTAAACAACATTTAATTTTACAAAAGTAACTATTCTGTCATTTATTAAGAATTTTTTGGCCGATTCTGCAATCGAGACATGCTATTTGGTCGCAATAGTTTTGTTTTAAATGAATTACCGCCTGCGTATGCATGGCATTGCACAACGGAAAGTTAAGTTTTTTGTAAAGACGTACAATGTTGTTGTTTTCGGGTTTAATTTGTTCGAGCCACGAAAGAGCTTTTTGTTGCATGGCGGGTTTGTTTGTTAAACGGCCATACACAAATATAAACGGAATTACGGTATTTATTAAAATTAACCGGATAGAAGCTTCGCCAAGCGACTTCTTTCCCTCAGCCGATTTTATGCCAAAACGGTAATGATGCAGCCAATAATCGGAAGCAGTAACAGACAACAGCTGAGTAACATCGCCGATACGCTTCATTTCAGGAATTTTATGAAACAAGCCTCCCGACCTGTAAAGCAGGGTTGCAAATTGTGAAATCCGGATAGTGGGAAAGTTGGCAGGGCGCATTCGCATAAATTTCCAGACTCCGGTTTTTAGCGGCCTCAAATTGTATTTTTGCGCGAGAAACTCATATTCGGTTTTTAATTTTGCCGGATATTCATCTTTAAAGGCTTTTCGCAGCAGGCCGGCCTGCCCGTATAAAAGAGCTTCCGTTTGAAACCTGCTTTCGATATGCTTTAACAATATTTTAAGCGGGAGTGCCCGGGCAAGCTGTTCAAAAGCATCACTGTTGGTTTTAAAGCCAAAATTCCGGGCCAGTTTCTGATAAAATATTTCCTGAAAATTACCACGGCTGTTTTTTAAATCAGCTTCAATTTGAGCCGCTTTTACTTCAAGGCGCTCCGTCATCAGCCGTTCCAACCAAAAAAGTTTTTCCAGGTCGCTCACGCCATCGGAAAGGTTGGCGCAGGCAATGGATAATCCCGAGCCTGTCAGTTTCAAATAAGTTTCATAAATAGCCTTATCGTATTTGCCTTTAAGTTCTAAAACAGGAATCTTTTCCTTTGAATTTCTATACACCTCCCTGTCGTGCTCATAAACCACATGTAACACTACCGTATCGTAAGCCCTGTCGTTGTTATGATGGTGCCGGTACCAGTCGGACGAGCGCACATGCATCTCAACATTTCCGGCCCACACGGTATCGTCTATTTTTACTTTGGCAAACAAAAAATCGGGGCCGCTGTTATGGTTTCGTTCACCGGTATTAACAATGGAAACAGAACGGTTATCGGCCGTTAACAAAGGCCCTTTAATCAGATTGTGACGCCACAGGTAATATAAAAACTCTTCGTTCATAACTATTTAGGTTTCAGAGTTAAAAAAACAATCCTCTAAGATAAATAAAAATGTTGTTGCACTTTGTAAGCAAAAAGAGTATTTTTGTCCCAACCTAAAGTTTTTAGCGTTATGGCCAACGAACAACTTCTTATTTCCGGTATCGACTACAAGATTAGGAAAATAATAGAAATTAACGAGGCTTTAAACGAGGAGAACAAAAGGTTGAAGCAAAGGGTTGCCGAACTAACCGAACAGGTTTTACAGCAATCGCAACATTTGCAGGAAAGAGATAACAGAGCTATTAAACTTTCGCTTGCAAATGCGCTTGAATACAAAATTGGTGTTGAAAAGGGCAAAGAAAAACTCGATGAGTTTATTGAAGAAATTGACAAATGCATCAACGTTTTGAGTGATTAAAATATTAAAGTCTGTTAATGGGCGATAAAATAAACATACGTGTTATTATTGCTGAAAGGCCTTATAAAATGGCTGTTGCAAGAGAACAGGAAGAGTATGTTAGAAAGGCAACAAAAATAGTTAACAACACAATAGAATCATACTCAAAAGCGTTTAACTACAAAGACCATCAGGACTTATTTGCAATGGTGGCTTTGCAGAATACAACAAAAACAGTTCGTCTTGAAGCTGAAAAAAGTTTTAAGGATAAGGAGATGGAAAGCAGGCTTCGCGAATTGGATGAGATTTTAACCCTGCATTTAGATAATTTCGAAAGCGTTCTTTGACAATAAATTATAAAGATTTGCCCGCGTAATTCTTTGTTTGCAAACTCAACATTAATACATTTAAGGATAAGCTTAGATGGGTTCTAAGAAAGGCCTGATTACCCTTGAGGGATTCGTTGTAAAAAACGGACACTGGACTTCTGAAAATCCCGGCATCCTTAACCATGTTATCCGGGGTTTGCTAAACCCGAATTATTGCGGGCATTTTTTGTATTTGAGCCATTATAAGCGATTTAAAAAATTTTTGTAATGGATTATTTATTATACATTATTGTGGCATTGGTTTCGTTGGGCGTGGGTGCTTTAATAGCAGCTACCATGATGAAAAAGAATCTGCTGAAAAAGAGCCAGGCAGTTTTGGAAGAAGCCAAAGAAAAAGCAGAAGTACTTAAAAAAGAGAAGATTCTTCAAGCCAAAGAAAAATTTCTGCAGCTGAAAAGCGAACACGAAAAAATTATTAACGATCGCAATCAGCAAATTCAAAAAGCCGAAAATCGCATTCGACAACGCGAATCACAACTGTCGAAAAAAATTGAAGAAGCACAAAAAAAACAACGCGAAGCCGACCACCTTTCAAAAAAGCTAAACCTTCAGTTGGATGCTTTAAATAAAAAACAGTCGGAGTTGGATAAATTTCATGCCGAACAGGTAAAACAGCTGGAAAACATCAGCAACCTTTCGGCTGAAGAGGCTAAAGCACAGCTTATTGAAAATTTAAAAGGAGAAGCCAAAGCCGAGGCCATGGTTTATATCCGCGAAATTACCGACGAAGCCAAACTAACGGCCGATCGCACCGCAAAGAAAATCGTTATCGAAACCATTCAGCGCACCGCCGCCGAGCATGCCATCGAAAATACCGTTACCGTTTTTAACATCGAAAGCGATGAAATAAAGGGCCGTATTATTGGGCGCGAAGGACGTAACATCAGGGCTTTGGAGGCCTTAACGGGTATCGAAATTATTATCGACGACAGCCCCGATGCCATATTACTTTCCGGTTTCGATCCCATCAGGCGTGAGGTGTGCCGTTTGTCGCTGCAAAAACTTATCACCGACGGCCGTATTCATCCCGCCCGTATTGAAGAGGTGGTGGCCAAAACAAAAAAAGAGGTGGATCAGGAAATTATGGAGGTGGGAAAACGTACCGTTATCGACCTTGGCATTCACAACATGCACAACGAGTTAATCAGATTGGTAGGCCGCATGAAATACCGCTCGTCGTATGGACAAAATCTGTTAAATCACTCCATTGAAGTTGCCAATTTAAGTGCTACCATGGCTTCGGAGTTGGGCTTGAATCCTAAAAAAGCCAAAAGAGCGGGTTTGTTGCACGACATTGGCAAAATTGCCGAAAACGAAGCCGAACTCCCTCACGCTATTCTGGGCATGAAACTGGCCGAAAAGTTTAAAGAAAAACCAGATGTTTGTAACGCCATTGGAGCGCACCACGACGAAATTGAAATGGAGACTTTAATTGCCCCCATTGTACAGGTTTGCGATGCCATTTCAGGTGCACGTCCCGGTGCCCGCCGCGAAGTGGTTGAAGCCTACATCCAACGATTGAAAAAGTTGGAAGATATGGCTCTTACCTATCCCGGAGTAATAAAAACTTATGCCATTCAAGCCGGACGCGAACTTAGGGTAATTGTAGGCGCCGATAGCGTTACCGATAAAGATGCCGACAGAATATCTTACGAGTTGTCACGCAAAATTCAGGAAGAGATGACCTATCCCGGCCAGATTAAAATTACCGTTATCCGCGAGACACGGGCCATTAATTATGCTAAATAATATTAACAAAATAAAATTATCTTTGCCAAAAATTTAAAACAACCATTAGTTATGAAAAAATTATCATTTTTAGTACTGTTTATTTTTGCTGCTATAACGGCAACACAAGCACAACATGTGTTTGAAAAAGGTGACCTTGCTTTTAACGCAGGCATTGGAATTCCGCACAGCTACGGTTTTGTTCCCACCATTAATTTTAGTGGCGAATTTGGCGCTATTCCTACCGGAGATGTAGGTTTGGTTTCTTTCGGCGGAATGGCAGAATTTCAGTTAGGCCAGCATAACGATTTTTACTATGGTACCGAAGCATTCCCCCGCTTTTTTGTGGGTGCGAGAGCTGCCTGGCATGTACATGCTTTTGAAAGTGATGTGTGGGATGCTTATGCCGGTGCCGGTTTTGGTATGGGAATAAGTGGAAAAAGCTCTAATTATGGTGGCTTTACCAATGTTGAACCCGATATTTTTGTAGGCGGACGTTGGATGTTTTCTGAAAAAATGGGCCTCTTTGCAGAGCTTGGCTACAGCGGTTTCAGCAGTGTTAAATTCGGACTTACCTTCGGATTGTAAGAAAACTTTACGGTAGTTATAAAAAAACATCCTCTTGCAGGATGTTTTTTTTTGCCCTTACTTTTTTTTGTTTGGCGACATTAACATGGTAGCTGCTATGGCTACTGCAAGGGTTGTGGCAAAAGTCATAATGCGCGAGGTAATAACCTGTTCCATGTTGGTATTAATCCATACAACGGTAAACAATATGCCGTAAACAATGGTTACCACTACCGCCTTTCCGTGATACCGTTTCCAAAACAGCGTTAGCAAAATAACCACCGAAAAGGTACCACCAATGCCTGCCCAAACATAACTTACCAGTGTAAATATAAAAGTTCCGCTGCCTGTAAAATAGGCCAGCAAAAGAGCAACCACAGCAAGAAGTGCCGTTATTGTTCTTGATATCAAAAGATGGTTTTTAGTACCCGACACAATTTTTAAGGAAGAGGTTTTAAGCAGATTTTCCGACAGTTCGGTAGATGACAATATTAAAAGCGAATCGGCAGTTGAAATCATAGCCGCCACGGCTCCGGTAATTAAAACGGCAGCAATGGCAGGAGGAAAAATTTGTAACAATACCTGAGGCATAACAAATTCGCGATCGGCAAGCGCACCGGCGGTGCCTTCGGGGCCGAAGATGGCCAGGCCTATCCAACCTATTGACAAAGCGCCGATATAGGCAATAAGAGTCCATAATACGCCCACATTCCGCGCCCGCTTCGCCTGTTTTGCATCACGGATAGCCATAAAACGTGTTGAGAGTTGCGGCTGGCCTCCCAAATATCCGAAAAACCATGAAAACCCGCCTACAACCACAATGCCCAACGAAAACCCCGAAGCTGCACCGCTTAACGAGGTAAACGAAGGCCCGGCCAGTTGCAAAGCATTGCTGATGCTGTGCGCATACAATCCGGGGGTGTGGGCAATGTACATTATTCCGACAACGGGGCCTGCCATAAGTGTAACAATCATAATCAGTGCCTGTACCACATCCGTATAAACAACACTCCTGAAACCTCCATAAATGGTATAAGGAACAATAACCAAAGCAGTTATAAACATCCCCAATTTCGGGTCGAGGCCAAAAAGTACGTTGAGGGTTTTTCCGCCACCCAAAAATTGTGCTCCTACGTAAAAGAAAAAGAAAAAAACAATGGCCGAGCTGGAAACAATCCTTATCCACCGTTCATTTTCGGGATGAGCACGGGCAATAAACGAAGTAAAGGTGGTGGCATTTACCTCATTGGCCCTGTGCCTGATGCGCCAAGCCAACAGCCACCAGGCGGTAACAATACCCGCCACGCAGCCCACAGCGGTCCATATTTCGGTAAGGCCCATGGCATAGGCAGCCCCGGGCAACCCCAACAACGCCCACGATGACTCGCCCGTAGCCCGTTCCGACAAAGCGGCAACCCATCCGGGCAACGTCCGGCCGGCAATGGCATAATCGTCGTTATTTTTTACTTTCCGCCCCTGAAAAATACCCCACATCATCAACAGCGAGATATAAACCAGCATTACTACTATAATTGTTGTTTGGCCTGTCATGGTAATTTAAGCTGTTTTTTTACAAAATTACTATTTTTCGATTAAAGAAGAAGTGGAGGTTTTTAACATAAATATTTTACTTTTGCATCAATGAGTCAAGTCTAAAAAGGTAAATTTTTGTCAAAATCAAGGCGGAGTAAATTTTTGGAGCGGAGTTAACTCATTGTTAATGAGTATTCAAAAATTTACGACAACGATGAGTTTGGCAATAAAGAACCTT
>CAYVWX010000127.1:0-9249 GCA_964455635.1 uncultured Lentimicrobiaceae bacterium | reverse complement strand
TTATTGCCGATTGATGACGAATGATTGACCGTTTAAAAAAATTTATTATGCATGCGTAATTGTTTATATCTATCTGATTTTACGCCGTTTAACTAATGGATAAAATATTTACTTTTGCGCCTTACACTGTTTAACAAAAAAAGATTTCATATGGAGGTTAAAAGGATTTTTGATTTACTGCCGTACTACGAAAATAAATTTGAACCCAAGGATGATGTATTGGCGGGGAAAATAAACGGAAAATGGGTTAAATACGACATAAAAACCATTCGCCGGATGGTTGAAAACATCAGTTACGGGTTGATGAAACTGGGTGTAAAAAAAGGAGATAAAATAGCCACTATATCGCCCAACCGGCCAGAATGGAACCTTGTTGACCACGCCATTTTACAACTGGGAGCCATTCATGTGCCTATTTACCCTACCATTAGCGAATCGGACTACAAATATATTTTACGCGAATCGGATACCAAATATATTTTTATTTCGGGAAAAGAAATATGGCGCAAAATTGAACACATATTGCCGGAGATTGATAGTGTGCTGGGGGTTTATACTTTTTCCGAAATGGAAGATCAAAAGCATCTTGATGAGTTGGTAAAACTGGGAGACGAAAACAAAAACGAAGAGGAACTCCGGGCCATTAAAAAAAGTGTGTCTCCGGATGATGTAGCCACCATGATATACACCTCGGGAACTACCGGCGACCCAAAAGGCGTAATGCTTTCGCACAACAATATTTTAAGCAATGTAAGTGCTGTTTACCATATCTTTCCGGTGGATCAGTATTGCCGAAGCATCAGTTACTTGCCGTTGTGTCATGTTTACGAGCGAACCAATATTTATGTTTTTATGTATCTCGGCGTTTCTATTTACTATGCTGAAAATATGGGTACCATCGCCGCCAATATTCAGGAGATAAAACCTCACATATTAACCACTGTTCCGCGTTTACTTGAAAAGGTTTACGATAAAATTCTTGCCAAAGGCCGAAAGTTAACCGGCATCAAACGGCAGTTGTTTTTTTGGGCTGTACGTTTGGGCGAGAAATATGAATACGACATTGCAAATCCGGTTTATCTTGCCCGTTTAAAAGTTGCCGACAAATTAATTTTTTCAAAATGGCGGGATGCTTTAGGTGGAAACATGAAAGCAATTATTTCGGGGGGAGCAGCCATTCAGCCTCGCCTGGCCAGGGTTTTTAATGCCGCAGGATTGCCAACATTGGAAGGATACGGAATGACAGAAAGTTCACCGGTAATTGCCGTAAATACTTTTGAAAAAGGACAACGAAAAATTGGAACTGTCGGACCTCCGGTAAAAAATCTTCAAGTTAAAATTTCGGAAGAAGGTGAAATACTGGCCAAAGGACCAAGCATTATGGTCGGCTATTACAAAAAGCCTCAATTAACCAACGAAGTGGTGGTAAACGGTTGGTTGCATACCGGCGACAAAGGGGTGATTGATAAAGACGGGATGTTAAAAATTACCGGACGACTAAAAGAAATATTTAAAACCTCCATGGGAAAATATATTTCGCCCGCTTTAATTGAAAATAAATTTAAGGAGTCGCCTTTTATCGACCAAATAATGGTAGTGGGTGAAAATCAAAAATTTGCCGCCGCTCTAATTGTCCCCGACTTTGAATATTTAAAACAATGGTGTAAACTTCACGATGTTGAGTGTACCGGTAACAAAGAAATAATAAAGAACAAGATTTTTCGCGACCGTTTAAGAAAAGAGGTTAACGAATACAACAAACTTTTCGGTGACTACGAAAAAATCAAAAAATTTGAGCTTATCGATCACGAATGGTCTATCGAAACCGGTGAAATAACCGCCAATTTAAAACTGAAACGTCGTTATATTCATAACAAGTACAGAGATATTATCAATCAGCTGTTTGGAGTAAAATAATTGTGATTTAATACATAACAATTACAGTTAGCAAGTGTCGAAAACCGTGCTCCTTGACTTTCTCGTAAGCTTGTTCTATCTTTATCCACATGAAAACTTCTCCGTGGATTAATGGTTTTACGCATCTGTTCTTCCCCAGAACCTGTCAGGCCTGCGGGCATGTGCTATACAATCAGGAGGAGGTAATATGTACAAAATGCCTTTACCGGCTGCCAAAAACAAACTTTCATTTTCACGAAAGCAATCCCGTTTCGCGAACCTTTTGGGGGCGTGTTGAGTTAAATGCCGCTACTTCGTATCTGTTTTTTAACAAACAAGGCAAAACGCAACGACTTATGCACAACTTAAAATACCGGGGTAAAAAGCGGGTGGGCATTTATTTGGGTAAAAAATTCGGGACAGAGTTGCTGCAAAGCGATCTTTTCAAAACAGTTCAGGTGATAATTCCGGTTCCCATGCATCCCAAAAAGCAACAAAAGCGCGGTTACAATCAAAGTGCTCTTATTGCCGAGGGAATGGCTTTGGCCATGAATGCCGATGTTCAAAACAACAATCTCGTAAAGGTACTTAACACCACATCTCAAACAAAAAAATCGCGCTATAAACGGTGGGAAAATGTAAAAGATGTTTTTCAGGTGCGCAACGAGGCGTTACTCAAAAACAAACACATATTAATTGTTGACGACGTAATTACCACCGGAGCAACCCTTGAAGCCTGTGCTCAAAGACTGGCTAAAATTGAAGGGGTAACCATTAGTGTGGCATCGCTCGCATATGCTCAGGTATAGCCGGTATTGTATCTTGCGGCCTTCCCATTTCAATCATAATATTGTTGTACTCTCTGCGATTTTTAATTAGCTTTCGCTGTAGCCTGGCACTACGGTTAAATATATTGTACAAAGCCTGTACAGGCCCTCCTATGGTATAGGGCCCCGGCTGCACATACATCAGGGGGTCTTGAGTCATGTCGGGATAAAACTGACTTATATCCATCGATGGCATTTCAATAATCATCTGTTTAAAAGTTTCGTAATCCCAATAAGCATGAATAACAACCTCATTTATTAAAACAGTATCTTTTTCCATCAAAATAGTATCGGGAGAAGGTAAATTTCGCACCGAGTCGGTAAGAAAAAAAATTTTACTTACATATCCGATAGAGGTAATCATTAAAGTGTCATAGGGGTCAACCAGCATTTTAAATCTGCCCTCATCATTGGAAATATTTCCCCAAAGCATCCTCTTACTAATAATATGGGCATCGGGAACCGGCTGCAAACTGTCGGATGTTAATAATACTGCATCCAGTGAATAAAGATTATTTTCGTTTTCGCGTTGAGCATGTAAACTACTTGATATCAACAACAAAACAAATATAAGCCCAAAAAAAGATAGTGCTTTTTTTAATACTGTCTTGTATGTAAAACTTGTATTCAAGCGATATAATTTTCTTATTTAAACAGATATTGTATCTTAGCGTTTTTAAAGGGATAAAATTGCAAAATTGTTGGATACCTAAATCATAAAAAAAGAAAAAATATTTTCTTTGTTGTTTTATAAATGAAAATTAAGATTAAAAAACGCGATTTATTTCTTGGTATTGCCATTTATGCAGTACTCTATACGGGTATTATTGTCTTTTACACTTTTTTTAATTACAACCCCAGCATCAGTTCCACGCTGGCTTTCAGGCTTCACGAAGAGACCAAAAACAACAACGCCAGAATTTCGGAATACCGAAAATTTTCAAAATCAATATTCACCCGTTTTATTAATAAAGAGGGTATATTAAAATTAGTAAACAACTATAACCATGCCGGTAAAGATGAAAAAAACATATGGCGGAACCAACTTCACGACTCGTTGGGAGTAGTTTATGAAGTGATGAAACTAAAGAGCTATTCTATTTTTCATTTTCACGATCCGGAGGGCAAAAGCATATTAAGATTTCACAAGCCCGAAAAATATGCAGATGATTTGACCCGCTACAGATACTCGATTAAAATGATGATTAAAAACCATCAATACCTCGAAGGGTTTGAAGAAGGACGCATCAGCAACAGCTACCGTTTTATATACCCTCTTTTTTATAAGGGAAATTACATTGGCAGTGTTGAGTTGTCGGTATCAATGTTAAAAGTTTTAAAAGAAGAAGAAAACTCATTTGTAGGAGCATTCCGCTTCCTGCTTAAAAATTCGGCGTACAATAAAGTGGTAAACAGCACTACGAAAGAAAATTATCACGATTTTAACATAAAAGGCTATAAAGTTTATGGAGTTCTTAACCGTAAATACAAAAAGAATAAACTGCTTGCCGACTCAACTTTTCAAACTTTGAATAAACAGTTAACAAAAGAGGTTGTTGCTGCTCAAACAAAAGAAAAACCGGTTACAAAATATATCCGGTATAACGGCAAAAACTGGCTAATAACATTTTTTCCCATTAAAAATATTTCAGGTAAACAAGTTGCGTTAATTGCGTCGTACGAAATTTACTACCCAATCGATTTTTTGCGCAAAGGAAGAAGGGTTTCGTTTACGGTTGGCGCCATTTTAAGTTTTTTAATCACCCTGTTTTTTCTGTTTATTAATAAAGAACGGCGGGAAGCTGTAAACCGGCAAAAAACCATTCAAAAAGCAAAAGAAAAAGCCGAAGAAATTGCCAGGCTTAAATCGTCGTTTCTTGCCAACATGAGCCACGAAATACGAACTCCCATGAATGGTGTTGTAGGCATGACCGAAATTTTAAAACACACCGGCTTACGAGAAGACCAAAAAGAATTTGTTTCCATTATTGAATCATCGGCAAGTTCATTGCTTAATGTAATTAACGATATTCTTGATTTTTCAAAAATCGACTCAAATAAAATAGAAATTGAATCCATTTCGTTTCAGGTAAGAAAAGTTATTGAAGATGTGGGCGATACCCTGTTGCTTCCTGTTGAAAAGAAAGGGATTTCAATGCTGGTTTATACCGACCCTTCCATTCCGGATGCTTTATTTGGAGATCCTTTACGGCTGCGTCAGGTTATTCTTAATCTTGCCAACAATGCCGTAAAATTTACCAGCAAAGGAGAGGTGTTGGTGTCGGCTGAAATGGTTTCTGAAAAAGGTGAAAACAACCATAAAAAAGATGAAGTAACCATATTGTTTAAGGTAAAAGATACCGGTATCGGTATTTCGGAAGAAGCGCAGGTAAAGCTTTTTGAAGCCTTTGTTCAGGCTGATGCAACCATAAACCGTAAATATGGAGGTACCGGATTAGGCCTTACCATTTCAAAACAACTGGTTGAGCTTATGGGGGGCCAACTAAAACTCGAAAGCAAAATGGGTAAAGGGTCAACATTTTCGTTTCGGCTAACCTTTAAAACAGATAAAAATAGCACCAAAGGATATTTTACCGAATCGGAAGACTTATCGCATTTACGGGTTTTGGTACTTGACGACAACCAATCTAATCGCATCATTTTTAAAAAATATTTCAGTTTTTGGAACATACAAAACGATGAAGCTGCTGATGTTGACGAGGCAGTAGATAAGGTACGGGAGTCAATTAAAAAGAAAATACCCTACAATTTAATATTGGTTGATTTTCAAATGCCTGAAAAATCGGGCTTCGATTTTTCACAAATACTGATTAAAGAAAAATTAAAAGGAGACACCAAATTAATTTTGTTTTCTTCCATTTCGGATATGATTAGTGCCGATACCATTCGCGAAAACGGCTTTGATGCCTATCTGTACAAACCCATTAAATATCTTCCGTTCCGAAAAATTATTTTTGACACCATTAATTATCAGGTTGATGAAGAAATTTCGGAAGCACAGTTAAAAAACAACCCGCTTCAAACATATAAAACTTCCGATTTAAAAATATTGCTGGCAGAAGACAATATGGTCAATCAAAAGGTAGCCTCGGTTATCCTTAACAAATTCGGATATATTAATGTTGACATTGCCAATAACGGCACCGAAGCGGTTCAAATGCATCTTGATAACCATTACGACCTTATATTGATGGATATACAAATGCCTGTTATGAGCGGTTTGGAAGCGACAAAAAAAATCAGGGAATTTGAAAAAGCAACACCCGGCACCAAAAGAGTAAAAATTATTGCACTAACTGCCAATGCCCTTGAAGAGGATGTAAAATTATATTTACGCGAAGGTTTGGACAGTGTTTTAACAAAGCCATTTAAACCGGATGACCTTAAGGAGATTCTTTCCGACTAAAAATTCAATGCCCGCCACCACACCATACAATTGCGCAATGGTTGATATTCAATATTTTCCGGTCTGTTTTTTTGTATTTATCAGGTTTTCCCTATTCGGATAAACCGGAAAAATCGTGATTTGTAAAAACCGATTTTGATTGTTTTGTACCGCACAGATACAATTCATAAATTGTATCTGCCGTTTTTCGATAAAACAAATTCGTTCATTTTATCACCATCATTGTTTTTTTCAGGATAAACAAAATCGTTGTCGGGAATAATCAAAACAGAATGAAAATGATTGGGGCATTATTGGATATTCATCCAAAATAATTATAAATAGCAGGTATTGCCAACCATTTATTGAACAATCAGCTTTTGTTGCTGCTTTACGGTGCCGGAATATAAATTAACAAGATAAATTCCTTTTGGCAAAGCAGCAATGTTCAACGAATAATTAAAGGGTTGTTTTCCGGTAAATATTTTGGAGAGTACTATTTTACCCGAAATGTCGGTAATAATTAGCTTTGTTTTAGGATGGTTGTTTCCGAGGTTGCTTTTTAAACTTACCCGTCCGGTAGCCGGATTGGGATATATTGCTAACCCTACCGAAGATGAATTTAAGTTGTCGGTACCATCATAAATATCTAATTGATACGTTGTTGTCAGCAGTCCTCTGCCATGGGTAGCTGCCAACACCATGTTGTCGGAAGTTCTTAATTTAAGCATATCGACTCTTACATTTGCCATGCCGTTTACTGCCGGCGACCATTCAACATCGTCGTATCTGAGGGTATTGGTAGCCCACACACCGGTTTCGGTAGCCAGTAAAACCTGATCGTCGTTTTGAGGATGAAAAATTGCCCACCTGACAGGCATATCGGGCAGGTTAGCCTCTTTTTCAGTCCATGTTTGCCCGCCATCAAGTGAAAGCCAAACAGAGGAAACGCCATAATTGGAAAAAGTTACCAGCAAGGTGTTTTCAGAGCTGCCGATGGCAACACAACTGATGCTCGCTTCCGGAAAAGCAGCGCCTGTTAATTCGGTTGTCTGAGGTGTTGACTCGGCATGGGTAATTTTAAAAAGTCGTCCTGCCTGCGTACCCACAAACAAGGTGGAGCTTCCCTGTGGAGAAAAAGGCGAGTATTTGATGTGTGAAAAGGGTACCGAGCTGCCGGTAGCAAGGGTAATTTCCTGTTCGCCGGTGGGGTTTGGAATACCTTTTACCCTAAACAGCCTGTTGGCGTGCGACCCTGAAAAACTCACGGCATTTGAATAGAGGATGTTGTTTTTGTAATCGTAGTCGGCAGGGCTGATAAATGTGCCGGTTCCGGGGTTGCTGTAGCCGATTTGTACGTCGTTTTTCCAATAGGTGTAGGCGTTATAATAAACACTGGTAATATACACGGAAGGGTCATCCTGATCCCAGAAACAAAAAGCTCCATCGCCCCCGTCAATCATATCGTTAATGGTTAAAGGGCTACCCGAATATTTTAATGTGCCGTTATCCTGTAAGCCACCGATAAAAAAGTTTGTTCCTTCTGAGGGATTCATGGCACAGCTATAAAACTGAAGGGTATTGTAGCCTTTGTTTTTTTGTTCAAATACAGGCCAGTTCTGATTGGCCGTGGTGCTTGAAAATACCCCGCCATCACTTGAAAAGACAGCTGTTCCTGAGTTTTGAGGCCGATATTTGATAATGTGTTGATCGGCATGAACATATTGGTCGCCGCCACCGTAATACATGAGGCTCCAATCGGAAACATGGCGCCAGCTGAGGCCGCCGTTACCCGTATTCCATAAGTCGAGGCCGCCGGAAAATACCCTGTCGGGATTGGTGGGCGAAACTTTTAAATCAAAAGCATGCCATGCCAACGTGGACCATTCGGTGTCGGGAATATTCATTTGATTCCAGGTTGCTCCGCCATCATTTGAGCGTATTAAATACCGGCCGCGATAATAGGTAAAACCATTAACATAACCGGCGGCAAACTGTGCATAAACTCTGTTTGGATCGGACGGGGCAGTGGCAATAATGGTTCTTGAGGGAATATTGTAATACCCTTCGTTGCCAATGGTTGTGTTGTAATGGTCGTAGGTTGTCCAGGTTTCAGGCAGTCCGCTGTCGGAATACAAAATGGTTGCACCGCCTTTTTTATCAAGGTTTTCCATGGTTCCTACAAACATTCTGCCGTTGGCGGAAACTTCAATGTCGGATGGTGTGTAAGCAACCTCTTCACCCGGAATGTCAGGCAACACCTGCTGCCAGGTTTCTCCATCATCCGTGGAACGGAATAGGCCGTCGCCGGGTTGACTTTGGTGAGTGCTGCCCATGTAAATACCGGATGCCACCGCAGCATAAATTACCGTTTGTCCGGCCTCGTCTCGTACCACAAGATCGGTAATGTAATCAAAGTCGTTTGTCGATTCAAGTGTAAACCATGTTTGACCACCATCAGTAGTTTTGTAAATGCCGTTTCCTACTCCCGACGATGCCCGGTAGATAATGCGAGCCGTTTGGGCCTCGCCGGTTCCTACATACATAATTTGTGTGTTGTTGGGGTCGTAAGCGATACTGCTTATGGAGAGGTCGGGCCAAAAATCATCAACAGGCGTCCAACTGCTGTTGACATCTGTAATGTTGCTGTTATACCACAACCCTCCCGTTACACTTCCTGCATATAGCGCCTGATGATTGGGATCGTTGGGGTCGAACATCATGGCTCTGGTACGGCCTCCCATGTCGGCTCCTGTCTGGTTCCACTCAACGGGAGGAGTGTAATCGCGTAAAAGGGCTTGTTGACGGGCATATTCATAAGCTACAGGTAACCGCTTTACGGGAACATATCCAAGATGGGGATCAACCGTGGAAACAAACTCCTGAAGAGCTGCCATGTCGGGCATGTCGGCAGATTTTTCACCCTGGCCGGGGTGGTTGTTAACATTTAAACCTTTTTGATAGATTGAAAGGATGTACTTTTCGTAATCGGTGTTACTTTTCGGTTTTGTTAAGGTATAAATGCCAAGCAATAAGGTTCCACTTAATATGGTAAAAATAAATATTTTCATGTGTTTATAAATTTGTTTACCCTGTGGAATTTGAAAACTATTCCACAGG
>CAYVWX010000126.1:0-9277 GCA_964455635.1 uncultured Lentimicrobiaceae bacterium | reverse complement strand
GAAAACGGCATTGAAAAGGTGGTCGGGCTGGGCGAAATAGACTGGGAAGGTGTAAAACAAACCATTCACGATTTTAAAAATTCACGCAAAAACACCATGCCTTGTGTTGATTTGGTTACCGAACAGGTTGACCGGCTTACCACTGATTTTGAGGGTATTGACATGATTGTGATGGATGGTTTGTATGCCATAAATTGCAACGATGCCCATCTGAAGGTTTTTATTGAGTTAACTTATCACGAAACAAAAAAGGCGCAGGCATCGCGTGGTAAAGAGCCCCAAAACGAATACAGGATGCGTGTGCTGGAGCAGGAACACCTTGCTGTACAATCGTTAAAAAACAAGGCCAACCTGTTTGTTGACCTTGATTATCATGTTCGTAAGGCATAATTTGCAAAGACCGGTTAGCAAATAAATCTTCAAACAGGCTTTATGCTTATTGTTTTCGGATTAATACCGGACAATGTTAAGGCTTGAAACGGCACTGTCGATGTCGATATAAATCTTATTTTCCGATTGCTCGTATCCGGGTGTTACATAACGGCCGTTCTCTTTGGTGAAACCGTTGAGGGTTTTGTCGGCCAAAAAAGTATCCATTTTAACTTTGCATCCACTCTCTTTGGGTATCCTTATGGTGATATCTGAAGCTCCGGCATCAATATTAATATTCACCTTGGGATATTTATCACCTACCGTTACATCAATGTCGGCGGCTCCGGCATCCACAATCAGTTTTTTAACCTTAAATTGTGTCATGTTAAAATTAATTTCGGCGGCACCGGCATTTATATCCAGTGTCCATACGGGAGATTCATTCAGCCGTAGAAATCCTTTGCCGTTGTTGTGACTGTTTAGTTTAAAATTAACATGATGCTTGGTGCCAATATTTACCACAGCATTATCCTCACCGGTTTTAACCGAGTATTTGTAATACCTGGCCATGGTAGCATTGGTCATTTTAAAGGTGCACAAATTTTTTGTGCTGTTATTGAGTATAAAGCTGCCTGCAACAGCATCAAATTTCAGGGTTGCCGTTTCGAGCCCCTGCGTATAAGGAATTAAAAAATTGGACCTGTTGGCCGAATCGTATTCGTAAGTAGTGTCGGCATCTGTTTCATCGTCATTTTGATAATGATTGTACCAACTTCTTCCGGTAACCATTTCCGACTGGGTATAAACGGCCTGACTGGTAATGTAATACATGGTTAGGCCAAGGGTTATAACAACCAGTCCCAAGCGAATACCCTCTTTGATGGGTAGTATTGAAATACCCCACAACATGATGAATACCGGCCACAGGTTCCATAATTTTCTCCAGGCAAAGTCAATTACATCTAAATTATTAAGTATGGCGAGGGTTCCCACAAATATGAGGATGATCCCCCAAAAAAGATTTCTAAATTTCATTTTTTTTGGATTTTGTTGATTCTGTATTATTATTCTGATTAGCGGGCTTTACTTCATTCATAACCAGCAGGATACCCACAACAATGATTACAACAGGCCAAAACTGAATGATTACCAGTTGAGGGATCATGGAGTTAAGCAAAAACAGGAAACCTATTAACACCAGAGCTATTCCTGCAATAAATGTTCTGTTGTTGTTGCGTTTTCCACCGTCGTTGACAATAGTTGCATCCGATATGTCGGCTTTGTTGTTAAAGGAGGACGATCCGGCCGGGCCGGTACTGCCTGACGGCGGCGTAATTAACGGCTCTTCAGGTGTAATAATCCACAATATTATGTATATTATTACACCGCCGCCGCCGGCAAAAAAGATAACTACAAACAGCAGTCTGGCTAAAATAACATCAATGTTAAAATAATCGGCCAGTCCGCCGGCAACACCGCCAAATACACGATGAGCTCTTGAGCGATAAAGTCTTGTTGAATTGTTCATATGCTTACTGAATTATTGGTTTGATGGAGCAAAAATAGGGTGGTAAAGCAGCCTGACAAACCTTTTTTCGGTAAACAGACGAGTTAAGTCGGTAAACGGAGAATACGATTACCGGTTATTACATGATAACAACAGTCGCACCGCCATTCTGAATATTTGTTAGAATGTAGCAGTGCGACTAACAGCTGTTTTTCTGATACTAAATAGCTGCAATAATACTATTTAACGTGTTACTGGGGCGCATGGCTTTATCGGCTAACGCAGCATCGGGCAGGTAGTAACCACCAATGTTGGTTGGTTTTCCTTCGGTAGCCATAATTTCCGACATTATTTTCTCTTCGTTGTCAACCAACTGCCGTGCGGCATCGGCAAAACGGTTTTTTAATTCGACATCTTCATTTTGTTGTGCCAAGGCAACGGCCCAATATCTGATAAGAAAGTAATGACTTCCTCTGTTATCAATTTCACCGGCTTTGCGCGAAGGTGATTTTTGGTTCTCCAGATAGGTTTCCACAGCTTGATCAAGCGTTTTTGATAGGACTTTCGCTTTATCATTACCATATTTATCGCTAATAAACTCTAAAGAAACCATGAGAGCCAAAAATTCGCCCAGCGAATCCCATCGCAAGTGCCCCTCTTTTAAAAATTGTTGAACATGTTTCGGGGCCGAGCCTCCGGCACCGGTTTCAAACAGCCCGCCACCGGCCAGCAACGGAACAATTGAAAGCATACGCGCACTGGTTCCCAGCTCCAAAATAGGGAATAGGTCGGTAAGATAATCTCTCAGCGCGTTTCCGGTAACCGAGATGGCATTTTTACCTTTTCGTACCAATTGTAACGTAAAACGCATGGCATCGTCAGGAGCCATAATTTTAATGTCCAATCCCGTTAAATCATGGTCTTTTAAATACGTTTTCACCTTATTAATAATCTGACTGTCGTGTGCACGATTTTCATCCAGCCAAAAAATGGTGGGATATCCGGTTGCTTTGGCTCTGTTTACAGCCAGCTTTACCCAGTCTTTTACAGGAATATCTTTTACGCGCGACATACGCCAGATATCGCCCTTTTCAACATGGTGACTCATCAAAACGGTACCGTTTTCATCAACAACTTCAACCGTACCATCGTTTGGAACGATAAACGTAGTTGGATGTGAACCGTATTCTTCGGCTTTTTGGGCCATCAATCCCACATTGGCAACATTACCCATGGTGGCAGGATTAAACTGTCCGTTGACCTTACAGTCTTCAAGCACCGTTTGATAAATGGTTGAATAGCACCTGTCGGGAATAACCGCCTTGGTGTCCTGAAGGTTGCCGTCGGCGTTCCACATTTTACCTCCGTCGCGAACTACAACGGGCATGGAAGCATCAATAATAACCTTGTTGGGAGCATGCAGGTTGGTAATGCCGTTATCCGAATCAACCATGGCCAAATCTGCTTTAACCTTGTAAGCGTCGTTAATGGCTGCCTTAATTTCGTTGCGTTTTTCTTCAGGAAGTTTATCCAGCTTTTTGTACAAATCGCCCAAGCCCAAATTCGGATTAAACCCGATAGCCTCCAACTCGCCTGCATATTTATCAAACACCTCTTTAAAATAAACATCCACAGCGTGTCCAAACAACACGGGGTCGGAAACTTTCATCATGGTGGCTTTCAGATGCAGCGAAAACAAAACATCTTGTTTTTTAGCATCTTCAATTTGCTCTCTGTAAAAATTTCTTAGTGCTTTAACACTCATAAAAGTACCATCCAGCACTTCACCGTCCAGCGATTGTAATCCCTCTTTTAAAACAGTTGTATTTTTGTTGTTATCGATAAGTCTGATTGTAAAACCCGTTCCTTTTTCGGTTACCACTGATTTTTCGTTACCGTAAAAATCGTTGTCCCACATGTGTGCCACATGCGTTTTTGAATCGGAAGGGTAAGGTTTCATTAATTTATGCGGATGTTTTAGCGCATTCTTTTTTACGGAAACCGCCGCGCGCCTGTCGGAATTTCCCTGACGGAGCACAGGGTTTACAGCGCTGCCCAATACTTTCGAATACCTTTCAACAAGTTTGTGTTCTTCTTCCGTTTTGGGCTCCTCGGGATAATCGGGAATATCAAATCCTTTGCTTTTTAACTCTTTGATGGCCTCTTTAAGCTGAGGAACCGAGGCGCTGATATTGGGTAATTTAATGATGTTTGCATCGGGCTCAAGCGCCAGTTTACCCAATGCTTCAAGGTAGTCGGGAATTTTTTGGTCATCGGTAAGATTGTCGGGGAAGTTGGCAAGAATCCTTCCGGCCAGTGAAATATCACTCTCTTCAATATCGATTCCGGCATATTTTGTAAATGCTTTTGCCATGGGTAAAAACGAATAACTTGCCAAAGCAGGTGCCTCGTCCACTTTAGTCCAGTTAATTTTTAATGATTTTTGTTCCATTTTGCTATTTATTACTAATTAATACTCTGATTTCTAAAAATAAAAAGCCGTTAGCTTTCGCATGGCAAAGTTGCAGTAATTTCTTAAACAATCAAATCAAAAATGATATTATCTCAACAGTTAAACGCTTTAAACGGGGAATGCGGTTAATTTTCGCTGTTAAAAAAACGCAATGTGAGAAAAACATTAACTTGTTAGTTTTTGCTTTGTTATATTGCTTTAAACTGCGGTTTCTTGTTTCATAAAATAAAATTTGTCTTAAATGTTTTTTTTAGAAAAATTAACATCAATTGTTAAATTTATAACCATTCAAAATTAGCAACTTAGCTACGTAAATCACGTACTGTTTTTAGCGCTGCCGGCGTACAAAAACATCTCTTTATCATTAGAAAAAAAATAAAATTGGGGGCTTTTCTTTCTTTTTTTAAATTTACTGAATCTACATATTTTCACAACTTACTTATGTATAACAAATGAATATGTTAATGACTTGGTGATATTTACAGATATCCTGATATGAGATTCAAAATTTGTTTACCTTAAAACAGCTGCTATTTATTAACAAATATTTGCTTTCGGTGAACCCAAAAAGAGTTTTGAAACAATTTTGCGAATTCGGTATCTCCCCAAAAATATTTTGTAATTAATGTCAGAAACAAGAACCGCAAAACCGCTTTACGGAAAAAAACAGGTTGAAAAGGTAAGCACTTTTTTAGTACCTTTGGGCGACAAAATTTTACAGGAGATCGGTTTCTGTATGGTTTTAAAATAAAGTTACAAATAACAGCATTTGCTGATAAAAAATTTAGAATCATGGCAACATTAAAAGAAGTATTGTATGAGAAGATTGAAGCCCACAGGCCGAGAGTAACCAGGCTTCTGAAAGAACACGGAAACGATGTTATAGATAAAGTAACAGTAGGCCAGGTGCTGGGTGGTATGCGTGGTATAAAAAGCCTTGTAACGGATATATCTTATCTGGATCCCATGGAAGGTATCAGATATCGCGGACTTACTTTGCCCGAAGTATTTGAAAAGCTTCCAAAACCGCAAGGCAAAGAGATGCCTTATGTTGAGGGGTTGTATTACCTTTTGTTAACAGGCGAAATTCCTACAGAAAGCCAGGTGGCTGATGTTATTTACGATTTTAGCAACCGCAGGTTATTACCGCGATACGTTTTTGATATAATTGATGCTTTTCCAAATCACAGTCACCCCATGGCTATTTTGTCAGCAGCTGTTATGTCGATGCAACGCGAATCGGTGTTTAACACACGGTATCAAAACGGGATGAGCAAAATGGATTATTGGGATCCCACTTACGAGGATGCTACCAACTTATTGGCTAAACTGCCGTTAATAGGTGCTTATATTTACAATAAACTTTATGTAGGTAATACCAATGTTTTTCCGGAGCCTACGCTTGATTTTGGTGGTAATTTTGCTTTTATGATTGGGAAAGATACTCCTTACGACGATGTTGCAAGGATGTATTTTATCATTCATGCCGACCACGAAAGCGGAAATGTGAGTGCTCATACGGGACATCTGGTAGCAAGTTCACTGTCGGATGCTTATTATGCAACATCAGGCATGATTAACGGACTGGCAGGACCGTTACACGGATTGGCTAATCAGGAAGTTTTGCGATGGATACAGGATGTCAGGAAAAAAATGGGCAACAAAAAACCCACAAAAGAGGATATGAAAAAATTTGTTTGGGATACTTTGAACAATGGACAGGTTATTCCGGGTTACGGCCATGCCGTATTGCGTAAAACCGATCCCCGTTACGCCGTTCAGCGCGAGTTTGCTTTGAAACATCTTCCCGACGATGAGCTTTTTGAATATGTAAGCATGTTGTATGAAGTGGTTCCGCCAATTTTGAAAGAACAGGGTAAAGCAAAAAATCCATGGCCAAATGTTGATGCACAGTCCGGTGTTATTCAGTGGCACTATGGTGTAAAAGAATATGACTTTTATACGGTTCTGTTTTCTATCGGTCGTGCTTTTGGTGTGCTTTCAAATGTAATTTGGGATCGTGCTTTAGGTTACCCCATCGAGCGTCCAAAATCGATTACCACCGCCATGATGGAGGAGATGGTTGGAATAAAATAGAGTATTTTAAAAATTATTGTCAAAACCCTGCTTCCCCGGAGTGGGGTTTTGCTTTTTCATGAAAACATTATGATAAAACAGCTTGACATAAAACTACCTCCTTTTAGCAAAGGTTTTCATCGCATCGAGAACCATATTCTCAGCGCTGTGGGACAATTGCCCGAAACCGGAATATTAAATCTTTTTGTAAAACACACTTCAGCTGCCATAATGATTAACGAAAATGCCGATCCTGATGTGCAAACCGACCTGGAATATCTGCTCAATAAGCTGGCTCCCGAAGGCGACCGGCATTACATACATACATTGGAGGGATACGATGATATGCCGGCACATTTTAAATCGGCAACGCTTGGTGTATCTGTTAACATTCCCATCTCCAACCACCGGCTTAATATGGGTATTTGGCAGGGCATCTATTTTTGCGAGTTTCGCAACCACGGAGGCAGACGTAACATAGTAGCCACCGTAATTTCATAACCGGTTTAGCCGAAGGAAAATACCCTGATTTAAAATTGTGTTAAACTTATACTGATATTCAGGTGATTAGTGGTTTGAATTGTCGTTTTTATTCAGATACATAGGACTTAAACTGTACTTTTCAGGGTATCTTGCATTGATGCCCCGATAGTACTTTTCTATTTGAATAAAATCTTTTTCATAATCGCCGCAGGGAAACAAAACAGGCCCGAAATGTCCCGCTTTTTTCTTGTAATCGATGGATGAAAGAAGGATGGGTACTTTGGCTTTTAATGCAATATAATAGTAGCCTTTTTTCCACTTTTTTGCCAGCGAGCGCGTACCTTCAGGCGTAATGCCCAGGTTTAGTGTGTCGTGTTTTTCAAAAAGCCCGGCAATGGCATCAACTTTGCTGGTTTTGCCCTTTCGGTCGATGGGTATTCCACCGGCTTTTTTCAGTAATCCGGCAAAGGGCCAGAAAAAAGCTTCTTTTTTAATAATAACATTGACTTTAACTCCCGATGCATAAATACACATCATG
This sequence comes from uncultured Lentimicrobiaceae bacterium, assembly GCA_964455635.1. Taxonomy (GTDB): domain Bacteria; phylum Bacteroidota; class Bacteroidia; order Bacteroidales; family F082; genus B16-G9. The sequence goes on along the minus strand of CAYVWX010000126.1, from coordinate 1,828 downwards.
CCAATAAAATAATCGAGATTAGAAGTGTGTGGTGCTTCTAAAATTACCAGCTTTTTGTATTGCGTGGGAAAGTCGCCCGTGATTTTCCAACCAAACAGCTTTAAAATAAATTGTGCAAATTTTTTCACTTGAAATTATTTGTTGATTTCTTGTAAAGGAATATTTTCGTTTTTTAAGTTTTTGTATAAAAAGTCAGTCATTTTTTTATACAAATGGTACCGGGTGTTGCCGCCGTAAATACCATGATTTTTGTTGGGATAAACATACAACTCAAACTGTTTGTTGGCGTTAACCAGTGCCGTAATCATGTCCATGGTATTTTGAAAATGAACATTGTCGTCGGCACTGCCGTGAACAAGCAGGTAATTTCCTTTTAGTTTTTTTGCAAAATTGATGGGTGAGTTGTCGTCGTAACCTTTGGGGTTATCTTGTGGCTTGCGCATGTAACGCTCGGTATAAATGTTGTCGTAATACCGCCAACTGGTTACCGGAGCCACAGCGATGGCAGTACTGAAAACGGCGGCACCTTTGGTGATGTCGAGACTCGACATAAAGCCGCCGTAGCTCCATCCGAAAACACCTATTTTGTTTTTATTTACATAGGGTAAGGTAGCCAGATATCTTGCGTAAGCAATGTGGTCGATGTTTTCGTATTTGCCCAACTGTTGATAAGTCATTTTTTTAAACTCCTGGCCTCTGGCACCGGTACCGCGATTGTCAACACAGGTTACAATAATGCCGTTTTCGGCCAGCATTTGAAACCAGAAATAGTTGCTCCACCCCCAACTGTTTAACACGCTTTGCGAACCCGGCCCGCTGTATTGGTATAGCAGCACCGGATATTTTTTGGTGCTGTCAAAATCAGGAGGCAGAATTTGCCAGGTGTTTAAATAGGTCTGTTTTCCGTTGGGAAGGGTTACCACGCTATCGGTAAAAGTGGAGAAAGTTTTTTTGCTGAGGTTGTATTCAGCCATCCGGCTGATAAATGCATTGTTGTCTTCAAGCACCCGTATCTCTTTGCCGCTGTTGTTGTTCATGGTTATGTACGGAGGGGTGTTGGCATCGGTAAAGGTGTTGATGTAATATTCGAAATTGTTGCTGAAAACAGCATCGTTGGTTCCCACACGGGTAGAAATCTTTTTTCTTTTTCCTTTCAGGTTTACCTTATAAATATCACGATTTAAAGGCGAAAGCTCGGCGCTTTGGTAGTAAACCTCTCCGTTTTCGGCATCGTAGCCATAAACTTTGGTAACATCCCATTTGCCTTTGGTAAGCCGTTTTTCCTTTTTGCCGTTCATGGTGCAGAGATAGATGTGATTGTAGCCGTCTTTTTCGGAAGTGATGATAAAACGTTTGTTGTCGGGCAGAAAGGTTAAATCGTCGGTAATGTCAATGTAGTAAGGGTTGTCGTCAACATACATCACGCGGGTGTTTCCGTTAGAAGCATCGGCCAAAAGAATTTCCAAATGATTTTGTAATCTGTTAAGGTGTTGGATGGCAAGGGTGTTGGCATCGCGGGTCCATTTAATGCGCGGAATATAAGTGTCGGTATCTGCGCCCGTGTTCATTTTGGTTGATTTTCCGGTTTCAAGGTCGTAAACATAAATTTCAACGATGGAGTTGTCTTCGCCGGCTTTGGGGTACTTGTAGGTGTAAAGGCGTGGATAGAGCTTGCCGTAATAGGTGAGGGTGTATTCTTTTACGTTGCTTTCGTCAAAGCGGTAGTAGGCAATTTTTTTGCCGTCAGGCGACCAGAAAAAGGCCTTGGTAAAACCAAATTCCTCTTCGTAAACCCAGTCGCAGGTACCGTTGATTATTTTATTTTTTT
>CAYVWX010000125.1:0-9288 GCA_964455635.1 uncultured Lentimicrobiaceae bacterium | reverse complement strand
CCGAAAATCATGACAAAACATAAAAAACATATTAACAGATTCACCCTGTGGAATAAATTCAAATTCCACAAGGTAAATACAAAATTATAAACACATGAAACATCCATGATTAGCAAGCTTAAACACACAGAAACATGATTATAAGCTCCGGAGGAGCGTAATATATATAGCCTCGGGTGTTAACCCGGGGTATAAAAAAACACGTTACCCGTTTTGGCGGGATTTTTGCCGCATGGCAAGCAAAAATCATGACAAAACAAAAGCACAGTATATCAAATTCACCCTGTAGAATAGTTTTCAAATTCCACAGGGTAAACAAAATTATTAACACATGAAAAAAATTCTTATAACCCTTTTAGTTAGTCTGGCCCTGTTTTCCTGCTCGTCGAAAAAAGAGCATAAACCGGCCGATAAAATCAGAAAAGAGATTAATAAATACAAAAGCGAAATTAAAACGCTGGAGAAAAAAATTGCCGGCCTTGAAAAACAGCTCGACACTGTGGGCGGTGAGCAAATTACCGGAAATGCTGTTGCCGTTAAAGTGCTTAAAATAAAAAATCAACCGTTCAGGCACTACTTTACAGCCACGGGTTCGGTAGAGGCAAAAAACGAAGCCTACATCAGCCCGCAAACCAACGGACAGATTACCCATATATATGTTGAGGAGGGTGATGTGGTTAAAAAAGGTCAGCTGTTGGCAAAACTCAATACCGAAATTATTGAAAAAAACATCGACGAAGTAAAAATAAATCTTGAACTGGCCAAAACACTGTACAAAAAGCAAAAAGAGCTATGGAACAAAAAAATTGGTTCCGAGTTGCAGTACCTACAGGCAAAAAACAAATATTTTTCGTTACAAAGCCGCTTGCAAACGTTGCAATCGCAGTACGCTTTCTCGTTCATCAAATCGCCTCTCGACGGAGTGGTGGATAAGGTTTATCAAAAAGTGGGCGAAATGGGCACCCCCGGCTTAAGGTTAATTCACGTTGTAAGCCTTTCCCCATTGGTTTTAAAAGCTAAAGTTTCGGAGCGTTATTTGCCTGATATTAAAGTAGGTGACTCGGTGCTGGTTACCTTTCCAACCTTTAAAAACATGCAAATCAAGGCTGTTATCAATCGTATTGGTTATGTTATTAACAGTGCCAATCGTACCTTCGATGTCGAGATAAATATCGACAACAGCGACCATACAATTAAACCCAATATGATGGCTGTTTTAAGCCTGCGCGATTACGAAACAAATGCAGCCATTGTGGTGCCTTCGTATCTTTTAAGAGAAGATATTAAAGGTAAGTACATCTATATTGCCGTCCGGGAGGCGGGTGTTTTAACGGCTACCAAACGTTATGTTACCACCGGGCTGTCGTACAAAGGAAATACCGAAATTAAATCGGGTATTTCCGAAGGTACGATTATTATTACCGACGGGTATAACAACGTTTCCGACGGAGTTGCCATTGGCGTTAAATAAGGGTTGGAGTTATAAATTTGAAATTCAGCAACAATGAATAAATCCGATATACAAAAGGATAAGATAGTACGTAATTTCGGGCTATCTACCTGGGCATTAAACAATAAAAATACCGTTTATCTTTTTACCGTAATAGCCATTATTTTCGGGCTCTACTCTTATATAAAGATGCCCAAAGAGTTGTATCCCGACATACAGTTCCCTACGGTGATGGTGCAAACCATTTATCCCGGAAATCCGCCTGTTGATATGGAAAACCTCGTAACGCGGCCTCTCGAAAAAGAACTTGAATCGGTTAAAGGGATAAAAAAAATGACCTCCTCCTCGGCTCAGGATGCTTCATCAATTTTTATTGAGTTTCAAACCAATATCGATATAAAAAGTGCTTTGCAGGATGTAAAAGATGCCGTTGACAAAGCCAAAGGCGATTTGCCCGACGATCTTCCAACCGATCCCGTTGTAAACGACATCGATGTGAGTGAGTTTCCTGTTATTAATGTGAATTTGTCAGGCGATTTTAGTGTTACCGAGTTGAAAAGTTTTGCCGAAGACCTTAAAGATGAGTTTGAAACCATCTACGAAGTGTCGAAAGTTAACATTACCGGCGTTAGCGAAAAAGAGGTAAAGGTAAACCTCGACCCTTACAAAATGGCCGACCTTAAAGTAAGCTATAAAAATATTGAAAATGCCATTAAGTTTGAAAACATGTCGGTTTCGGGAGGTAACCTGAAAATGGGTAAGGTTGAACGGTCGGTGAGGGTAATTGGCGAGTTTACCAATCCCAAAGAGATTGAGGATATTATTGTAAAATCGGAAAAGGGTAACGTTGTTTATTTAAAAGATGTGGGCTCGGTGGATTTTGGTTTTAAAAACCCCGACAGCTATGCCCGCCTGGACAAAGATCCGGTAGTAACGCTGCAGGTGGTAAAAAAAGGAGGTGAGAATCTGCTCTCAACCATCGATCAGGTTTTTAAAATTATGCAGCAGGCACATAAAACAAAAATTATTCCCGATAATCTGGTAATAACCTATACCAACGACCAAAGCGAGATTGTTAAAAAGCAGTTAACCAATCTGGAAAACAGTATTATTATGGGAATATTGTTTGTGGTGCTGGTGTTATACTTTTTTCTGGGAACCCGCAATTCGTTGTTTGTCGGCTTTGCCATTCCCATGTCGATGTTTTTGTCGTTTATGGTGATGGGCCTGCTCGACTACCGGATAAACATGATTGTTTTGTTTGCTCTTATTCTGGCTTTGGGTATGCTGGTGGATAATGCCATTGTGGTTACCGAAAACATTTACCGGTTTGTGGACAGAGGGTTCCCGTTGTTGGAGGCGGCAAAACAGGCGGTGGGAGAGGTGGCAATGCCCATTATTTCGTCAACAGCTACTACCCTGGCAGCCTTTTTTCCGCTTTTGTTTTGGAAAAGCCTTATGGGAGAGTTTATGAAATATCTTCCCGAAACGCTTATTATTACCCTTACCTCTTCGCTGTTTGTGGCGCTGGTTATTGTTCCGGTAATATTTGTCGATTTTTATAAAAAAGAAGACCCGCACGACCGTCCCAATAAAAAACTGGTTTTTCGTATTGCCGCAATCTTGTCGGTGTTGGCGCTGTTAAGTTATCTGGCCGGAATAAACTGGATGGGTACCCTGATGGTTATTTCGGTGCTGGTAACTCTTTTAAACTATTTTGTTTTCAGCTATATTTCTTCCTGGTTTAGGATTTCATTTCTTCCCTGGCTCGAAAATACTTACCTTAAGCTTGTCAGATTTGCACTGCATAAGCAAAATCCGTTTTATTTTATTCTCGGAACCTTTCTGTTGCTCGTTGTTACCATTTTTTTCTATTTTGGCAGCAAACCCAAAGTCGATTTCTTTCCCCATTCCAACCCCAAGCTTATCAATGTTATTGCCGAGCTGCCCATTAGTACCGATATTGATGTAACCGACAGCACCATGAAAGTGTTGGAAAACGATGTTTACACCCTGTTGGCTCCCGATATGGATATTGTTAAATCTATTTTAACCATTACGGGAAAAGGTGCCGTAGGGCAAAACGAAGGCTTCACCGGCCGTGGGGGAGGCCCCAATAAGGGTATTATAACCGTTAACTTTGTCGATTTTAAAGACCGTCATGGTAAAAGTACGGTAGATATTTTAAAGCTGTTTTCAAAACAGTTGATTGGTAAATATCCGGGAGTAAATATTTCGCTTGAACAACAACGCGAAGGGCCTCCCGCCGGAAAACCTGTTAATATTGAGCTTAGTGGTAAAGATTTTAAAACGTTGCTCTATCTCAGCGATACCATCCGGTCGGCCATTAACAGGGCGGATATACCCGGCATTGAAGGCTTGCATATCGACCTGAATCCGGATAAACCCGAATTGCTGGTAAAAATCGACCGTGAAAATACCCGTCGTTTCGGGCTCTCAACCGGACAAATCGGCGATGCCATCAGAACCTCGTTGTTTGGCAAAGAGGTCTCCGATTTTAAACAAGGTGAAGATGAGTATAAAATACGGATAAAGCTGGATGATAAGTATCGTTATAATATACCAACGCTTATGAATCAGCGTATTACATTCCGTAGCCAGGCCACCGGAAAAATAGTTCAGGTTCCTATTTCGGCTGTGGCCGATTTCGACTACAGCTCAACCTACGGCTCTATCAAGCGCATCGACAGGAAACGAATCGTTACTGTTTATTCAAACGTTATTAAAGGATACAATGCCAACGAAATTAATGCTCAAATAAAAGATGTTCTTGCAGATTTTAAAATGCCTGCCGGCTATAATTACTCTTTTACGGGTGAGCAGGAAAAACAAAAAGAGGCATCGGAGTTTTTATTTACCGCTTTGCTTATTGCGTTGGCATTGATAATGATTATTTTGGTTTCGCAATTCAACTCGTTGGTTAAACCCTCCATTATTATGTTTAGTGTGGTGTTGAGTACCATTGGCGTATTTGGCGGACTGGCCACTTTCCACATGGATTTTGTGGTGATTATGACCGGTATCGGTATTGTTTCGCTGGCCGGCGTGGTGGTAAACAACGCCATTGTATTAATCGACTATATCGGCTTGGTAAAGCAGCGTAGAAAAAAAGAGCTGGGACTTGACGAAAAAGATGACCTTTCCATAAGCGAAGCCATGAACTGTATTGTTATCGCCGGAAAAACCAGACTCCGTCCCGTGTTGCTCACGGCTATTACCACGGTGCTCGGGCTTATTCCGCTCGCTACAGGATTTAACATCGACTTCATTTCGTTTCTTAACCATTTTAAGCCTGATATTTATTGGGGAGGCGACAATACCGTGTTTTGGGGCCCGCTAAGCTGGACCGTAATTTTCGGACTTACTTTTGCTACTTTCCTTACCCTGATTATTGTACCTTCAATGTATCATGTTCTGTATTTGGCTAAATTGTGGTTTAAAAAGGTTGCAAAAGTTTAGCTGCTAAAAAGCTTTTATAAAACCGCAGGATTACAAATCCTGCTAAGCTTGAGAAAATCTTTCAAGTCGAAGTAAGCTTGCGGGTGGAGACTTGAAAGGTTTGCTTTTGAAGGAATGACAGGACAAAGTTTTGATATTAAAAATTTGAAATCTACCCTGTGGAACAGTTTTTAAATTCCACAGGGTGAATTTGAGTTTTACGTTTTGCTATTTGGAATTTTTTAATGTCTGTTTTTGTTGTGTATGGCGGCCATGGATTACTGTTCAGCATAACCTGATTATGTTTCTTGAAAAAAAGTTCGTTTGTTGTAGTATGAAGATTCTTTTTCCGGTTTATCCTGATTATATTCTTGAAATTCCGAAAAAACGTTGTAAAAGAATTTGGTCTTTCTCCCTGTAAGCTTCATACGGCTCCGAATGTTTTAATAGTTTTCGCTTTATTAAAAAGCTTAACAAAGAGGTTGTCTTTTTCATAAAAGGGGAGGTTTCTTTCCGGTAAGCATTGTAAAAATCCTGAAGCGTCTGTTTTCTAAAATGAAGTATTTGTTCCAATTGATCACCATCGGCGTAATAACCGCAATGAAAATTGGTGGTGGCAAAAGCATATTTTGGAAAATCGAGTTTTTTTAAACCGACAATGTTAAAAACGGTTTCGAGCATGGTGCGATAGGTGGTGCGGCATCTTTCGCCTCCACCCAAATTAAAAATTTTGTGGCTAAGCATTTTTTCATGTCCGATGGCATTAACAAAAGCACGGGCTGTGTCTGCCGGTGTGGTAATTTCAACAAATGTGTCCAGTGGCATGTGAAACATTAATTTGCTGATTTTATGATTATCGTTCCACATAATGGCCGAAAGCCTGAATATGGTCCAGTTAAGCTTGCTTGCCCTGATAAGCGCTTCGGCAGATAGTTTGGTAACGGCATATTCATCTCCCAAACTTGGTTTTAAAGGGTCGCTAACATTGATGTATGGGTTTTTAATCCTGTCGCCATATACCGATACCGATGAGCTGTACATAAAAAAGGCCTTCGGTGCCAAGCGTTTTGCCGCTTTTAAAATGTTTTCGGTTCCCTTTACATTCACTGCCTGTGCCAGCGAAGGATTGTCGTCGGCAAGGGGAGGGATTATTGCTGCAAGATGAATTATATAATTCTGTCCTTTTACGGCCGGTTCAATATCACGGTAGTTGGTAATGTTGCCGTAAACAATGTTTATTTTATGGCGGTAGGGTTTAAAAAGTTTTTTGCTGCGAGAAGTTTTTATATCAAAAACAGTTAGTTCAATATCCTTTTTGCTGACAAGCTGTTTTAAGGTCTGATACCCTACGTTGCCGGATGCTCCTGTTAACAAAACTTTTTTCATAACTACAAAACTACTGTTTTTACTACCGTTCTTAAAGTCAGGATGACTTTTGTTTGAATATTTTAAGCTTTAGTTGCGAAACAATAAGCCCTGCCAGCATAATGGCTGCCCCCATTCCTTTTTTGGGTGTCAGGGTTTCGTGTAGTAACAGCCATCCGCCCAGCATGGCAAAAACCGATTCGAGGCTTAAAATAATAGATGCTTTTGAAGGGGCTATGTTGCGTTGCCCTGCTACCTGTAATGTGTAAGCAACACCTATCGACATAATGCCGCCATAAAGAATGGGATAAAGTGCACCCGATATCATGCTTATGCTGATTGTTTCAAAAAGATATGCTGCCACAAAATTTAACAACGCACTTACGGAAAATTGTATTACCGATAAAAGTATTATGTTGGTTTTGGGGGCATAATGGCCGATTAATATGATGTGAAAAGCCCAAAAAAAAGCACTTAAAAGTACCAGCCCGTCGCCGGGAGCCATCTTAAATTGTTGGCTGATGGTGAGGAGGTAAAGGCCGATGACGGCTAAAATAGCACCTGTCCACACTTCTTTTGAAATTTTATGTTTGAAAAAGATGCCTGTAAAAGGTACAATGATAATATATAGGCTGGTGATGAAGCCTGCATTACCTGCTGTTGATTTTACGATTCCTATTTGCTGCAACGAGGCTGCGATAAACAAAACAATCCCCAAAACAATTCCCCCTTTAAAGGTAAAACTTACAGGAGCATTTGAGTTGGTTCTGTTAAAAAGTTGTTTTTGAAAAAGTATTAGTGGCAACAACGAAAAGGCTCCCAAAGCAAACCTGATGCCGTTAAAGGCAAAGGGGCCGATAAACTCCATACCGGCTTTTTGGGCTACAAAAGCAAAACCCCAAATAATGGCAGCAAGCAATAAAAGGAGTATGTGTTTCATGAACTTTCCGGTTTTTAAAAATGGTTGTTGCTTTAACAATTTTCTGACACCTCATTTAATGATAGGTTGCAATCATGTTGGTAATAATTGTTTTGTTGGTGGCAGTGATTGTAAAAAGGTTTTGTTACAGAGCCGAAAATTTATTGTGCGAAAGTTTAAATATCTCTATTTATTACCAGGGCAAAATAGCCCTTTTCTAAAGGAAGATAGCCGTATTCGTAGCAAAAATAGTAAACCTTACCCTCTTTGGTTTTGTAAACGTGCGTAAAATGTTTGAAGTTAAAACCCGCCCTGTCCAGTTCGCTACGCCTTACCTTTGCTTTTCCATTAGGGTTAAGCTCTTTTAAGATGCGCCTGTTTTTGCGAAGTTTCCGGTTAATGGAATGCATTATCGAATTATCATCTCTGTTTAGTTTGTTGTTGTAACTGTTGCGGCACTGGTCGTTACAAAATTTTTTGTCTTCACGTCCTATTAGTTTGGCTCCGCATTCAAGGCAATAACGTTCCATAATAAATTGCTTTAGGGTAAAATTAAACAAAAAAATCCGATTGATATAAAACCAACCGGACTTTTTACCCTTAAACAAATTAACAAAAAATTATTTTTTTACCATAAACTTTTTAACGGCACTTTGGTTTCCTTTACTCAGTAAGGCAAAATATATTCCTTCGCTTAAATTTTTAACAGAAACCTGTTGTGACAGATTTATGTTTTTAACTGTCTGATAAATCCTTCCGGTTACATCTACAATTTGCAGTGTAGCCCCTTTCATGCCTTTTATTGTAATAAAGTTGGCTGAAGGATTGGGAAAAACAGAGATGGTGCTGCTTAAATTATTGTCGGCTATGGCTTCAACAACGGTAACTGTAAGCGCATTTTCCATCATTAAATCATCAACAAAGAGATCGTAAACACCGGTATTTTGGTTTGCCAGCGATGGCAGGGTGGCGGTAATTTGTGTGTCGCTGTTTACCACAAAAGAAGCGGCATCAAAGGTAATTGAAGCGGTGTCGTGCATTTGAAAATAGACATCGGTAACGCCGTTTGTCCAGGAAGTTTCTTCACCGGTAATAACAACATCACCCACATAATCCTGTGCTACCATGTCGGGGTCAACGGCAGTAATTTGAGGATTGGCAATATGTTCCGAAACAGCGCGTGTTCCTTTGTAAACCTGGTCGCCCGAAGTTCCTCCGTTGCTGTTGGTGGCATTTACAGCCGTATAAAAGGTAATTTGTCCTGTACCTGCTGCCGGTGCTGTCCAGTCGAAGGACCATGAGATAGAATTTCCGGAAGCCACCGTGCCACCCGAAGTGTGTGTGACTGCTTTTCCGCCGTTAACTTTTTTTGTCCGTGCAGGGTCGGTAATAGAAAACGATCCCTGTTTTACTCCTCCCGCGCTCTCGGCAGTAAGCTCAAAACCATATTTTGAAATCCCGGCCATGTTAGCCGATACGGTAATGGTGTATGTTTGCCCCGGCTCGTAGCCACTAAAAGGAATGGTTGTTGAAATAAGCCCTCCCTGAACCTGGGCTGTACCGGCATGACATTGAGTACACGTGGCACCACCATCGCCGGGCGATCCTGTTTTTCCTCCGGGGCTTCCTCCTGTATAACTATATAACAGCAATAAAGCCGGGATGGCCAATACACTTAAAACTTTGTAGAATCTTTTCATTTTATTTTTATTTAGATTTATTATAGATTAAGATGCGAAAATAAGAAAAAATTATTAATAACAATAAAAATGGCAGTTAAATATTAACAGGTTAACAATAAAAGTGTTTAAGGGAATCGTAAAGCAGGCTAAGCGGTTGTTTTCTTATTTTGAATCTGAAAGGCAAGATTGAGTCCGTTCCGAAAAGTCGTCCGATGAATATTTTTGCAAAATATTTACAGATGTTACAACTGACAATCAGTTAAATAAGAATTTATCGGATGACTATATATTTACTTTTGAGCTTTTCGGAGTGGACCCAAGATTGTATTTTTAAAGTATTATGATACAGTATATTATATTATATTACTTCAGCCACTACAAACGTACTGCCACCTACAAATATTAAATCGCGT
>CAYVWX010000124.1:0-9341 GCA_964455635.1 uncultured Lentimicrobiaceae bacterium | reverse complement strand
GAAAAATTGCGGTTGATGTGTTGAAAAATCATCTGACGGCAACCCTTGGCAATAAAAGTATGCCCGTTGTTGTAAAGCAGGGAGAAGATTATTCATCCTTTCATTTCAGCATCGACAGTATCAAACAAACAACCGAAGACCAGATGCTTACAGTTGTTCTCGATAAAAACATCCCCGGAATAGACAAACAGGAAAGCTACCAATATACCATTCCCGCTGCCGGTCTGTTTTCGCTTATTAATTTTGATGTTAAGGAAGAACCTGAAACACATGTGGCGTTAACCTTTTCCGATGTTCCCGACAACAATCAGAACCTCGACGGACTTGTTTATTTTGCCGATGGAACGCCGGTAAAGCTATTTGTAAAAAATAACCGGCTGTTGGTGTATCCTCAAAAAAAACTTACGGGAACCCATAAGCTGATAATTAGTCGTGAGATAAAAAACTCAAAAAACAAAACATTAAACAAACAATATACGCTTAAAACGGTTTTTAAACTGGCTCCACCCGAAATAAAGTTTATTGGAAAAGGAAATATTTTACCCGGTAAAAAAGGGTGGCTGATTCCTTTTGAAGCCATTAATCTTACGGCGGTTGACGTAGTGGTATTTAAAATTTACAGCAACAACATTAAACAATTTTTACAGCAAAATAACCTTGGTGACCGTGGCTGGCAAATTAACTATGTGGGTGAATATATTCATCACGAAAAAATTCAGTTGGAAAAAGCCGGCGGAAAACCTTTGAATAAATGGAATAGTTATGCCATCGACCTGAGTAAAATGATAAAATCGGAGCCGGGAGCAATTTACCGCATCGGCTTTAGGTTTAAAATGTCGTATGCCCAAACAGAATGTGTAAAAAAAACCTCTGAAACAGAGCAGTATGATGATAGCACGTCCTATTTTTATGGCAATTATTACCGGCCGGGAGGCTTTTCGTGGAGTCGTAAAAATAATCCCTGTGACCCATCCTATTATAACTCCGACCATTTTCCTGAAAGAAACTTTTTGGCAAGCAATATAGGGCTGACGGTAAAAAACAGCAATCCGGATGAATATACGGTTTATGCACGAGATTTGCTTACGGATGAGCCTTTGGACGATGTAATATTAAAATTCTATTCATATCAAAATCAATTGATTGGTGAGGGCAACACAGATAAAAGCGGTGAGGTTGTTACAACTTTAAAAAAGGAGCCTTTTATGGTAGTAGCCAACCTGGACAATCAGTTTGCGTATCTGAAGCTGAGAAAGGGAATGGCTTTGTCGTACAGTAAATTTAACGTCAGCGGGGGTAAGTCGAAAAAAGGCTTAAAAGGTTACCTGTTTGGCGAAAGGGGTGTTTGGAGGCCCGGCGACACGTTGCATTTAACCTTTGTTTTGCAGGATAAAGAGAAAATACTACCGGCCGGCCATCCCGTTTTGATGGAGGTTCGCGATGTGCGTGGCCGGAAAGTTTACAGCAAAATAAGTACCGACGGCATCAACGGATTTTATGTTTTTAATGTTCCCGTTTCCGCCGATGCTCCAACGGGCATCTGGAGGGCAACGGTTAAAATAGGTAACAATACTTTTTCCAAAAGTCTGCGCATTGAAACCATTTTGCCCAACAGACTTAAAATTAACATGACAACAGATAACGATCGCTTTTTAGCCGGCCGCAGGGGAATGCTTTATCTTAAAGCCGGATGGTTGCACGGTGGAGTGGCATCTGATTTAAAAGCATCTGTTACCGAGAGTATTGCAAAAAGCAAAACAAGTTTCAAAAGCCATCCCGACTTTATTTTCGATGATCCTGCCTATAATTTTTACCCCGACGAACAATCGGTGTTTGAGGGTAAACTCAACAGCAAAGGCAATGCTGAAACCGAAGTTATTCTGCCGGACAACAACAACCTGCCCGGGACTTTAAAACTGACTTTTGTAGCCAAAGTGTTTGAGCCGGGCGGGCGGTTCAGTATCGATCAAAAAAGTTTTAAATATTCCGCTTATACACGTTATGTGGGTATTAAACCGCCTGAAAAGGGGGACGCCTATTCTTATGAAACAAATAAGAAACAGAAATTTGAGGTGATAACCGTTGATGATGAAGGCAATCCCGTTTCGGTAAATAATTTAAAGGTAGAAGTCTTTAGGCTTGATTGGAGTTGGTGGTATAACAGCCAAAACGGCAAGCTGGCAAGTTATATCAATCAGCATTATTTCGACAGAATTGTTAACAAAACCATAAATACCGTTAACGGAAAAGGTACCTTTACGTTTAAAATTATATACCCCGACTGGGGAAACTATTATGTAAGAGTAAGCGATAAAGATGGCGGACACAGTGCAGGAATGATTATGTATATTGATTGGCCAAACTCCTACTCGCGTAAAAATCGTAAGGCACCGGGTGATGCAACCTTGCTGAGCTTAACTACCGACAAAAAGAGTTATCAGGTGGGCGAAAAAGCCACTGTCAGTTTTCGGGGAGCCGCCAACGCCAAAGCCTTGGTAACCCTTGAAAAAAATAATAAAACTTTGAAATCGTGGTGGGTAGAAACTACTGCCGGAGAGTCGGCAATAAACTTTGAAATTACCAAAGAGATGGCACCCAATGTATATGCGTTTGTTTCGGTAATTCAACCGCATAATCAAACGGCCAACGATTTACCCATCCGCTCTTACGGGGTAATACCCGTTATGGTTAACGATTCCGAAACCATCTTAACGCCGGTGTTGTCGGTACCGGATAAAATAAAGCCCAATTCAACCTATGATGTTACGGTAAGTGAACTGAACAAACGAAAGATGACCTATGTTTTGGCCGTTGTTGACGAAGGCCTGCTGGATTTAACTCACTTTAAAACACCTTCGCTACACGATTATTTTTACAAGAAAGAGGCTTTGGCCGTTAGAACATGGGATGTTTACGATGAAGTTAACGGAGCCTTTGGCGGTCGGCTTTCGCAGGTATTTGCCATTGGCGGCGATGAAGAGATGCGTGAACTCGGCAAAAAAAAGGTGAACCGTTTTAAGCCCGTTGTAACCTTCTTAGGGCCTTTTACATTGGAAAAGAATAACGGCAAAAAAACCCATCATCTGTTTATGCCAAACTACACAGGGGCGGTAAGGATAATGGTAATAGCCGGTTACAACGGAGCCTATGGCAGTACCGAAAAAACCGTACCCGTCAAGCAACCTTTAATGGTGCTGGCCTCTTTTCCACGCACGTTGGTGCCCGGCGAAACACTACGCTTGCCGGTTACCGTTTTTGCCATGGACGACAGTATTAAAACCGTCCTGCTAAAAGTTAAAACCAATAAACTGTTTGAAGTTAAGCATGATGAGCAAACCGTTACCTTTGCGGGCCAGGGCGACAAAGTTGCATATGTTGACTTAAAAGTTAATGATAAAGAGGGTGTTGGAGAAGCCGACCTCACCGTTAGTTCGGGTGATAAAGAAGCACACTACAGCGTAAAAATTAATATTCGAAACCCCAACCAACGCCTCTATAAAACAGAAACCTATACCGTCGAAAAAAACAAAACATGGACAGGTACTCCGGTTTTTGCCCACAATGCGGGCGACTACAGGTTTAATGCAACTGTTTCCGTGCTGCCATCCATAAATCTGGAACAACGGATTAAATACCTCATACACTATCCTTACGGTTGTATTGAGCAAACAGTATCGGCAGCAATGCCACAGCTCATTCTTTCAAAATTAACCTCGCTTTCCGAAGAGGAAAAATCCCGTATTGAAGACAATGTACAACGTGCCATTGCACGGTTAAATTATTTTCAGCTTTCGTCAGGCGGATTCAGCTACTGGCCGGGGAAAAAACAAATTTCCCTTTGGGGAACCACCTATGCCGGCCACTTTATGCTTTTGGCCAAAGAAGCCGGTTATTATGTTCCTGCAGAGCTTTTTAATAAATGGACTGAAAATGAGCAGAATATGTCAAACCGGTGGAGAATCGACAGTAAAAAAGGTTATCATTTTGATTTTGAACAGGCTTACCGGTTATACACTCTTGCTCTGGCCGGAAAGCCCAATATAAGTGCCATGAACAGAATGAGAAACATAAACGGCTTAAGCAGAGAACCCCTGTTGCGTTTGGCTGCCGCTTATGCAGTTATCAACGAAAAAAATAGTGCCGCCGAACTTATTGATGTTGCTGCAAAAGGTGATGTCGGCAACAAAAATTACAGGTGGTATAGCTATGGTTCTGAAACCAGAAATAAAGCACTGGCGATGGAAACTTATCTGTTGATGGGTGACAAGGCTAAAGCTTTTCCGCTTTTCAAAGAAATTGCCAATGAACTGGGCAGCGAAAAATGGATGAGTACCCAGACAACTGCTTTCGCATTGTACGCCGTGTCGTTGTTTGCAAACAATCAACCGGACAATAATTTCTCATTCAATTACCGTTTTAACGACAAAAAGGAATCCGTCGAAAGCAATAAGCCGGTTTTTTCTTTTGAATTACCTGCTGAGCAAAATAAAAAACTAACGGTAACCAACAAATCGGATCAAACGTTGTTTGTAAATCTTGTAACATCAGCCATACCCAATCCCGGAGAGGTTGTTAACAAAAGTGATAACCTGATGCTGACAGCAACCTATTTCGATATGAACGGTAACGGCATCGACCCGGGAGTGTTAAAACAGGGAAAAGATTTTTATGTTAAAATTGAAGTTCGCAGCACCTCGTTTTTAAATTGTAACAACCTTGCTTTAAGTGCCATTTTTCCTTCGGGATGGGAAATTCTCAACACGCGGATGGTTGATGTAGGTAGTGGACTTCACTCATCCTACAGCAATTATACCGACATCCGCGACGACAGGGTGAACCTGTTTTTTAATTTGAACAATAAAGGCGATGCCAAAGTATTTTACATCCTGCTCAATGCTGCTTATCCCGGACGTTATTACCGGTCGCCCATTACTTGCAAAGCCATGTACAACAACAGTATTAATGCTGCAACCGGCGGGGGAATGACTGAAGTCAAGGAATAATAATAATAGCCAATCTATTATCATTGAAAACCCATATTGAGGTGGCGGATGAAATGTTTTTGTAAACACTTTAGCCGAAACTTTTAGATTTGATTTTTGTCAATGGTAATTTAAATTTATAATATTTTTGGAAACCGAAGTTCCGCATTTAAAATGCATGCTTTCAATTAGCGGTTGCGGCCAATAAGTTTTATGTGGGTAATACAAAACAGATGTTAAGGTGAAAACAGGTAAAGTACGCGAGCAGCAGGTTCCTATGGAGGTGGTTTATCCGCTGCATATTTCGCCCGGTTACAAATTTATCAGAACGGATTTGTGGTACAAAATGTATTCTGCCGTTGCTTATATGGCTTTTGGCCTTGTGCTGGGTGTAGGATATTTTCGTTTGGTTAACACACACCGTGTTTATGGACGGAAAAAATTGAAGAAGTTACGCAAACAAGGGTTTGTTACGGTGGCAAATCATTGTCATATTTTCGATACTGTTCTCACCGGTATGGCTCTGCGGCCGCGCGAAATATGGTTCGCTTCGGTACAGCGAAACTTTGAAGCTCCCTATTATCGAAAAATGTTTCGTATGCTCAGGGGATTTCCCATTCCTGACGGGGTTTTCGGGTTGCGTCAAATTGTAAAACCTGTTACCAATGCCGTTCAAAGTGGAAAGATAGTGCATTTTTTCCCGGAAGCCGAATTGTGGCATCTCTATCAGGGAGTTGATTATTTTCAGCGTGGTGCTTTTTATCTGGCTCATCAGGCAAACTGTCCGGTTGTTCCTGTCGTTCATCTTTTTAAGCCTCGCAAGTTTTTTGGCAGACAGCTGTCGAAAAATATTTTGACCATTAAAACTGTTATTGGTGACCCTGTTTATCCGATAGGCTCAACAAACGACGATGGCCGAATAAATCTGAAATCGGTGGATAAAATGACGGAAACCGTAAAGCAATGGATGAAAGTGGAGATGGAGAAATATCACGGCGTTAAAAAATAGGCTGTTTCTTCACGCTAAAGTAGTTATGTTACTCGATTAGTAACTTGTAAGTATCGGTTTTAATTCCTTTTACTTTTATTCTGATAACATAGAGCCCCGCCTGAAGTGGCGTTGTGTTGACGGTGGCGCTATATGGAGATTGTTTTTTAACAACCTCGATAAGTTTGCCCGATGTATTGTATAGTTTGATGTCAACAATTTCTTTGGTTGTTTCAATGGAAAATGGCCGGCCCTTCGCCACGGGGTTTGGTTTTAACAGGGCAACCGGCTGCCGGTTTTCTTCAATTCCAACTACCCAGCAACTGTTTTCGTTTTCATTTTCATACATTAGCGTATCGCCATTGTGAAAACAGAGTAAATCGAAAACGGGGCCTACTATGGCATCGGTAAACATTGAGTACATGGGGCCGCTTGTGCTTCCAATGCCATCTATCCAATATTCTTCAAAACCAAAATCATCTGTTATAAGCCATCTTTTATGCTGAATACCAAAATATTCTGCGGTGTCAACCTTTACAACGTAAATGGGAATGGTTGTGCCGTAATAGCAAAATCCGTTTGCAATATATGCCGAGTCGCCGGCTTTTAAATTGAAATTGTACAAAACACTTTCAAGGGTGTCATCAGTATGGATAAACCATACAATGCCGGAGTCTTCTCTTACAAGTCCCCGGAAATGCGCAGTATGCATCGAGTCGCTCGAAACTAAGATTTTTTTATAGGTGAGTGAGTTTACAACGGAATCCTGTCCTATTTTAAAGATTTCTGTTGATTTCCCATCCATAAAGCGGGTTGTTAAAACGTTCCATTGGTTGTTTTCCGAAACAAATTGTTGTCCCAAAAGGTTTGCACTGTAAAATAAGCTAATGAAAGCCAACAAGATAATTTTTTTCATGGCGGTAGTATTTTATATTGATGATGTCGCTTTCGGAAATAGGGATCAATCTTAGAAAAACAACCAGTGTCCTACAAACCCGTCTTCTTTATTATACTCCAATGCGGGGAATGGAAGTTTTACAAAGCTTAATATTTTAAGGACAGAATGCAGAAAGGGATCGTTGCATTTAATTCGCGTCCAATCAATATCTAACGAAAGATAATATTGTTGAACCCTGTTAAAATGCGGCAGGGGTTGTCCGTTGAATTCGGGCGGATTTTCGTAAGCACCAATCATTCCTTTTCCGCCATATCCTACGGCTACATTAAGCCATTTGGGAAATTTTGAATCGTTACGGATAAACGATGAGATGTTGGCACTCAGCCAAAATGTTTCCCCGTTGTAATCTTTTATTATTCGCTGCCAGTGGTTCGAGCCTAACAAATCGGGCCTGTATTGTGCATAGGGTGACGGCCAGTAGGAAAATTTCATCCTGATACGTTGTTCTTTCCACAAAAGTTGCTGCGAAACAAAAAGTGCTGCTCCCGTGGTGTTGGCAATTAAGTCGCCCCACGAGGCCCCCCATTCGCTTGAAAGGCCGTCTAAAAACTCCACCGAAGCCATAAAACCCCAGCCGGTTAAGGCTCCGTAAAGCGTTGCTCTGGTGTTGTCAACACCCGACCACCGCAGGGCTTCGTACATATAACCGGAGGAAACATAAACGGTTGTAAGATGTCCCATCTTATCGAGGTGCAACCATTCACCGTTGTCGTTTATCCAGTGGAATTTTGAGTGGGCATAATCGTTGTACCACAAAAACCAAAGGGTGGTCATGGTGGCACCGTACAAGGCTCCAGCGGAAATTACCGTGGTGCGCAAGCGGTGTTTGTAAATGGTGTCGGGCCTGCTAACGTACTGTGCGTGAACATGTACAGTCAAAAAGAAAAAAAGTAGTATGATTAGCTTTGGCCGAGCCATTATTCAAATTTTTTTAAAATGGAATAGATAATGCCGGTTTTTTGCTGCAGAAGGGTTTCCGATTTGGCTTCTGCCAGAAACCGCAGATAGGGCTCGGTGTTGGAAGGGCGGATGTTAAACCACCAGTTTTCAAACTCCAGCCGGTAGCCGTCAAAATCGTAAAACTGTTCCGGATATTCGTTTTCGAAAAAATAGTTTTTAACGGCATCCATGGCCTCTTGCTTTTGCTTTATTTTAAAGTTTACTTCGCCGGTATTGGCATATTGCGAAATGTTGCTGATAAGTTGCGAAAAGGTTTTTCCTTCGGCTTTAAATTTTTTCAGAATGTTTAAAAATATCAGCGAAGCCATAATGCCGCTGTCGGAATAATAAAAATCGCGAAAATAGTAATGACCTGCCAACTCTCCGCCAAAAACACCGTTGAGTTCGCGCAGTTTGGTAGCTCCGTAAGCTCTGCCGACACGCCAGATGTCAACCTCGGCATTCCAATGTTTTTTTAAATATTCGCCAACGGCTTTTGAGGTGCGGATGTCGTGAACCACAGCTCCCGTCTCTTTTTTATGGTCGAAAAAATAGTGTCCCAGCAAAGCAATCATCAAATCGGGCGAAACAAAGTTTCCCTTTTCATCAATAAACATTACCCTGTCGGCATCGCCATCGTAAAATACGCCAATATCGGCTTTGTGTTCGACCACAGCTTGTTTTATCTGAACCTGGTTTTCGGGTTCCAGCGGATTGGGTTCGTGACCCGGAAAATTACCATCGGCAGTGCAGTTGATAAAATGAACGTTGTCGCCCAACAGCTGTTTGGTAAAGCGTGTTGCCATTCCGTTGGAGCAGTCTGTAACAATGTTTAATTCCGAATAATCTTCTTTATACCGGCTGAGAAAACGGAGGTAGTCGTCGTGAAAGTTAAAAGGGCTAATGGTACCTTTGTGCGGCGAAACTTTTACAGTGTTGTGTTCAACCATTTTTTCCACCCTGCCCAATCCATTGTCGTAGCCTGTGGGCAACACGTTTTTTGCGGAAACTTTAAGGCCGTTATGCTCTTTGGGATTGTGCGATGCGGTAATCATTACCGAAGCATCAAAATTGTATTTTCCGGTTCCCCAGTAAATCATGGGAGTGGTGGTAAGGCCTGCATCGGCCACATCAACGCCGGCGTGGGTAAAACCTCGGCTCAGGGCTTCAAAAACTTCGTCGGACGATAGGCGGATGTCTCTTCCTATCAGCACTTTTTTCATGGGGATAACCTGTGGCAAAAAGAAACCGATTTTGTAAATAATGTCGGGGTTGAGGTCTTTTCCGTAAACCCCTCTGATGTCGTATGCTTTAAATGCTTTCATTGGATGTTGTTTTTTTTTGCTCCCGTTGGTCGCGGTTAGTTGCTCCCGTTGGTCGCGGTCAGTTGCTCCCTTTGGTCGCGGTTAGTTGCTCCCGTTGGTCGCGGTTAGTTGCTCCCTTTGGTCGCGGTCAGTTGCTCCCTTTGGTCGCG
>CAYVWX010000123.1:3080-9385 GCA_964455635.1 uncultured Lentimicrobiaceae bacterium | reverse complement strand
TGCAATCCTGCCGAGGATAACAAACCGGCTTGCGTTTGTTGTAAGGAAACCATTCATGAATGGTTTTTACGTTTGGTACAATATAAATTACCGAATGCTATTTTACAGTTATCTTTTTTAATATCAGCATCTTACTATCAAACGTAAAGGTGCCGAAATATCCCAATGCATTGTTGTTAACATTTGAAATGGGGTTATAAGGTGTTGAGCCCATACCCCCCTGACCAATGGCATCGTTTAGGGTTCTAAAGTAATCGTAAGTAGCTTTGCCAACTGCACTTAAACTAATACTTATTGTGTCGTCCGGATACGCGCCTACCCCAAAAAACGGGTAGGCAACCTGTTTTCCGTTAAAAAACTCATCCGACAAAAGATAATATTTCCCTCTGCGGCCTTCAACCGCTGTGCCATTCACTTTTATACCAAGCATATAGTAGTTTTTTCTTTGGGGCGAGTCGCTAAAATAGCAATGAAAATCGTAACGGACATCGTATCCATCATCCTCACCGGGACGGCCTGAATTTCCAAACTCACTGAGAGAATAATTTACAGAATCGATTAAAACTTGTGGTGGCAAGCTGTCGGAAGCGGTATAAAGTTTATTGTTATAGTTAAGGTGGAGGGTATATAATGAATTGGGGATGGCAGCAAGCCCTGACGTCCGGTAAACACCGTTTCCCATGTTAACCAACGAATCGGTTGCCCCAAAGCTGGTTGAAATATACCCCGAAGCATCCGAAACAGGGGTGATTCCATCACCGGTAAAAAAATCGCCCGAAGTAGTAAGATGGACATAAAACGGACCGTTATCAAGCGTAACGGCCCCCTCTACCACCAGCCTCGGCTCCGATTCGTTAAGGTTTATGTCAATCACCTTTTCGCAGGAAACCAAAAGCAAAGCAGCTGCCATCGGTAAAAGTAAAGTTGTGTATTTTTTCATAACTGCTAAAATTTAAAGTTCCAGGTTATGGATGGAACAATTGAAAAAAGATAAAGCTTTACGGCTTGCATGGTGCCGGGCTTGTCGAGGTTTTCCTGAAACGAGATGGAATAGGCATTTTCGCGTGCGTAAACATTGTAAACCGAAAAATTCCATGATGATTTAAATTTTTTGGTTTGTTTACCTGAAAAAGTCATTCCCACATCCAACCGGTGGTAATCGGGCATGCGATAACCGTTTCTTTCGGTATAAAGGGGTACAATATTGCCGTTAACAACATAGCTTCCACTGGGCATGGTAACGGCATCACCGGTATAGTATATCCAGTTGGCCGAAAAGCTGATACGCTTGTTAAGCTGATACATGGCAACAACAGATACATCGTGCGTTCTGTCCTGCCTGGCCGGATACCAGTTTCCTTTGTTTATTGCATCAAACTGCCGTTCTGTTTTCGACAAGGTGTAGCCAACCCAGCCGGTAAACCTGCCCAAGCGTTTTTTAAAAAAGAACTCCAAGCCATACGAACGCCCCACGCCAAAGGTAATATCTGCTTCAATATGCGGGTTTAAAAAGATGTTGGCACCATCCTTAAAGTCAATTTGCCGACGCATGTTTTTGTAATACACCTCTACATAACTTTCAAAAGTGTTGTTTTTAAAATTACGGAAATAGCCCAGCGAAACCTGATTGCTTGTTTCGGGCCTGATAACAGAGCTGCTTGGCACCCAAACATCGGTAGGGCTGTCGGAAGTGGAAGTAGATAACAGATGAACATTTTGCGCCATACGCTGGTAAGAAACTTTCACCGAGCTCGTTTCGTCAACCATAAAGCTAACCGACAAGCGGGGTTCAGGCTCAACGTACGATTTTATTACTTCACCCTTATTATAATCGGTTTCGCTAACCACATCGCCGTTTGAATTATACTGAAAAACCGTTCCGGGCCCTATGGCATTATACATAGATATGCGGAAACCATAGTTTAGCTTTAGCCGTGTACCGATTTTTTGGTTGTTGGATATATAAAGAGCACTTTCGTAGCCTTGTTTTTTTTCCAGAACAATATCGGGAATGGTACTGGTCCCCTCGGCAAGTCGTTCGCCCGGCATAAAGGTATGACGTATGATATTAAATCCGAATTTAAAGGTATTGTTAGCGTTCGCAAAAAAGGAGAAGTCTTGTTTTACATTCCAGTCGTTGATACCCGATTTTAATGATATCTTAAGATTTTGTTGCTCAATTTTAATCAGGTAATCGTACGAGCTGTAGATAACTGAAGTATTAGAAAAAAGCTTACGATTAAATATATGATTCCATCGGAAAGTGCCGGTAGCATTACCCCACGAGAAGCCGAAATTTCCGGTACCCAACAAATCGCGGCCAAAGTATCCCGAAAGGAAAACCTTGTCCTTTTTTCCCAATTTGTAATTGGCTTTAGCATTAAAATCGTAAAAGTAAAGCCGGTTATCTTTAAAATCTTTTTTGGTGAGCTTTAAAAACAGGTCGGCATAAGTACGTCTTCCCGAAGCAATAAAGGAGCCTTTGTTTTTAACAATAGGGCCTTCCACGGTCAGCCTCGACGAGATAAGACCCAACCCTCCGGAGATACTGTACTTTTTAGAGTTTCCATCGTTCATATACACATCCACCACCGACGAAAGTCTGCCTCCATATTCAGCCGGAATACCCTCTTTGTACAGCTGAATATCTTTGAGGGCATCGGAATTAAAAACGGAAAAAAAACCAAAGAGATGTGAAGCGTTGTAAACGGGAGCTTCATCAAGCAAAATCAGGTTTTGATCGGTATTTCCACCACGCACAAAAAAGCCTCCTTTTCCTTCTCCCCCGCTGCTGATTCCCGGCATAAGCGTAAGGGTTTTTAACACATCCTGTTCGCCAAACAAAATGGGTATTTTAGTAATCTCTTTTACATCCATTTTAACCACACCCATGTTGGACGACCGCACATTGGCATCGTCGGCGTCACCCTTTATAACCACCTCATCCAACGATGTTTCTGCCGGTTTAAGCTCTATAATCAGTTCACTGTCGGCATTAAGGTGCACCTCCCTTTCCACTGTGTTATATCCTACATAAGAAAACCTGATGTGATACACACCCGACGGCAACGTTAACGAGTAAAACCCGTAACTATTGGTTACCGTTCCGTTTTTCAACTCTTTAACAAAAACGGTAGCGCCAATTTGCTCTTCGCCGGTGGCCGAATCGGTAACATGGCCGCTTATGGTGTATTTTTTTTGTCCCCATACGGTAGTTGCCAGTACGGTTAACAGCAATAAAATTATGTGTTTTGTTTTCAAAAAATAATAATTAAAAGTTATTCATAAACTACCAGTCTTGTACACTCCACTTGGACGTAAATAAAGTAATTTTGTTACGTTAAAACGGGTTTTAATTTTTTTCTACATTTCGGGTTAACACCCGAGGCAATAAATACATCACCCCTACGGGATTCTGCATAATCATATTTGTGTGTGTTTAGCTTGCTAATCACGTATGTTTCATAGGTTTAAAAACGACCAATTGAATGTTTTGTCCCGTTTAAAAGCAATTTACTTTTTTTGGGTAAACTGTCAACCACCAAACTATAAGAATGGTCAATAAGCTCATTAACAAGGCTGTCGGGTAGCGAACCGTTGTACACAACCGTATTCCAATGCTTTTTATTCATATGCCATCCGGGTAAAATATCTTCATAACATTCACGCAGCTCAATGGCCCGCAAAGGGTCACACTTCAAATTTATTTTCGAAGCATCGTCAAGACTGATAAGGGCAAACATTTTATTCATTACTTTTATTACCAACGTATTTTCATCAAACGGGAAAGACTCTTCCGCCCCTTTTTTTAACAAACAATATGCTCTGACTTCTTCTACATTCATAAAGAATAATTATACAGCCGCCCCGTAAAACTCCGTGTAATTGTGAATTCAGCAACAGCTATTCATCTGGCAAAAATAGAATAAAAATATTTTCAACAGCAAAACCATTCAGGCAAATTATAATAACCTGAATTTTAAAATTATATACATAAAAAACCCAACAGAGGGAATTTATTACGCACCGGAATGCAAAAACTTCTTGCCATTTTATCAATTTACATTACATTTGCATTTAAAGAGATAAGTATTATTCAATAATAGCATTGACTATTGTGGCTTATCTCTTTTTTTATGAAACTGAAATTCAATTTATTATGGGTTTAAAAGAAAAAACCAGTGATTTAAAAGTGCGTATGCGAAACGCCTTAAAGGGTGGTGGCGACAGAGCCATTGAAAAGCAAAAAGCCGGCGGTAAATTAACAGCTCGCGAGCGGATTCTTGCTTTACTTGACCCCAAATCATTTCACGAATACGATCTTTTTGTCGAACATGCTGCAAAGGATTTCGACATGGATAAAAAATACCTCCCCGGAGATGGTGTTTTAACAGGAACGGGAACACTTAGCGGGCATCCCATTTGTATCTATGCACAGGATTTTACTGTTGCCGGTGGTTCGTTGGGTTGGATGCATGCCAAAAAAATTACAAAGATTATGGATCATGCCTTAAAACTAAAGGTACCGTTAATTGGCATAAACGACTCGGGGGGAGCACGAATTCAGGAAGGGGTAAACTCGCTGGCAGGCTATGGTGAGATATTCTTTCGTAATACGCTGGCTTCGGGTGTTATTCCTCAAATATCGGTTATCCTCGGCCCTTGTGCAGGTGGCGCTGTATATTCGCCGGCTTTAACCGACTTTGTTTTTGTGGTTGACAAAATTTCAAAAATGTTTATTACCGGACCGGAAGTTATTAAGTCGGTGCTTGGCGAAGAGATTTCGATGGAAGAACTGGGGGGCGCCCGTGTACATTGCGAAACCACAGGAAACGCCCATTTTTATGCCGAAAGTGAAGAGCAATGCTTCAGTCAGATAAAAAAACTTGCCAGTTTTATACCGTGGAACAACACCCGCAAAGCCGAACATTTTCCAAAGAAATCGCCTAAAACAAGACAGTATAAAATTGATACGATTATTTCGGAGGACCCGAAAGAGCCTTATGATGTAAGGGACATCATTAAATCGTTAACCGATGACTCCGACTTTTTAGAGATTATGGAGTTGTTTGCACAAAATCTTATCATAGGCTTTGGAAGAATGAATGGCGAAACCGTAGGCTTTGTGGCCAACCAACCATTGGTATTGGCCGGTGTGCTTGATGTTGACTCATCGGATAAAGCTGCCCGCTTTATTCGTTACTGCGACGCCTTTAATATTCCGTTAATCACGCTTGTTGACCTCCCCGGTTATCTGCCCGGCGTCGATCAGGAGCATGCCGGTGTTATACGTCATGGTGCCAAAGTATTGTATGCCTATTCCGAAGCTACCGTGCCAAAAATTACGCTTATCATGCGAAAAGCATACGGTGGCGGCTACATTGCCATGTGCTCGCACCACCTACGCGCCGATTTTGTTTTTGCATGGCCAACGGCTGAAATAGCTGTAATGGGGCCCGAAGGAGCGGCCAATATTATTTTCCGCAAAGAAATTGCTACCGCTAAAAACCCCGATAAAGTTCGTCAGGAAAAAGTGGAAGAGTATAAAGAAAAATTTGCCAACCCTTATGTTGCAGCTGCTTATGGATACATTGACGCTGTAATTGAGCCAACCGAAACACGCAAGATGCTGATTCATGCGCTGGAAATTTCAGCCGAAAAGGATGTAAGAATACCAACAAAAAAACACGGAATACCACCATTTTAAAATCGTCTGCATCATGGCAAAAAAGAAAAATGAAAAAACGGAAACTTCCACCCTCATGGAAATACTAAAAGTTGACGATGTTGCTTATACAACCTTGCTCACTAAAAAATTTAAGGAACGAAAAAAGTTTAAACGCAACGACCCTAAAAAGATTGTTGCATTTATTCCCGGTACCATTGCACAGGTTTTTGTAAAAAAAGGCTCCAAAGTGACAATGAATGACAAACTGCTTGGGCTGGAAGCCATGAAAATGATTAACGAGGTGGTGGCTCCCTTTGATGGTGTTATTAAAAAGATTCATGTAAAAAAAGGCGACATCGTTTCAAAAAACCAGCTTTTGCTTGAACTGGAATAATTTTTTTAAAGTTGTGTTGATAAGAGGAATAGAATATCAATGATTTAATGGTTCAATGGTATAATGATATAATGGTATAATGGTTCAATGATTTAATGGTTCAATGGTCTGGTGAGTGGAGGGTTCATTGTATAATTATATCATTAATTCATTGTATCATTGTCTGCCGAGTGGCGGGTTCATTGTATAATTATATCATTAATTCATTGTATCATTGTCTGCCGAGTAACGGGTTCATTGTAT
>CAYVWX010000123.1:0-2980 GCA_964455635.1 uncultured Lentimicrobiaceae bacterium | reverse complement strand
AATTCATTGTATAATTGTATCATTGTCTGCCGAGTAACGGGTTCATTGTATAATTGTATCATTAAAACATTATATCATTAATAATGGTTCAAAGCTTTAAAGTATTTTATTAACCATCTCAAAAAGTTTTCTTTTCTCAATAGGTTTGGCTAAAAAACCATCAAAACCGGCATCAAAACAGAGCTGTTTATCTTTTTCGGATACATAAGCTGTTTGTGCAATAACTTTTACATGGGGGTTGATGTACCTTAGTTGTTTAATTACTTCAAATCCGTTTATATCGGGCAACTGAATATCAAGTAATACCAAACTTATATCTCTGTTTTCTTTATAAATATCCACCGCCTCTTTCCCCCGTGAGGCCACATGCAATTGCTTTGTTGACGGAGCTACAAGTTGCGTAAGGAGCGCCAAGCTGGCAAAGTCATCTTCAACAATCAACAAAGAGGGAATAGCAAAACTTTTTAACTCTTCTTTACTGTTTTCACCGGAAACAGTACGATTTATTTCAACTTTAACATCCGGTACGGGGATGACAAAATGAAATGTTGAACCGGCTCCCGGTTCCGACTCAACCCAAATTGAGCCTGACATCAATTCAACATTTTTCCGACTTAAATACAAACCAAGGCCTGCACCACGGTATAAAACATCTATTTGATTTTCTATTTTATAAAATCGCGAGAATATTTTTTCCTGATACTCTTTTTCTATGCCAATGCCACTATCGGAAACGTAAAAATGAATTTGATTGTTTTCACGGATAAATCCAAAAATCACGAAACCTTTTTCAGTAAATTTAATAGCATTGTCGATAAGCTTTACAAAAGTTTGGTTTATTCTCGTTGCGTCGGAAACTATATAAACCTTCTCATCAGGCACTTCCCCTTTTATTTCAACGCCCTTTTTATTTGTGTTTTGACCTGTTTGGTTATAAGTTGTTTCGAGTTTCAATATTAAATCGTTTAAGCAAAACCCCTTTTCTTCCACTTTTATTTCACCCGATTCAATTAAAGATGCATCCAACACATCATCAATTAGTTGCAACAACGAATCACTGCTGCTGTCAATGATTGACTTGTAATAGAGTCTTTCTTTTTGGGTTAAGCCTCCATCAGCCAATATTTCACTAAAACCGGTAATGGCATTTAGCGGGGTTCGTATTTCGTGGGTAAGATTTGACAAAAACGAAGATTTCAACTTATCGGATTCGCGCGCTTTTTTGTACTCAATAAGGTAATATCTTTTTGTAAGACTCATTAAAATATAAGCCGAAGTTACAAAAAGAAATGCTGCCGCATAGGTATCAACAATACGGGTACGACTGTCAACATAATCGCCCAATGCATCGGGATGCATATATTCGTAAAAAAACATGGCACCCAAATCAACCACCAAAATAACACTGATAACAAATAACTGGCGACCACTCATCATAAAAATGAGATAACTATACAACAAAATCAACAGAAAAAACCAATAGCTTTGCGAACCGTAATTATAGTACCAAACAAAATTTGTTGCTATAAACACGGTAACAATAAAAAACCATTTTACAGGTTTTACAAACTTCTCTTTTCTACCCAGATAATAAGTAAATATAAAGAACAGCAGTGTTATATAAGGAATTATGTATAGATTAAAATTAAAAGAAAAGAAAGTATTTACAACAATTGAAGCAAAAGATATTGTAATTCCAACAATGCTTAAAGGCAACAAAAAGCTTTTATCAAAGTCAACCCTTTCGCTATCCTCACGATTTATTTTAATTTCGTTTAATAGTTGTTTAATGCTATAAGACATAAAAATACCGGATAAGTGTAGTGCCACAAGCTACAAGTGGTAACTTAACGGCCATACTCGTTTTGTAGCAAAATTAAAAAAATATTGAAATAACATACATATTTAGTACATATAAATGTAAATATATGTTATTTTTCTAACAACAATTAGTTGTCAATACCGGGAAAGGATTCTACAATTTTTACTCTAATATCGGGAAAGGATTCAACCACCTGCACTTTCAGGTCGGGAAACGATTCGACTACCTGCCACAGTCCGCATTTATCAGGGAAAGCGTTTACAAACTTCACCCTGATGTCGGGAAACGACTCCACAAATTTAATTTTTACATCGGGAAATGATTCCACAAACTTTACTTTTCCATACAGCGGAATCCCTTTCCAATAACAACTATCTGATATTTTTGGTGTTACAGGATGGTTACTTTCCAAACCGGCCTCCTTAATGATGTTGTTACAGGAAGTAGAACAATCGGTAGGAAAAATATCGAATGCGGCAAACAGCAGCAGACTCACCATGAGGGTGATGGCATACAAAAAAAATCTGGACATTATTTTTCTCCTTCAATCCACTTTATAATTTTTTTATTGTCGGGTTTTGTCCAGGGACTTACTACCATTTCAATTTGGCCCTGCCTGTTAATAAGGTATTTTTGAAAATTCCATTTTACATGCGAATCTTCCACACCATTCAGGCTTTTTTGCGTAAGCCATTTATAAAGAGGATGTATGCTGTCGCCTTTAACATGAATTTTTCCCATCATGGGAAAAGTAACCCCATAGTTTTCGGTACAGAAAAGTTTTATTTCACGGTTTGTTCCCGGTTCCTGTTCTTTAAAATCGTTGGCCGGAAACCCGATAATAACAAAATTGTTTGAGCTGTACTTTTTATAAATAGCCTCTAACTGCTCGTATTGCGGGGTAAAACCACATTTTGATGCCACATTAACGACCATAACTTTTTTACCTTTCAGTTGCGATAAAGGAAAGTTGTTTCCATCAATATCTTTTACGGTAAAATCGTAAAAATTCTGGCTGTAAGCCGTAAAAGCCATACATGTGAAGAGAAAAATAAATAATTGTTTCATGTGTTTATAAATTTATAAAATATTAATATACTGTATTTTATGTTTTGTCATGATTTTCGGCTTCCCTTCGACAAGCTCAGGGCAGGCTAT
>CAYVWX010000122.1:0-9411 GCA_964455635.1 uncultured Lentimicrobiaceae bacterium | reverse complement strand
GTTTTGGCGGGATTTTTGCCGCATGGCAAGCAAAAATCATGACAAAACAAAACGCTATATATCAAATTCACCCTGTGGAATTTGAAATTATTCCACAGGGTAAACAAAAATATAAACAGATGAAAAAAAACAAACTATCAATAAGTCAAGGCAACAGCTTACAAAATCACAACCCTTTGTTTATCCTTGTGTTATTTATTTTGGTTGCCATTTCATTAAACGGTTTTGCACAGGAAACGCAATATCAAACCATCAGCGCAACACTTAAAATTACAGCCGTAAAAAATGGTGAAACCTATAACCTGGAAAACAAAAATGTTGCAGTCAGGTTAAATTATAAAAACGGCGATTTTTTGGTACGCCTTAAAAATACCGACTTTCAACAGGCGGCAAACAAACACACAACATTGCAAACAAACACAAACGACAATGATGAACGGGAATATATTTTTAAAGGCATCCTGCCTGTCAATGCGCTGATAAACCAAAAAAGCATAAACCGGGCATACCCCGTTGAGCTGCAGTTAATTTGCGACGACTTAAACATTAACGAAACCCTTCATTTTAACATGTCGGTAACACGTCCCGGATCAGGCAGTTACCGTATTTTTTCATTATCGGGTACCCTGTATAACGAGGAGGTAAAAATTCCTGCATTTAATGGTTACGACAACAAGGTTGAAATGGTATTACTTTTTAATGCAATCAACAATAATTAGTGGCTTTAAGAAAACACCGGTAACTTTACTCATGTTAAAATCAAACATTTACAAAAGTAAACTTTTTGATATTCAGCATTTCGCAAACCTCGTACTTGTCGATTTTTACGATCCAATACGAAAAAAGCTATTTTCTTAAAGGCACTAATTAATCCTTTGCTTTGGTATTGAGGTATTTTCCGATGAGCATGGAAATAATCATGGCAATATAAATCTGGCCTGAAAAACTTAAAAATATCGAAATACTTTTGGTCAGTGGTATGGCGGGCGTAATGTCGCCGTAACCCAACGAAGTAAGTGTAACAAAGCTGTAATAAATCAGGTCGGCAGGAATCGAAAGCTTATAGCCCGCATTAAATGCCTCAGGGTGTAAAATAAAAACCAGCGAAAGTAACAACGACCCTGTTATACCCAGTAAAAAATAGATGTTAATACCTTCCAGAAACTCAACAGCGGAAATGGTTTTGGCTTTGGCCAGATTTATGGCCAGCAAAACAATCGACATGCTAAAAAAGATGATGGAAAGAATATGCGAAACAAGCATAACCATCTTCAGGTTTAAAAAAAACGACAGCCAAAAAGTAACAATGGAAATTGCCGACAAAGAAAAAAGCCATTTTTTGTTTTCCTTAATGGCTCTTGCCGAAAAAATAAAAATCAACGAATAGATAATTCCAAAACCATATTTTTCAAGGGCTCCCGATGTCATTCCCCAAATAAAAACATAGGTAAAGTTCAGTATCAGTAAACTTATATTTCGCTCCGGCCTTCTTCCAAAATGGTTTTTAACAACTTGCAGCATATCTTTCGGTTTTTCATTCGTAAAAATAGCAAAATTATTGTTGCATCAATTTCTATCCGGTTATCTTCGTAAGTTTGCATCCTTATT
This sequence comes from uncultured Lentimicrobiaceae bacterium, assembly GCA_964455635.1. Classification (GTDB taxonomy): domain Bacteria; phylum Bacteroidota; class Bacteroidia; order Bacteroidales; family F082; genus B16-G9. The sequence goes on along the minus strand of CAYVWX010000122.1, from coordinate 7,803 downwards.
AAGTAATATAAACAGTTGGAATATCAATATCACACCTTAAGCAACGGGTTAAAAATTATCCACAAGCCGAAAAAAGGAATGGTTTCGCATTGCGGGCTGATGGTTGAAACGGGCTCGCGCGATGAAACGGAAAAAGAAAACGGCTTGGCTCATATGATTGAGCACCTTATTTTTAAAGGAACCCGCAAGCGCAAAACCTGGCATATTTTGAGCCGCATAGAAAATGTGGGTGGCGAGCTAAATGCTTATACCACCAAGGAAGAAACCGTAATTTATGCTTCATTTTTATCGCCCTGGTACGAACGAACGCTGGAGCTTTTTGCCGACGTGGCTTTTAATTCCGTTTTTCCCGAAAAAGAGGTGATGAAAGAAAAAGAGGTTATTCTCGACGAAATAAATTCCTACAACGATTCACCTGCCGAGCTTATTTACGATGATTTTGAGGAATTAATTTTCGATGGCCACCCACTGGGAAGAAACATTTTAGGCAGCATCAAAAATGTAAAAGGCTTTTCGCGGACAGACATCATCAGATTTTTAAAATCGCATTACAGCACACGTAATATGGTAATTGCCTCGGTAGGCGACATTGATTTCGGCCGGCTGAAAGCATTGGCAGAGCGGTATTTTGAAAATATTACCACCGCCGCACATCAATCTGTACGTAAGCCTTTTAAGCAATACCGGCCATCCGACAAATCGGTTAAAAAGGAGTCGTTTTTGTCGCATCTGATGCTGGGGGCTCCGGCTTATTCGGTGATGGATAAAAAAAAGCCTGCCATGATGCTGCTAAACAACCTGCTGGGAGGTGCTGCCATGAACTCAAGGTTAAACATGGCTATCCGCGAAAAATACGGCTTTGCCTATCAAATCGAATCTTATTATCAACCCTATTCCGACACCGGCGTCTTTTCGGTTTATATGGGTACCGATCAAAAACATGTAAATAAAGGAATCGACCTTATTAAAAAGGAACTCAATCGTTTAAAAAACAAAAAAGCAGGTACCTTGCAGTTCGACCGCGCCCTGAAACAGTTTATGGGCCAAATGGCCATCAGTTACGAAGTGCCCGTTAACGAAATGCTGGGAATTGCCCGCTCACACCTTTACCGCAACAGGGTAAACACATTTGAACAGAATATTGAAGTGATAAAAAACCTGACAGCATCCGATTTGCTGGAGGTTGCCAACGAAGTTTTTAGTTTTGACCGGTTAAGTCAGTTAATATACGAAAGCAAATAATCATGGAGTTAGTAAACAAACAGGCCGAAGCATATATTGCCGCACATTCGGGTACTGAAAACAAAATTTTGTATAAAATTTGGCGCGAAAGCCATTTGAAAACATTTTATCCCAATATGGTTTCGGGAAAAGTACAAGGAAAGTTTTTGCAAATGATAGTAGCTATGCTTCAACCAAAAAACATTTTGGAGATAGGCACTTTTACCGGCTATTCCGCTGTTGCCATGGCACTAACTATGCCCGCCAACGGTAAGCTGATTACCATCGATAACAACGAAGAAATTGAAAAAATGGCAACCGGTTTTTTTGCTGAGGCCGTCTTGGAAAATAAAATTACCATGATGTCGGGCGATGCGCTGAAAATTATTCCCACTTTAAAACAAACATTCGATTTGGTTTTTATTGATGCCGATAAAGAACAGTATGTTGACTATTACAAAGCTGTTTTACCGAAGATAAGGCCCGGTGGATTTATTCTTGCAGATAATGTATTGTGGGGAGGCAAGGTGCTTGAAACCCTGACAAAAACAGACAAAGAAACCAAAGGTATTCAGGATTTTAACGAACTGGTAAACAACGATAACCGCGTCGAAAAAGTTATGCTCTCCATTCGCGACGGATTGTATTTAATAAGGAAGAAAGCCCATACAACAGGCTGAAATTGAACCCGAACTAATTTTCAAAAATCATATTGTAAGGTCGCGAAATAGATTCGGTAAGCTGCGGTATCGATATGTATTTACTCTCGCGTTTATACTCTCGCCCATCGAAAAAGGTAATAAGGGTAGGATTGGCAAAAACATTGTATCGGGCCGGCAACTCAGGATATTTAAGCGTATTAACAAAAGCCAGTTTCATGCGGGGAAAATCGTTTTTCACCATCTCAATTACTTTAGGCCTCAGGCTGTGGCACGGAGCGCAATTATCGTTATAAAAATAAACCATGGCTGCCATTTCGTTGGCAATGTGGTTTTCAACCGCTTCAATAGTTATCAATTCGTTTTCCAACATAATATTTTTTTTGAGCCGCAAAAATAATATTTATCAGCTATAATAATAGTCAAATTTAATTTAAAAGCAGAGTAATAAGCTGCCTGAGCACTTCAGGCCATCTTATGGCTTTGTTGCAGATACCGCACGGACTTACAATAACCAATTCAAGATAATTTCTATCTTTGAAAAAAGTCTGTTAAACCCGAAACAATGCATCAACAGGAATCGTTTTTTAAGCAGCCTATAACAAGCTTCTTGAAAAAGGAACAACCCACTGGGATGCACCCAACAATGCCACCAACGAAAGCAGCTTTACGGCTTTACCTGCAGGATTCTACGATTCACGTGACAACTCGTTTAATTCACCAGGTCACCTTATAATGTTTCACTCCACCACCGAAACCTCGGGCGATAACACATCAGCCACTGGTTTAATAATAAACCAAAACTTTAAGAGTGCCGGTGTTGAAGGAAGGCCAAAAGCACTGTACCAATCCATACGCTGCGTAAAAAATTGAAATGTATTTCCATAATCGGTCATAACCCTGTAATACTTACGATTACAAGATGGACAAAAAATTTGTTTCCGGAATCTTTTAAAGTCAGCCTGCAAGTAAACTCATTTAATGATAGCTACAAGATTCTTCTCTTTTTTTGTAGTAGTGTTACCGTTAAAGTTCCTTTTAGCATTGCATATGACATTATGCATAGGTTTTAATTTCTCTTTCGTTATTTTATCCAAAAATTATCCGGTAAAATGTATATTAACATAATCCGCATTATTCAAATATAATGTGCTTTTATCAGTAAAAACAATCGTTTCTACTTTATAATTATTGCCTCTTAAAGGTTATTCATTTATACCTTTTTACTTGTAAGTGTAAAGTGTATTAGGAATGAAATACCAACTATTTTCTTACTTGAAAAACCTTTCTTTGTAGCACTTAGCAGAAACATAATTTTATACCAAACCAAAAACAGAAGATTTGAACTATGCATAATGTTATCGCTTAATAACAAAGTTCTGCCATTACATTTTTTACATTCACAACTCCATTTACTTATAGTCCGGCAATGCTCTTGGTACCTGCATCTTTTGCACTCACCCCCTTTTTTATCACGTTCTTGTTTAAGATGTTCTCTGTAGAAACCTTCAATACCAAACTATGCGGCAAAACTATATCAATTCATAATATCCCTAAAGGAAAAACATCAATTTTGAATTATAAGTGTTTACGAACATTCATAAAAAGTGGTTATAAATGAACTTAACAATGCAATAAAACCAATAGTAATGCATAATATTTAACAGAATGGTAATAGTTAGGTAATAATTGTTTCATGTATAAAACTTTTTTTTGTTTTATTAATTTTGATTAATTTAAGTATGATAAACATTCAGAAAGCCATTAGTAATAAATACCCTACAGTAAAAAAAATACCAAAGCCATTTTACCAATCGTTTTTTACATTATTAAAAAAAATCATTCACGAAAATGAAATAAATTTATTTTTAGAAGAAAATGCTCATTTAGAAGCTTTTACTTTCATTGAGACTGTGCTTGATTTTCTTAACTTTACCTATAAAGCAACAGCCAACCAAATAGAAAATATTCCCAAACGCGGTCGAATAATTATTATAGCAAACCATCCGTTAGGTGCTTTAGATGCACTAACGTTAATCGATTTAATAAAAAAAGTCAGAACAGACATTAAGATTGTTGCCAACGATATGTTAAGCTCTATAACACAACTTCAATCTATTTTAATACAAACAGATAACATTAACGGTAAGTTCTCAAAAAAATCATATCAGCAAATAAGCACGGCACTCGAAAACGAAATGGCTGTTATTATATTTCCTTCGGGGACAGTGGCCCGTATAAGCCCTAAAGGAATAAAAGACAGTAAATGGCATAAAGGTTTTCTTATCTATGCACTTAATACTTATTCGCCGATACTTCCGGTTTATATTAAAGCTAAAAACTCTCCCATATTTTATACTATTTCGTCAATTAACAAAACCTTTTCTTCAAGCCTGCTGTCTCATGAAATTTTTCAAAAAAAAGATAAAGACCTTGAATTTAAAATAGGCGAAGTTATACCACACACAAGTTTTGCCAATGCACATAATAACATAATATTTTATGTAAATCTCTTTAAAAAACATCTCTATAAAATAGCTAAAAACAAAAAGTCTGTTTTTCAAACACAAAAATGCATTGCCCACCCCGAAGAAAGGCAAACATTAAAAAAAGAACTTAAAGCTGCCAAACTAATTGGAAAAACACAAGACAATAAAAAAATCTACTTAGCAAAATATGATGACAGCCCGGCTTTGATGCGTGAGATTGGGCGTTTGCGTGAATTTACTTTCAGAAAAGTTGAAGAAGGCACCGGACAAAAGCGTGACAATGACAAATTCGATAGCTATTACAAACATATTATCCTATGGGATGAAAATACCCTTGAACTAGTGGGAAGCTATAGAATAGGAGATGGCATTAATATTCTAAAAAAATACGGCATAAAAGGTTTTTATAGCGCAAGTCTATTCTCTTTTTCAAAAAATACCGAAGATTTTTTACCCCACTCAATCGAACTGGGAAGGAGTTTTGTTCAACCTCAATACTGGGGAAGCAAATCTTTAGATTACTTATGGCAGGGAATAGGAGCTTATTTAAGATATAATCCACATATTTATTATATGTTTGGTGCAGTTAGCTTAAGCAATTCTCTACCAAAAACTGCTAAAAACCTTATTGTATATTACTTCAACCTTTATTATGGCAAACCTGGTATAGTGACAGCAAAGAACCCATTTATCATTAATAAAGAAGAAATTGAAGGGATAGAAAATCTGTTTGACGGAAACAACAAAAAAAAGGACTTTTTAAAGCTAAAAGAACAGCTAAGATATATGGGGACAGCTGTACCAACACTTTATAAGCAGTATGCCAACCTTTGTGATGAGGGTGGAATTTCATTTATGGCTTATAATATTGACCATGCGTTCAATAGTTGTGTTGACAGCTTTATTCTTATTGATAAAAATAAAATCAAATCTGAAAAAAAGAAACGCTATCTTAATGGAATATAAAACTGCTTTTGTCTCTGATATACATTTAGGCACAAAATTCTCTAAAGCCGAAATTTTTTTGAATTTTTTGAAAGAAAATGAATTTGAAAATATTTATTTAGTGGGTGATATTATTGATGGTTGGGCAATAAAAAGAAAATTATCTTGGTCTCAGCCACATTCCAATGTAATACAAAAGATTCTAAAAAAAGCAAAAAAAGGAACTAATATTTATTATATAACAGGTAATCATGATGAATTTCTTCGTCCATTTTTACCTCTAACACTTGGCGATAGAATCTTTATACAAAACGATGCCGAATACAAAGCAATAGACGGTAAGTTTTACTATGTAACTCATGGTGACTTTTTCGATGCTATCACAATTACGAAAAAATGGCTGGCAGTACTTGGCGATTATGGTTATGATTTGTTGCTGCATTTAAATGAAACAATAAATTTTATTCGCAAATTAATCGGCATAAAACGCTACTGGTCATTATCAAAATACGTTAAAGATAATGTAAAATCATCCATAAGTTTTATTACTGATTTCGAAAATATTCTTTCAAACTATGCCAATCTAAAAAAATATGATGGTATTATTTGCGGACATATTCATAAAGCTGAAATAAAAACCATTAATGATATAACCTACATGAACTCTGGTGATTGGGTTGAAAATTGTACTGCCCTTGTTGAAACCTATGAAGGTAAATGGCAAATACTTGATTTTCTGCCAAAAAGTAAAATGGCCGATAAAAGTATTAAAACGTAAACCAATTATAAATCTATTTCATAAAGTTGTTCAAAATTTAAAAAATAACAACTATGTAAATTAACTTTAAACAACTACCATATTAAATCAATCCACTTTTTACTTTACCACTCTTTTTTCTCTTTTCAAATAATTATCTTTACAGATACCATGTAACAAACCGCACCCCTTATATTTTTTAGTAGCCGTTACAAAAACAAACCGTTTTATACAAGCCGTCAACTTAATACAACTTCTTGTCGTAATACGATCGTTCAATAACCTCACGGTGATCAGGATGAGCAATGTTAACCAACTCGGCAATACGTTGTTTAATGGTTTTACCATATAAATTAGCCACACCATATTCAGTAACCACATAATGTACATGCGCACGTGTTGTTACTACCCCGGCCCCCGGTTGCAAAAAGGGCACTATCCGGCTGCGGCCTTTTTTAGTAACCGACGGCAAGGCTATAATGGGTTTTCCGCCCTGACTTAACGAAGCACCGCGAATAAAATCCATTTGCCCTCCCACTCCACTGAACATTTTCATGCCTATCGAATCGGCACAAACCTGTCCGGTTAAATCAACCTCAATAGCCGAATTTATTGCAACCACTTTTGGGTTTTGACTGATAATACCTACATTATTGGTATAATCAGCCCCCTTCATTTCTACAAAGGGGTTATCGTCAACATAATCGAATAATTTTTTGCTTCCCATTAAAAAAGTTGCCACGGCCCGGCCGTGATCAATCTTTTTGTTATTACAATTAATTACATCTTTTAAAATTAAATCTACTACTCCGTCAGAAAACATCTCGGTATGGATACCTAAATTTTTATGATTGGTTAACCGGGTTAAAACCGCATCGGGAATATTGCCGATACCCATCTGCAAAGTGCTCCCGTCTTCAATCATCTCAGCGATGTAGTCACCAATTTTTTGTTCCACAGGATTAGGCGTAACAACCGGATGGGCAATCAGCTCCCTGTCAACCTCCACAAAAGCATCTAATTCCGAAATATGGATAATTCCATCGCCATGCGTACGTGGCATATGCGGGTTTATTTCGGCAATAACATGTTTTGCATTTTCAATGGCAGCTTGTGTGGCTGCCACCGTGGTTCCCAACGAACAATAACCATGTTTATCAGGAGGCGAAACCGAAACCAGAGCCACATCCAACTCGATGATATGTTTTTTAAATAACAACGGGAGTTCACCCAAAAAAACAGGCGTGTAGCAACCATTGCCTTCCCTAAGCGTATGACGGACATTGGGCCCGATAAAAAACGAATTGATGAAAAAACTGTCTCTGTATTCAGGATTGGCATAAGGAACCTCAGCCTCAAGGTGCAAGTGACACACCTCTACGTTCCTTAACTCTTCGTGCCTTGCCGTCATGGCATTAATTAATGATTGCGGGGCCGCCGTAGCCGCCTGAATATATACCCTGTCGTTCGATTTTATTACCTTAACAGCCTCTTCAGCCGTAACTGATTTATACTTCATAATATTATTTTTTATTGTGTATCTGTTTTTTTACTGCTAATTGATTAACATTTACACCTACAAAAATAAAAATGATTTTGATATCTGTTATTATATTAACAATAAAATTTGGTTTTTTTTAGGCATTATCAAAAAAACAACAACAAAATTATTTTGGAAAAATATATGATTGTGCCCAATCATTTTTGTTCTGTTTAAATCATTACGGTTGAT
>CAYVWX010000121.1:0-9454 GCA_964455635.1 uncultured Lentimicrobiaceae bacterium | reverse complement strand
TTGGTTTACCCTGTGGAATTTGAAAACTATTCCACAGGGTGAATTTGTTATTTGAATTTTGGAATTTTTATTTCTGGTTGCTTTACAACGTTTTATAATATACCCGCAAGCATTTTCGCTTTGTCGCTGATTTGTACCGATATTTCTTCCCCCAAACGGACAGGTGATTATTTGTACTATCACTTTTATTCGCACATTGCCGGCTTTTTTAATTTAGACTTGCAGAAAGGAGGAAATCAAAAAAACCTTGCCCTTCCAACAGGAATTAACTACCTTTGCGGCCCCTGTAAAAATGTTGTTTTTCAGGGTTAACAAGTTTTAAATCTAACCGTTTAAAAAATAATAATATGGCATTTGATATTGAAATGATTAAAGGTCTTTATACACGTTTTCCGGAGCGTGTTGACGCAGCTAAAAAAATGCTTGGAAGACCTATGACACACGCAGAAAAAATCCTTTATGCCCACCTTGATGAAGGAACTGCCAAAGAAACTTACCAACGCGGCAAATCGTATGTCGATTTCCGCCCCGACCGTGTAGCCATGCAGGATGCAACAGCACAAATGGCTTTGCTGCAGTTTATGCAGGCCGGTAAAAAGAGTGTTGCCGTTCCTTCAACCGTTCATTGCGACCACCTTATTACGGCAAAAGAAGGCGCTGCAAAAGACCTTGACAATGCAAAATACAACAACCAGGAGGTATATGACTTCCTGGCTTCGGTATCTAACAAATACGGTATCGGATTTTGGAAACCGGGAGCAGGTATTATCCACCAGGTTGTGCTTGAAAACTATTCTTTCCCCGGTGGAATGATGATTGGTACCGATTCGCACACACCCAATGCCGGCGGACTGGGCATGATTGCCATTGGTGTTGGCGGTGCGGATGCCGTTGATGTTATGGCCGACATGCCCTGGGAACTTAAATTTCCAAAGTTAATTGGTGTTAAGCTTACCGGAAAATTAAGCGGATGGCTTGCTCCTAAAGATGTTATTTTAAAAGTAGCCGACATTTTAACCGTAAAAGGGGGAACCGGTGCCATTATTGAATACTTTGGCGAAGGTGCACGCGCTCTTTCGGCCACCGGACGTGCTACCATTTGTAACATGGGCGCCGAAGTTGGTGCTACCACTTCGGTTTTTGGTTACGACGAAAATACGGCAGAATATCTGCGCCAGACAAACCGTGCCGACGTGGCAGAACTGGCAGACGGAATTGCCTCTTATCTTACAGGTGATGAGGACGTTTATCAAGAACCTGAAAAATATTTCGACGAAGTAATAGAAATCAACCTGTCCGACCTTGAGCCTGCTCTTAATGGTCCCTTTACTCCTGATTTACGGACAACCGTTTCAAAAATGGGTGAAACTGCCAAAGCCAACGACTGGCCCTTAAATATGGAAGCCGGCCTGATAGGTTCTTGTACAAACTCATCTTACGAAGACATTACCCGTGCTGCCTCACTGGTGCGTCAGGCACTGGATAAAGGGCTGAAAATAAAAAGCGAGCTGTTTATCACTCCCGGCTCGGAACAGGTAAGATACACCATCGAACGCGACGGCTTAATCGATTTGTTTGAAAAAGCAGGCGCTACCGTGTTGGCCAACGCCTGCGGGCAATGTATCGGTCAGTGGGATCGCGAAAGCGTTAAAGACGGACATCGTAACTCTATCGTAACTTCATTTAACCGCAACTTCGCCAAACGTAACGATGGAAATATCAACACCTTTGCCTTTGTGGCTTCGCCCGAAATGGTGATGGCATATGCTATTGCCGGAACCTTGGATTTTAATCCGCTTACCGATGAATTGGTAAACGATAAAGGAGAGAAAGTAAAACTTGACGAGCCCACAGGAATGGTTTATCCTCCCAAAGGTTTTGATGTGGACGACCCCGGCTATCAGGCTCCTGCCAAAGATGGAAGCAGTGTTGAGGTGGTGGTAAAACCCGATTCGAAGAGACTACAGCTGTTGACGCCTTTTGCTCCCTGGGACGGCAAAGATTTTGAAAAATTACATCTGCTGATAAAAGCCAGGGGTAAATGTACTACCGACCATATTTCAATGGCAGGTCCCTGGTTGCGATTCAGAGGACATCTGGAAAATATTTCGCAAAATATGCTGATTGGCGGCGTTAACTACTTTAACGACAAAACCAATTATGTTAAAAATCAGCTTACCGGCGAATACGGGCCTGTGCCTGCTACTGCTCAGGCTTATCGCGACAACAGCGTAGGATCGATAATTGTTGGCGACGAAAACTATGGCGAAGGCTCATCGCGTGAACATGCTGCCATGGAGCCCCGTTTCCTCGGTGTAAAAGTTGTTTTGGTTCGCTCATTTGCCCGTATCCACGAAACCAACCTGAAAAAACAGGGTGTCTTAGCACTTACTTTTGACAACAAGGAAGATTACGAAAAGGTGCTTGAAGACGACAGAATTGATGTTTTGGGGCTGGCCGGTTTTGCTCCCGGAAAACAGTTTGCCGTGGTGCTGCATCATGCCGACGGAACTACCGACGAATTTAAAGCAAACCATACTTATAATAAAAATCAAATAGAGTGGTTTAAAGCCGGTAGTGCGCTTAATCTTATCCGTTTAATGAACCAATAGATTGCACATCCGTTTTATTAAAAAAAGGCATTGCCGGCTTAGTTGCGGCAATGCCTTTTTTGTGTTAAGTCGTATTGCCACTGCTTAACGGATATACAAAGTGGCGGCATGATGGGGGTACAGGGGCTTTTCGTGAAAAGCCCCTACATTTGCCAATTTGTAATTGCCTGACTTTTGTTGTTACTTTCAACTCCCAACGACAGGTACTTTAGGGCACTTCTTAATCTTGCGATTTTGTAAAACAAAGCTGATTAGATGTGGTTGGTGCGCATTTTCGAAAAGATATTTTCCCAAATCAAATTAAGTACTTATCTTTGCCGTTAGTAACGTATCGGGATATTATGATAATTTCATTTGGAACGAAAGAAACTGAAAAAATCTGGAATGGAGAACGAGTGAAGAAAATTCCAATCGAGATTCAAAAAATTGGAAGGAGAAAATTAAGAATGTTAAATAACTCACAGAACTTAATGGATTTAAAAATTCCTCCTTCAAACAGACTTGAAAAATTAACAGGAAAACTAAAAGAATATAACAGTATAAGAATAAATGATCAATGGCGAATTGTATTCAATTGGAAAAACAACAATTCACATCAAGTGAAAGTAATGGACTATCATAAATAATTAAAAATGGAAAAATTGGAAAACATACATCCAGGAGAAATATTAATGGAAGAATTTTTAAAGCCAATGAAAATATCTGCCTATAAACTATCAAAAGACATTGATATTCCCCAGACGAGAATATCGCAGATTGTCAAAGGAAAAAGAAGAATTACTGCTGACACCGCATTACGACTTAGTTCTTATTTTGGAAATTCTGCAAAATTTTGGCTTGGACTACAGGATGATTATGACCTTGAAGATGAAAGAATTGAAAAGAATGAAATACTCAAAAAGATTAGAAGTCGCAGAAAAAATGCACGCCAACACGCAATATAAAAAACTGGTCAGAGGGTGGTAAGTATGAACATTTTAACATTAAATAATCAGCGCAGTAATTTAAAAAATTGGTAGTTCAAAATGCCCAACATTTTCATGTTGCCAATCCTGCGATTTTGTAAAAACACTTAGTCTTTTATTTATTGCATACAAGTCGTATTGCCACTGCTTAACGGAGATACAAAGTGGCGGCGCGACTGTTTTTGCAGTAAATTTTGTTAAAACAGGGCTGGCAAAATGTGGATTAAATAACTTTTGCTCTTTTAAAAGGTCGATTTCTGTCGAACAGAAACCGGTAGGTTACATGGGTTTTCCTGATGTTGGCTCCGATGGTTCCCATAAGTTTCATCATTTGAGGATTAAAGTCCCCTATCCAGTTCATCTCTAAGTCGGTATATTTAAAGCCCGGCTTTTTAGAGTCCTTTGCCAATTGTGCAATCATAGCAGCTTCTGCGCCTTTACCCTGAAATTCGGGAACAACCCCAAAAATAAGTCCTACCGCTCGTGTTGCATTTCTTAAAATCCGGTAAAAAGCAAGCATTTGCAGTTTATTCAGCCAATTCATTTTTCCGTTAAACCGCCTGATCATTTGATATAAGTCGGGAATCATAATAAAAAAAGCGATGGGCCTGTTGTTATAATATTCAAAATAAATTATCCTGGGGTCGAGTATAGGGTTCATTTCGCGGAACATGGCCAAAGCCTGCTTTTTTTTCATGGGTTTAACACCCGGAAACCTGCCCCAGGCTTCGTTAAAAATGGTAACAAAAGCTTCGGTAAATTTTTCAATCTCTTTTCGTTTGTACCGCACAACACGATAGGCAGGGTCGCGGGCAATGCGGGCTGCTTTTTCCAGAACAACCGGATGCAACAACGACGGATCGATGGGCATGTGGTAGGTGTATTGGTTAAAATAGTTTTTGAAACCGTAGTTTTCGAAAAGGGTTGCATAATAGGGATAATTGTAGGGCATGTTATAGACAGGTTCAAAAAAACCATCTGTCAAACAGCCCCAAAAATGTTCGCGTGTACCAAAATTGATGGGGCCGTCCATGGCTTCCATTCCTGCCTGTTGAAGCCATTTTTTACCTGTATTAAACAGTATATTAGCTGCTTCCTGATTGTTTATACAATCAAAAAAGCCGATGCCTCCGGTGGGTTGCTCAAAACTTTTGGCTGTATTTTTTTCGTGAAATGCAGCTATCCTGCCCACTGTTTCATTATCGCCGTTAATTAAAAGCCATCGTATGGCATTTCCGGTTCTGAAAAACTTATTTTTAGCAGGGTCAAAAACCTTTTCAACATCCATATCCAAAGGCCTGACCCAATTTTTCTCGTTTGCATACAAGCGTGAAGGAAAATCAAGAAATTCCTGTTTTTCAGCAGTTCCGGTAACTTGTTTTAAATAAAATTCATTCATAAATTCTACTTTTTCAATATCCAGGCATCACGATAAGTAGGCGAAAGGGTATTTTTAACATGGGTGGCCTCCCTGAGTCCTTCATATTTACCCAAATAGACCCTTATATTTTTTTTGCCTTTTAGCACACCCGCTTTTTTAAATCCGTTTTTTTTAGTACGGCGCAATGCCTCTTTGGCATCGGCTAAGTTGTTAAAACTTGCTATTATCAAATAAAAATATTGCTTTTGGACAACAGCCGGTTTGTTATTTTTTACAACCTTTTTGCTTTTGCAAATTCGGGGAGGCTTCACCTTGTCAGGCTTCTGCCCAAACCAAACCGAAACATAGTTGCTGTCGATACCAACACCTGCCACAACCCATTTTTTTTCACTCCATATTCCCCGGGTCAATAACATATCAAGTACCTCTTTGGTGTCGCTCCACAACAAAATCAAACTGTCCAAATTATATCCTTCCTGAAAAAAAGTAACCATTTCGTACCCGTAATAGGGATAAGGAGTCAACTCTTTTGGTTTTTTTTTCATGCATAAAGGCTTTGGTATGTACGAGTTAAAGCAACAGGGAGTCCATTTTCCTTTATCCGACCAACTTGACAAATTACAAATACTTGTGTCGGGATGGTTTTGAAACAAGTCGTTGCAATGCGTGCGAGCCACCACACTCAACGAGGTTGATAATTTAACCGCCTTTTTTCCATACTCTTTCCGGATGGAGTTTATGGTTTTAAAGAGGTTCATCTCATTTTGAGTAACACAAAAGCCGGAGGGTATTTTTTTTTGGGCAAAGGAAACCTGCAGTAATGATAAAAGGTAAATAAAAAGCACAAATCGTTTCATAATTTTTGTTTGGGTAAAAATACAATTATTCGGTTAACGCAAATTGTTACCAGCTAAAGTTTAATATGTATCTTTCAATGAGGCTGTTGTATTTTTTAAACAGGTGTTGTGTTACGGGGTGTAAGGTGTTGTAATTAACATGATCAATTAGTTTAACGGGCAGAACCTTTGGTGAGGTTCCTGTAATAAAGGCAGCTTCGAAATCGGCTATTTCGGTTAAATTAAATACACTTTCCAGCACATCAATACCCGATTCAAGTGCAAGGTCGATAATTTTTTGACGTGTTACCCCTTTAAGCACCAGGTTGGAATGCGCGGTAAATAAAATTCCCTGATTTACAAAAAACAGATTGGAGCGGCTGCCTTCGGTAACAAATCCCTGCCGGTTGATCAGCAGTATTTCGTAAACATTGTTTTCTTTTATCAGTTTATCCGATTGTTTACGAATTGTTTGCTGCGATATTTTTGCTGTGGGTTTTTCGCGGTTTCCATTGTAACTCATTATCCGGATACCTGTTTGGTAAGTTTGCCGTGATGGAAAGAAAAATGGCATAACCCAGGCTGCAAATAAATTTCCGGCGGCAGGTTGGTTGGTGTATATAAACTTAATCAATCCCAATTGCATGCCGTTGGCTTCAATTAAGGCTTTAATGCTTTTGTGAATTTGTTTTTCGGAAATACCGCTTTTTATTCCGGCAAAAAGCAGTGAATTGAAAAACCGGTTAATGTGATCCTGCAAAAACAGGGGTACACCCTGCTCAACCCTTATTACTTCGTAAACGGAAATTGTATTCAGAAACAGATCGGGGTTAAATTCACAACTGTTCTTTAATTCGTTGTTAAGAACAAAATAACTCAGCAGGCAACGCTCCACATCTATCTCCTTTCACGTCTGTTTTACCGGACAAGCCGTCAATGGCTTTATGATATCAGGACAGTTATTTTTTGTCCCTCTCTTTAAAGTACTGCTCCAAAAACTTTTTAGCCTCTTGGGCATATGATGTTTCAACATAAAGCTGGCAGGCATCTTCGGGCGAACCGTCGGCCCAACCTGCTATTACACTTGCTTCGAGGGTATCTTTTTTAAAAACTCCTATACCTTTTTCTTCCAACAGCTCTTTAAGCAGAAGACCTTCTACTCTCGACCCTGTATAAACCAATGATAAATCGCTACTTACACTCATAATACTTGTTTTTTATTTCCTTTCAAAGATACGAAATATCCACTATTTCAGAGCATATTTTCTGATAATATCTAAAAGTTTGTGTTTTTTAACAGGTTTTGAAAGGTATTCGTCGCAACCCGATGCCATTATATTTTTCTTTTCTTCTGCACTGGTATAAGCTGTTTGTGCAATAACCGGAAGGCTGGGAAACTTTGCCTTGATTAATTTAGTGGCCTCCAGTCCGTCCATTATAGGCATTTTAATATCCATCAACACCATATCGTAGCGGTTATTGTTTACCATGCTTACAGCATCTCTTCCGTTCCATGCATGATCGAGGCGCTTGATTTTCTTTTTTAAAATAATTTCGTAAAACAGGTAGTTACTGGGGTCGTCTTCGGCTACCAAAATAACAATGTTTTCCCATCCTTTAAAACTTCTTTCAGCAGATGTTTCCTGTTCAACGGGTTTTAATGTTTTCATGCCACGCAAAGGAAATGAGAACGAAAAATAACTACCACGGCCCAAATCCGATGATAAATTAATTTCGCCATCCAGTTGGTCGGCAATTTGCTTTGCAATGCTCAACCCTAATCCGGTTCCCCGAATAGCAGCGCTGGTTGACTGCCGGCCGCGATAAAATGTTTCAAATATTTTTGTTTGCTCATCTTCAGGAATACCAACGCCCGTATCTTTTACATAATATTCTACTTTTTTATCTTCTATAAAAAAGCCTATTTCAACGGTTCCTTCAAAAGTATGCTTTACGGCGTTGGAAGCAAAATTGGTAACTATTTGCCTTATTTTTGCTTCGTCAGCATAAATTTCAATATCTTTTTGGTTATCGGGATTCCCTGAAATAATTTCAATCTGATTGTTTTTATTGCTCACGGAGAACATTTTAACAATATCGTTAACTACCTGACAAGGAGAAAAGTAGTTGTTCTTAACAGGAAGCTTTTCGCTTTGAAGACGCGACAGATACAATACGTCATCCATTAACGACATAAGCTGTTTGGCGCTGTTACGAATAATGCCTGCAAATTGCGATTTTTGATCGGGATCGGCTTTGTCCATCAATTCGGAAAAGCCCATGATGGCATTCATGGGAGTGCGCAGCTCGTGGTTCATATTGTTTAAAAAGGCCGATTTTAGCCTGCTGCTTTCTTCGGCTTTATTTTTGGCTTCAACAAGCTGACGGTTTGACAGAATTTTTTCAGTCACATCATGAACAGCTCCCATTATAGCGGTTTTGCCCTGATAGCTAATCTTTCTAACCATAAATTCACCATATCTTGTTTCGCCACTTTTTGTAAGTATCCGCGAAGAAAAAACTGTAGGGATATTTTCGCCTGAAAGGCGCGCAAAAGCATTCTTTTTTATGCGCGCTCTGTCGTCGGGATGGAAAAAATCCCAGACATTCCGTTTAAACATCTCTTCTTGGGTATAGCCCATTATTTGACAAAGCTGATTGTTGACAAAATTTAGTTCGCTGCCATCGTAAATGTACAGGCCATCGTGTATATTTTCTACAATAGCTCTGTAGTTTTCCTCCCTTTCTTTTAGCTTGCGCTCGGCTTCTACCATGGATGAGATGTCCTTATAAATAGAAATTACATGCTCGGTTTGGTCGATAACAATTTTTTTAGAAGATATTAGTGTGGAAACAATTTTTCCGTTTTTTAAGGTTACCGGAAAATACATATCCTTAACAGACCCCTTGCTTACGAGCTCTTTCAAATACTGTCTTATTTGTTTTCTTTCAATTACTAACCCCGATTCTTTAGAGGTTTTGCCAATGATTTTATTTTTTTCGGTATTAAACATTTTTAAAAACACATCGTTAACCTCTAAAAATGTTTTATCCATTTTATTAATGGAAATGGCATCGGGACTGGTTTGAAAAATGGTTTTATATTTTTTTTCACTCTCTTCCAACATTCTTTGAGTGGCAATCCAATCGGTAATGTTAATGGCATAGGCAAAAACAACATCTTTTCCGAAATAAGAACCCTTTTCGATGGTTACATATTTTGGAAAGGAGGTGCCGTCAACTTTTTTACCCCAAAACACAAACGACTGACTTTGTCCGTTAAAGGCAAGATCCATGTATTTTTTTACTTGTGCCAAATCGTTTTTGCTGTCGTCAGAAACAAAGGAGGGGTTTTTCCCCACCAACTGACTTTTGTTGGAAAAACCGTACATGGTAACGGCAGCATGATTAACATCTATAAAGGTGCCATCTTTTTCCTGAACATAAATGGCAACCACCGAATTGTTAAAAATATTGTTTAAAGTCTCCGAATTGTTACGCAGTTGCTTTTCAATATTTTTTAGTTGACTTACATCTTTTAAAATAGCCAAATCGAGTTGCTCGCCTTCAAACTGAATAAGTACGTCGTTTGAAATAATGGGTACTATAATTCCGTCTTTTGTAATTACTTCATTTTCGAATGAGTAAGTATCTATTTTT
>CAYVWX010000120.1:0-9502 GCA_964455635.1 uncultured Lentimicrobiaceae bacterium | reverse complement strand
CTGCCTTTTCTCATTCTTTTGTTTACTTTTGCATTCAAATAAAAATTTATGAAATTATCACCTTTAACAGCCGTTTCGCCCATCGACGGACGTTATGTTGAAAAGACTCATAAGCTGTCTTTGTTTTTTTCGGAGTATGCTCTGTTCAAATACCGCGTAAAAGTTGAAGTTGAGTATTTTATTGCTTTAACCGAAATTCCTTTGCCGGAGTTAAAGACTTTCGATCGGGCATTAACGGATAACCTCAGAGCTGTTGTCGATGATTTTTCCGTTGAAGATGCCACCCGTATTAAAGAAATAGAAAAGGTTACCAATCATGATGTTAAAGCTGTTGAATATTTTTTAAAAGAAAAATTTGACAGGCTGCAACTACACGAATTTAAGGAGTTCATCCATTTTGGCCTCACTTCGCAGGATATTAACAACACAGCCATTCCTGTCGCCATGAAAGATGCGCATGAGCAGGTTTTGTTACCGCATTTGCAAATACTGATTTCCAAACTGATGGAAATGGCAGAAGCGTGGCAGGACATTCCTATGCTGGCGCGCACGCACGGACAGCCTGCTTCGCCAACTTACCTTGGCAAAGAGATTTTTGTATTTGCCGAGCGGCTTACCAATCAGCTGGCACTGTTGGAAGCCATTCCCTGGTCGGGAAAGTTTGGCGGGGCAACCGGTAATATGAATGCACATAAAATTGCTTATCCTCAGGTGGACTGGCGCTTGTTTGCCAACAATTTCTTAACGGAAAAACTCTCTATTGTCCGTCAGCAAACCACCACTCAAATAGAACATTACGACCTGATGGCTGCTTACTTCCACAATCTTTCCCGTATCAACACCATTTTAATCGACTTAAGCCGTGATATATGGATGTATGTTTCAATGGAATACTTCAGGCAAAAGATAAAAAAAGGAGAAGTGGGCTCCTCGGCCATGCCTCACAAAGTAAATCCCATCGACTTTGAAAATGCCGAAGGAAACCTGGGAATGGCCAATGCTTTTTTGCATTTTTTAGCCGATAAACTACCGGTTTCGCGCTTACAACGCGACTTAACCGATTCAACGGTAACGCGTAATATTGGGGTGTCGCTGGGGTATATGCTGATAGCATTCCGGTCGCTTGAAAAAGGTTTGGGAAAACTAATTCTTAACGAGGAGAAACTTAAAGCCGACCTTGATGACAACTGGGCTGTGGTTGCCGAAGCCATACAAACCGTGCTTCGGCGCGAAAAATATCCCAATCCCTACGAAGCCCTTAAACTGTTGACCCGTACCAATAAAAAGATTACACAAAAACGGTTACATCGCTTTATTGATTCGTTGGATATTGATGAGAGCATAAAAATAGAACTTAAAACCATTACACCACATAATTATACAGGAATAAAGCCGTTGTAAACATTGTTTTACGAATAGCTGTATTTTTGAGCTTAGAATTATGAAAAAATTTTACAGGATACTTGCCTATACCAAGCCCTACCTGGGATATGCCGGACTAAATACCGTTGCCAACCTGTTAACCATCGTGTTTTCGTTGATGAACTTTGCGCTGCTGATACCGTTTTTAAATCTTTTATTCGGGGTAAGCGAATTGGTAACGGTTAAACCCGAATTTCATATGTCAACTCAGGGACTGCTTCAGTCGTTGAATTACTACATCAGCCAAATTATTATCACTCAGGGTAAAATGGAGGCATTGGTAGTAATTTGTGTCATTATATTAGTCTCTTTTTTATTGCGAAACCTCTTCGGATTTTTGGCTATGTATTTTATGATTAGCCTTAGAATGGGAGCTGTAAAAGACATCCGGAATGATGTATATAAAAAGATGCTGATATTACCGGTAGCCTTTTACACAAGAAACAAAAAAGGCGACATCATGGCTCGTATTACCACCGACGTTCAGGAGGTGGAAGTTTCCATTATGAATTACCTTGAGATGCTTATACGCGACCCCATTACCATTATTGCCTATCTGGCTTTTATGATTAGCATCAGTTCGAGGCTTACCGTTTTTGTTTTAGTGGTGTTGCCGGTGGCGGGTTTTATTATCGGCCGTATTGCAAAAGTGTTGCGCAAAGAGTCGAAAATAGGACAAAATAAATTTGCTTCCCTGTTGTCGGTTGTTGAGGAAACAATTTCCGGATTGCGTATCATTAAAGCCTTTAATGCCATTAATTATACCGACAAAAAATTTAAAGAGCGCAACAGTGATTATACAAAAATGCTCATCAAAGTCAACAGGCGGCGCGACCTTTCATCCCCTTTAAGTGAGTTTATGTCGTCGGTTGTTATTGTAATAGTGTTGTGGTTTGGGGGTAAAATGGTGTTGGCTGATTCGCCGGTATTGAAAGCAGCCGATTTTATTACTTATATTGTTGCATTTTCGCAGGTTATCCCGCCGGCAAAGTCGTTTGTAAAAGGCTTTTACAGCATCCAAAAGGGAATTGCTTCCGCCGAACGTATCTTTGAAATTATGGATGCCGGGGAGGAGATTATTGAGAAGCCCGACGCTCTTCCCATTAAAAGTTTTCGTAATTCCATTGTGTTCGACCATGTATGGTTCCGATACGAAAAAGAGGATGTTTTAAAGGATATATCCATGACGATTCCCAAGGGGAAGGTTATTGCACTTGTGGGCGAATCCGGTGGGGGCAAGTCAACACTGGCTGACCTGTTGCCACGCTTTTACGATGTTACAAAGGGTAAAATTTTATTCGACGGAACGGATGTGCGTGATTTGAAAATTGATGACCTCAGAGGGTTGATGGGCATTGTTTCGCAGGAGAGCATTTTGTTTAACGATACTATTTTTAACAACATAGCCTTTGGAAAAGAAGGTGTTTCGGAAGAACGCGTGATTGCAGCGGCAAAGGTAGCCAATGCGCACGATTTTATTATGCAAACCGAAAAGGGTTACCAAACCAATATTGGCGACCGCGGTGCCAAGCTTTCAGGCGGACAACGGCAGCGCATCAGCATTGCCAGAGCCGTTTTGGCTAACCCGCCCATTCTTATTTTGGATGAAGCTACTTCGTCACTGGATACCGAATCGGAAAAGCTGGTTCAAAATGCACTCTATAATATAATGAAAGACAGAACCTCCGTTGTTATTGCCCACCGGTTAACAACCATTCAGCATGCCAACGAAATAGTGGTTATTAAAAAAGGTAAAATTATGGAACGGGGTAGCCATTCGGAGTTGCTGGCGCAGAAAGGTGTTTATTGGAAACTGTTTGAAATGCAGTCGTTTTCGTAAGTAAAAGGCGACAAAAGCTAACAATTGAAATTACGCTTTACACAGCGATTCCGTTAAATTTTTGTATTGCGGAAACTGTTTTGTGAGTTGCGATTTATCAGCCATTTCAAAATCGGCAAAATCAAATCCGGGACTAACGGTGCAGCCAACAAGGGTAAAGCTGCCAAGCGGACGTGCGGCAAACCAACTGCCGGCTTTAACAACAACCTGAGGTTGCGTATCCTTACCGGGCTCTGTTCCAAGATAATGAATGGTAAGCTTTCCCGTGGCATTAATCTCAATAATTTCCATGGTTAACCCGTCGTAAAAATGCCATATCTCATCAGACTTAATACGATGAAAAGCCGAAAAGTCTCCCTCCTCCAGTAAATAATATATTGCTGTTGAAAAATTTCTGCTTCCGGAGAACCGAGGTGGCAGCGCCTCGCGGTTAACCACTTCCGGTGAGCGATAAACCTCTTTAAACCAGCCGCCTTCGGGGTGAGGTGCCAGTTTTAACTTTTTAATCCAATAGGCCGAATCTCTATTTGGCATTTTTGCTCTCTTCCAAATTTTTAATACTCTTTTCTTCGTTGAAAACCCAAACAACCCTGAACGTAACCATGCTGTTGTTTTGATTCATATTCTGTTTTTGTCCGCCAATGGTTTCCAAAAGCTGGTCTTCAGTACCCGACCAAATGGAGGTTAACGAATAGGCATACCTGATATCCAATTTAAGCTGCCGGTAAATTCTAAACCTGAAATTGGCAATCCAGTCGATG
Organism: uncultured Lentimicrobiaceae bacterium; assembly: GCA_964455635.1. Lineage (GTDB taxonomy): Bacteria > Bacteroidota > Bacteroidia > Bacteroidales > F082 > B16-G9. The sequence continues at coordinate 5,479 of CAYVWX010000120.1, read as the reverse complement.
TTGTTGCGCGAATAATATCCGTCGTTGATGCTGTTGCTGAGGGTTTTGCCGTTTACCACCCATTTTACACCCGTTAAACGCGAATAAGAAACACCGGTACCAAAAGTGTATTTCCCTTTGTCGGTGTATTGGATGAGCAACGGAATTTCGGCATAATTTAAACGGGTCAGATACATGGGCTGAGCACTGTCAGGTTGGCCGTTTCGTTTATAAGCTCCTTTTTGATTAAACAAAATCTCGAAGGTAACCGAAAAATTATGACTCATGGGAATGGCAGCCCCGACACCGACCTGAACTCCGGGTTTGTTAAATTTAAACATGCCGTTGTTTACGCGGTCGCCCTCAACCTTGCTAAAGTTTATGCCGCCAATAACTTCGCCCTGAATAATTTGCGATTTTGCTGCAAAGGCAATAAACCATAAAAAGAGTAAAAGTAAAACCGGTATTTTGTTACGCATGTTTTTTTGTTTGGTTCAATAACGCAAAAGTAAAATAATAATTGTTGATTCAGGACTTATATACGCAAGTATATTGATTGATAAAACACAGTCCCGTTTAAGGCTCCATCCCTTTTAATGTCAGGGCTATTCTTTTTCTGTTGTAATCAATTTCAAGAATTTTTACCCTCACCTGTTGATTTAGTTTTAAATATTTTCCCGGGTCGTTAACATATTCATTGGCAATTTCACTTTTGTGGATAAGCCCGTTTTCTTTAATACCCAAATCGACAAAGGCACCGAAATTGGTAAGGTTTATAACAATACCGTTTACAACCCTGCCCTCTTTTAAATCGTTAATGGTTCTGATGTTTTTGTCGAATTCAAACTGTTTAAACTGTTTGCGAGGGTCGCGTCCCGGTTTTTCAAGCTCTTTTAAAATATCGGTTATGGTAGGCAGTCCCGTATCTTTTGTAACAAAATCTTCGGGCACAATTTTTTGAAGCAACGTTTTGTTTCCCATAAGCTCACCGGGCGAAACTTTTAAAGCGGATGCCATGGCTTCAACAACCGGATAACTTTCAGGATGAACAGCACTACCATCTAAAGGATTGATACTGTTTTTGATGCGCAAAAATCCCGCCGCCTGCTGAAAAGCTTTAGCACCCATACCTTTAACCTTTTTAAGCTCTTCGCGCGAGGTGAAGTTACCGTGTGTTTTTCGGTATTCAACTATACGCGAAGCCAATACGGGGCCGGTTCCCGAAACATAGGTTAGCAACTCTTTGCCGGCAGTATTTAACTCCACACCAACGGTATTTACGCATATCTCCACTGTTTTTTGCAGACTTTCGTTTAAAAGCTTCTGATTTACATCGTGTTGATACTGGCCTACTCCAATAGATTTGGGGTCGATTTTTACCAACTCCGAAAGCGGGTCCATTAGTCTGCGCCCAATGGAGATTGCTCCCCTGACTGTAACATCATAATCGGGAAACTCTTCGCGGGCGATGGCCGAAGCCGAATATATCGAAGCGCCGTTTTCGTTTACCATCACGGCAACGAGCTCTTTGTTGAACCTCATTCTTTTTATCAGCTCTTCTGTTTCACGGCCCGCCGTTCCGTTGCCAATGGCAATAGCCTCAATATGGTAAGCATCTACAAGGCTGCTTATTTTTTTCATGGCCATTCCTTTTTCATTTTGAGGCGGGTGCGGAAAAATGGTTTCGTTGTGAACCGGATTTCCGTTTTGATCTAAACAAACTACTTTACAGCCTGTTCTGAAACCCGGGTCGATGGCCAGTACATTTTTTTGTCCCAAAGGAGGTGCAAGCAAGAGTTGTTGCAAATTATCGGTAAATACGCGTACGGCCTCTTCGTCGGCTTTTTGCTTCAGCGCATGACGCAATTCGGTCTCCATTACAGGAAACAACAAACGTTGGATGCTCTCTTTTAAAGCCATTTGCTTTTGTCGGGCAGCTTCGTTGTTTCCTTTTATAATATAATGTGTTAATTTATCAAAGGCTCTGTTTTTGTCCGGCGAAATTTTTAGCTTTAGGTATCCCTCTTTTTCTCCTCGTAACATGGCCAGTACGCGGTGCGAAGGTGCCTTGGCAGCCGGTTCGCTCCAGTCGAACCAGGCTTTGTATTTCACCCCCTCCTCTTCTTTGCCTTTTATGATTTTAGAAACCAGTTTTGCTTCCGAACTAAAAAGCCGTCTGATGCTGTTTCGCACCTTAATGTTTTCACTTATCCATCCTGAAATAATATCACGCGCACCCTCCAACGCTTCTTCAGGCGTTTCAACCCCGCTTGCTTTACTGATGAAACGTGAGGCTGCTGCTGTTACCGATGCAACATTTTCGGAGTATATTATTTTTGCAAGCGGCTCTAAACCTTTTGCTTTGGCAATCATCGCCCGGGTCTTTCGCCCAAGTTTATACGGAAGATAAATATCTTCTGCTTCGTGCATGGTTTCTGCCGCCTCTATTTGCTCTTTAAGTTGAGGGGTTAAAATCTCCCGCTCTTCAAGACTTTTTAATATTGCTTTTTTTCGATCATCCAATTGCCGCGAAGCTTTCCACCACTTCTCCATTTCCAACAATTCAAAGTCGGCCAGGTTGCCGGTTTTTTCTTTTCGATAGCGCGCAATAAACGGAATGGTGGCACCCTCTTTTATTAAAGCCAACGCGTTGGCAATCTGCCATGGTTCTTTTGCCAGTTTTTTGGCTATGGTATTGATGATTGTTTCCAAAATACTTTTTTTGCAAAGATAATTTTTAATGGAGTAATGTTGATTGGTGAAACGGTTTTTACTATACTTGTACTCTGTTTAAAAAACTATGTATTAAATTCGATTGGAGGAATTTTGAAAGAGGAAATAAATAAAGATAAAATAGGGCTTACCCACATTGCCCGTGAGCTGAACGTGTCGGTTTCCACGGTCTCGCGTGCCCTGAATAACCATCCGCGTATCAGCAGGAAAACAAAAGAAAAAGTACGACAGGCAGCTGCACGGTTGGGCTATTTTCCGGGTATTCCCGAATTGATGGCTCCCGAAAAAACCGATGCTGTTGCAGTATTGGCTCCCTCCATCGACTCGTGTGTTAACCGCCGGATTATTAATGGAATAACCGATGTGATGGAGGAAAACGGATATCAGGTTATGGTGGTTAATATGCTGGGAGACGATGCACGGGAAAGCGCCTTTTTTAAAACTTTTCAAAAATACGGCATCAGCGGTATTATTCATATAAATGCAAACCGCCTGCTGCCTGAAAACTTCTATTCCAATATTCAAAAAAATGCCATTCCTTTGGTTGCTCTTTTCGACTCTGAAAACAATTTAAAGGTCAGCAGAATTATTCCCGACATGTATCAGGGGGTATCGCGTATTGTAAGCTACCTGAAAACCAATAATGTATCAAACGTAACGTTGGTTATGGAAAATAAAAACGACCCGATGGATTCACAACTGTTGTCGTCGTTTAAAATGGTTTTTGATAACTTTGAGATAAGTGAAAAAAATTTACAGACCCTATTTTGGGAAAAGAATCCGGTACAGTTGTCGAAAGATTTGGATGTGCTGATTGAGAACCGGAAAACAGCCTGTGCCTTAATTGTAAAGGGTATGGATGTTGCTATGGAAGTGAGTATGATAGCCCGCAAAAAGGGCTTGTCTGTCCCCGATGATTTTATGCTGATTGCGGTAGGGTCCGATTGCTCGTTACATCACTTAACAGCCGGTATTTCATTTTTAAAATTACCCGCTGCCGAAATGGGCAAAGAAGCCGCAAAGCTTTTGCTGTCGCAACTTTCAGGCAAAGAGCCCTCCAATAATACGATTGTTCTGCCGGTTGATTTTATCTTAAAACAGTCGGCCATTCGAATAAAAGGGTAACAGAAAAGTCGCCTGTAAATGAATGGTGTGATTTTTCCGGGAAGGTTTACTCCAAAACTATTTTTTGAACTTCTGAAATGGTTCCGCTGCGGGAGGTTAGTCTGATAAAGTAGATTCCTTTGGCGTAATTGGACAGGTTGATGGAAGTTGTTTGAAGCCTGTTTATACTTTTATTATAAACTACACAACCTGTGCTATTTACCACATTTACAGTGTAACCGTCTTTTAAAAAGTTGTTGTTTAATTTTACGGTAACGATGCCGTTGGTTGGCGATGGGAATACTTTGAAAGTTTTAGATTCGTTGCCGGGAATTTCGGATGTGCTGTTTAAAATATCGCACGATGGAACCCAGTAATTTCCCGAAATGGTAATCATCGAAAGCAGTCGCAGGGTGTTGTCGTAATACCCGCCATTGGCAGTGTTTGCCAAAAGAATTCTGGAATATAATTTATTGAGCCACTCCTGGTTGGTGGTGTCGAGCATAGCGCCCACCGTAAAAGGAGCAGTAAACGAATTATCGCTCCATCCGGCTGCCACATCGCCGTTTAGGTAGTAACCTGCATGAACATTATTGGTACTACCGTTGGCAGCTTCAAAAAGCCATTTGTCGATTTTTAACACGGCATTTTTGGCTCTTTCATCGCCAAATATTAAATAGTCGTTTGCCAGCCGCCACGGGTCACGACAGGCGTTGTACGAGTAGTTACCATCCAAATCACCCTCCAGGTAATTGGGGTTAGCCGGTTTGGGATTGCTGTTTACATCAACGATAAAATCGGGTAAGAGTCCGGTTTCGGGACTGTAATTTGTTTGAATGGTGTCAATTAACGTATAGCACTCATCAAGCACATCGTACCAAGTGGTATCTTTTATGGCACAGCCGAAAGCCCTGAAGTGATCTGTAATAAAGTCGGAGGTACGGGTACCGGTCATATAGCTGCCGCTTTCGACCCAGTCGCCCAGCTTGATGGAGTTATAATCCTGATTGATATCGCCTTCTGAAGCATTGTTCCCCATTAAATCTTTAATAATCAGAAGTGCTTCACCAAAGTAATTGATGGCACCGCCGCTGCCCCATTGTGCATGCGCCAGCAACAGTCCGAAAGCAATGTCCATATCGCCGTCGGTGGCTGAATCGGGGCCGTCGGAGTCGATGCAACCCGTAATCTGTTTCCAGGCCATCAGATGTGGCATAATGTGACTCGGATGGGCTTTGTAATACCGATACAATCCGTCGAAGATGGTTTTTGCATCGGGGTCGTAACCGGCCATGAGCGGCACAATGAGCATGCCGTATCCCATTGCTTCGGAAACCGTGTTGGTGTTGCCCGATTGAAAATAAACATAATATTGGTTGCTTTCGCATCCGTTAATAAGATATTTGGCTTTCCATGCATCGTAGTACGATCGTACCTGATTGTCAAGTTGATCTTGCGAATATTGACCCGGACTGATATGAGGAAAGTAGGTTGTGTGTTGTGGAAAAGGGTAGTGCTGGGCAAACGATAAGCTTGCTGTTAAAATGAACAATAAGGTAAATATTATTTTTTTCATGTGTTTAAAATTTTGCAAATGCTTGATAAGACGTTTTTTATGTTTTGTCATGATTTTCGGCTTCCCTTCGACAAGCTCAGGGCAGGC
>CAYVWX010000119.1:0-9515 GCA_964455635.1 uncultured Lentimicrobiaceae bacterium | reverse complement strand
ATGTAAACGGGAAAATCAATGGCCGGGGAAACAACTTTAAGGATGTTCTTGTCAGTGCAGACATCACTTCCAAAAATCTTCACCTGCTAAATTATAAGTATGATTCCGTTACTTTTACAGGTAATTTTCAACATAACAAACTCGAAGGAACCCTTTCGTGCAACGATAAAAATTTGCTTTTCAAAACAAACGGCAGCATCGATTTTTCCGGTTCGGGCAACTATACAGCTTATGCCGACATCTACAAGGCTAACCTTAAAAAGCTGGGACTGTTAAACAACGATTTTTCGTTTTCCACCAAGGCCGGCCTTGCCATACAGGGTAACGACGTTGAAAATTTAGTTGCCGACCTTAATTTTGACAGCACCTATCTTACTTTTAACGATTCTACCTATTTTGTCGATTCTATCTCCATCCATAAACACAACATTCAGCATGCCAAAACCATTATCCTGAAATCGGATTTTTTGGATGGCAAACTATCGGGACAGTTTAAACTTCTTGACTTAAAAGATAACTTTATAGCACTGATTAACAACTACTTTATTATTGACGATAACATCAACGGGCACAACGATTCGGTAAACTATATGCATGTGCAGGCCACCGTAAAAAACGACAAACTGTTTAAAGAACAATTTTTACACGGCTTTACCATGGAAGATAATTCAAACCTTAAAGCCGACATTGATTTCAGCAAAAAGAAGGTAAACCTCCTGTTTTCGTCAGCATTTATGGCCTGGCAAAACATCAGAATAAAAAACAGCAGCCTTTCGGTAAAAACCGCTGATAACAGATTAAAACTGCAACTGGATGCAGGCCATTTAGTACTAAAAGACAGCACTCGCGACGACAAACAACGGGTTGGAATGGACAGCCTCGTAATCAGAGCTTCGGCCTTACAAAATATGCTGGACTTTGGAATGGACTGGCACAATACCGACACAACCCACCTTGACAACGGAAGCATAAAAGGCTACTTTTTTCAGCAGGACAGTGTTAACGAACTAACTTTCGACAAAGCCAAAGTTTACATCGCTGACACCTTATGGTCGTTAGATAAAAACAACAAAATTCTTTTCGACAAAACCGGAATTCATTTTAAAAATATAAACCTCAGAGGTGGCAGCTCAAAGCTCTCCATTCAGGGTGAAATCCCAAAAGTTAACGGCGATTCGCTTATGGTTAAATTTTCACAATGGGATTTATCAAACTTTGATGCACTTACAAAAAGCACCGGAATTAATTTCGACGGTTTTATTGATGGGGTTTTTGAAATAAGCATTTACAAAAACAACCCAACCATTGTGTCCGACCTTTCCATCAATAATTTTGGACTTAACGGTGTTTTGTTTGGCGATGCACGACTGATGAATACCTGGAACAACATTGACAATTCCGTTTTTGTCAAGATGCAAATAATACGAAAGGGTAACGCAGGCACCGGAAAAGTTTTTTCGTTGGATGGCTTCTATTATCCTTTTAAAGGTGACAGCTCCCTTCGGCTTACAGCCGATTTTAACCGTATTAACATTAAATTTTTAAACCCGCTGTTGAGCGATCTTTTTCACGGCATCGAAGGAAAAGGAAAAGGACACCTCACCATTTCGGGAACTCCTGCAAAGCCCGTCATCAACGGGAAAGCAACACTTGACAGAGCCAGCTTAATAGTTAACTACCTCAACACAAGGTATTCGTTTTCTAACTTTTTACAGTTCAGAAAAAACGAAATAAGTTTCGACAATATAGTAGTTTACGATACATTGGGCAACAAAGGTGTAGTTAGCGGAAGTTTAAAACATAACTACTTTAGCGATTTTAATTACAACATAAAGGTAAACACAAATAAATTATTGTTTGTTAATACCAATCGCAAGATGAACGAGTTATATTATGGCAGCGCATTGGTTTCGGGAGTTGTTCACCTTTGGGGTGACCCCGGCTCAATACATTTGAATGCCGACGCAACTACCGTAAAAGGCACCGATTTAAACATTCCTTTGGATTATGTTTACGATGTGTCGGATAACGAATACATCCGATTTATTCCTCCGCCTTCCGACTCATCAATGATAGACCAAGAAAAGAAAGCCATTACCAAAGAGCAGCAGGTAGAGCTTGAAAAAAGCGAACAAAATCTTGGATACGATATAAAACTTAATGCAAAAGTAAACCCGGCTGCAAAAGTTAACATCTATCTGCCTTCGCAGTTGGGAAGAATAGAATCGCAGGGCGACGGCACATTAAAATTAAATGCCAATTCCACAGGCACATTTAGCATGATTGGCGATTACATCATAAAAAAAGGATATTTCCACTTCACCTTTAAAAACTTGGTAAGCAAGAGGTTCGACCTTGTGGAGGGCGGAAAAATATCGTGGACAGGCGACCCCACCGGAGCCAATCTGAATATCAGGGGACTTTACAAAGTAAAAACCAATATTGCCAGTTTGGGCGTAGTAATCGATTCCACGGCATCGTACAAAAACAAAGTAGATGTATATTGTTACATAACCCTTACCAACAAATTACTAAACCCCACCATCCGTTTTTCCATCGACATTCCGGATGCCGACCCCGATTTGAAACGAACCATTTTTGCCAACCTCGACACCACCAACGCCGCCGTAGTAAATGAGCAGGTTATATCGTTACTGGTTTTGGGAACTTTTAGTTACAGCAACGCCGGAAATGTCAGCCTGGCCTCATCGGGTTACAGCATCCTTACAAACCAGTTAAGCAGCATGCTTTCGCAGATGAGTGACAAATTCGATATTGGTATAAACTACCGTCCCGGTGATGCCTTATCGCAGGAAGAATTTGAAGTGGCACTTTCCACACAACTTTTTAACGACAGGCTTTCCATAAACGGAAATTTCGGCATGACCTACGACCGGTCGCAAGGCAATGCCAGCAATATTGTTGGCGATGTGGATGTATCGTACAAACTTACCGAAGACGGACGGTGGCTGCTAAAAGCTTACAACCACTCCAACGTAAACTCGTGGTACTATTACAACAATTACGACAAGATATCGCCTTATACACAAGGTGTTGGTGTTGCTTATAAAAAAGAATTCAATAATATTAACGAACTTTTTACCAATAACAGAAAAAAAATAAAAATAAAAAAGCCATGAAAAAACCAATCCTTTTTTTAGTTGCAACAGCCATGCTGTTTTCCTTTAACGCTTTCGGGCAAATAACCGTCACCAAAAGTGATATGCCCAAGCAAGACGACACCGTAAGAATTAGTGTTGGTGTGAACACCGGAATTATCGACTTATCGGAAACCGGTGAAAACTACACCTGGGATTATTCTGATTTAATTCCTTTTAAGCAACGCATCGACACCTTTGTAAGCGTAAGTCAGACTCCCGCAGGCTTGTTGTTTCTTTTCAACTCCGATTTTGCCGTAAACATGGCCGGTGCCTTTTCGTTTCCGGGAACAGGAATATCGCAACCCTATTATTATTATAAGTCGTCCAACAGCGCATTTAAGAACACGGGCTTTGCATTTTCCATGGATAATTTTCCCATTCCGGCGCCATTTTCCGACCCCGATATTCTGTATCAATTTCCCCTCACCTACCCCCATTCCGATTCATCCAATTCGGGCGTTGACATGAACATTCCGGGTACAGGCTATTTGCTGGTTGACCGTCACCGTGTTAATACGGTAGATGGCTGGGGGACGCTTATAACCCCCTACGGTACATTTAACGTTATCCGTGTAAAATCGGAAGTTACCGAATACGACAGTGTTTACTTGGAGTCGCAGGGAACCGGGGTAGGGTTGCCCTACGCTTATACCGAATACAAATGGCTTGGCAACAACCAGAAAGCCCCTTTATTGATGGTTCGCGACATTGCCGATGGCGCCATTGTTGAATACACCGATTCCATTAGAAGCACCCTGGGAATTGCTAAAAATCCCGTCAACCTTACCAAACTGAATATTTACCCGAATCCGGTAACATCGCAGGCTAAACTCCGGTTTAACTTACTGCAAAAAAGCTTCGTCACCATTGTAATAACCGATTTATCTGGCAAAAATATCCGGCAGTTGCCTAAACAGGAATTGGTTAGAGGAGATCACGAAATTGTGTTAAACATCAAACAAATGAACCTTACTGCAGGAACTTATCTGATAAAAATTATTGGCGGTAACCGGATGAGCACCCTTAAGTTTATTTATTTGCCTTAACCCTGCAATGATTAAACAGTAAATAGTATCATTTTTTAAAGGATTAGGGTGTACCGGCAAAATAATTTATAGGTGTAATAAATAAATGGTTCCTACCCATAATAAGAATGGTCTTAAAAATGAATAAACTATTTATCAATTAAATAATTGAATGAGTAATTTTCTTGTAACATTCCTTTATATTTGTTGATAAAATAATAAACGATTATCAATATGTCAAATATTAAATTATTTCAGGCTAAACAAGTTAGAACACACTGGGATAAAGAAAAAGAAAAATGGTATTTTGCTATTGTTGATGTAATTGGAATATTAACCGAAAGCACAAAACCAAGAGACTATTGGTATCGACTTAAAAAACGCGAAAGGGAAAATGGCATTGAACTGTCGACAAATTGTCGACAGTTAAAAAATATAATCACATAAATCCACAAACGTTTTTGTTTCGCCGCTAATTCCCCTAACTTATGCGAATATTTCTTTACCCAAACGGGTGAAGATAATTTTCGTATTATTGCTTTTATTCGTGCATTCGCGGCTTTTTTTGATTTAATCTTGCGGATAAGGTAATTTATAAAATGAATAGGAAATTAGCATATAAATTTGAAACAAAACAGTAAATGAGCCTCGTAATATACAAGTCGTCTGCTGGTTCGGGAAAAACCCACACACTGGTGCTTGAATATTTGAAGATTACCCTTTCAAATACCGAAAGTTACCGGCATGTGCTGGCCATAACCTTTACCAACAAAGCTGCAGGCGAAATGAAACAGCGCATTATCAATACCTTGCAGGAACTATCGAAAGGACAACTCGAAACATCAATGGCCATTGCATTACTCAACGAACTTACCCTGTCAAAAGCACAACTGCAAAAAAATGCCACCGTTCTGTTGGGAAATCTTATCCATAACTTTGAAGATTTTGGCGTAAGCACCATCGATTCGTTTGTACATCGCATCATCCGTACTTTTGCCGCCGATGTTAACCTGCCCCACGGTTTTGAAGTGGTTATCGACAGCGACGACATCATTCCCGACATTATTGAAGACCTCTATTTTAAACTTGGCGACGACAAAGCCCTTACCGAAGTAATGGTGCAGTTTGTGCTTTCGCTTACCGAAGAAGAAAAAAACTACAATACCGAAAGAAAACTGATTGAATTTATCAACAAACAAACCTCTGAAGAGGGGTTTGAAGAAATTAAAACGCTGACGGCCATCGAAACAACAAGATTTCTGGAGATTTTAAAACTGATAAATGCCAAACAAAAAAAACTAAAAGCAGCAATAAACCAAATTGCCCTCGATGCCTTAAACCTCGCTGAAACCAACGGCCTTGATGAATCATCCTTTCCGGGAAAGTCAAGAGGAATTTTATCCTACTTTACAAAAAACAGCCAAAACCTTTCTACCAAAAACATTATTCCCACCGCTACCGTTTTAAACATGGTGGAACAGGATAAATGGCATGGCAGCAATGCCGCCGACCATAATACCATCGACCTCATTAAAGACGAACTGCTAAATGCTTTCAACGTTATTCACGAAAAAGGGAAAGAGTATATCCTGTTAAATCTGATTTATAAAAAACTTTATGCAGTTGCCTTACTGAAAGAGATAAAGTGGCTGTTTGACGACTACACCCTCAGAACCAACAAAGTACACATCTCGGAATTTAATAAAAAAATAAGCAACTCCATTGCCGGCCAGTCAACACCGTTTATTTACGAAAGACTTGGGGTAAAATATTCGCATTTTTTAATTGATGAATTTCAGGACACCTCTCTGTTGCAGTGGTACAATCTTTTTCCGCTTATCGAAAACTCGCTGGCAGCCGGTAATTTCAACATGCTTGTAGGCGATGCCAAACAGGCTATTTACCGTTTCAGAAGCGGAGAAGTTGAACTGTTTTCAAGCCTTCCAAAACTCTACGGAAACCCCAATTTACCTGATATCGAAAGAAAAGAAGCCCTGCTAAAACAGTCGATGGTTGAAAAACACCTGAATACCAACTACAGGTCGTACCATGAAATTATAACGTTTAACAACCGTTTTTTTTCGTTGGTTACCCGCAACGACAGTGGACTGATTAAAAATATTTATAACCGGTTTGAGCAGGAAGTATCGGCCAAAAAACAAACAGGCGGTTATGTTTCCATTGAGCTTATTCCCGCCGAAAATGCAGACGACTACAGGGAAAACCGGATGGAAGCTATCACCAGGTACATCAATACACTTCGCCACAAGGGTTTTAGTTTTAGCGACATCTGCATACTTACTTTAACCGGTCATGATGCCGTTGAAATTGCTTCAAATTTGCTTACAAACAACATTCCCGTAGTATCGTCTGAATCGTTGTTGCTAAGCGGTTCACCCGAGGTACGTTTTGTAGTAGCCGTTTTTAAAGCATTGCTGCATTCCGGCAACAGCGCAATAATGACAGAACTGCTTGAAAACCTGTTGTTAATACAACACAAATCTGCCGATTTTGAAACATTGGCAACAAGCATATTGCAGCATTTGGACCAAGCTTTCAAAAACATTTTAAACCTGGCCGGCATCGAACTCCCTCCTGAAATATTAAAGCAAAAACCCGTTTATCAACTGGCTGAATATCTTTATAATACCATTGCTACCACCACAACTCCCAACATCTATTTTAATTATTTTTTAGATTTTATTGTTGAAAAAGAAGCCCTCTTCGAAAACAGAATTGATGCCTTTTTGGAGCTATGGGAAAAGAAAAAAGAGAAACTGTACATTGTTATGCCCGAAGGCGAAAACGCCATTAAAATAATGACGGTTCACAAAGCAAAAGGACTTAAATTTCAGGTGGTAATTTTAGACTATCAAAACCGCAGAAACCGAACTTCAAAAGAAGAATTCTGGAGCGACATATCCCTTGCCGAAGCTCCCGATTTAACCAAAACATTGCTACCCATAAGCAAAGAGCCGCTGAAAGCCATTGGCATGGAACAGGTTTATAACAACGAACAGCAAAAAACCCGTATGGACTTTTTAAACCTGGCTTACGTAGCCTTTACCAGGCCGGTGGAAGCGTTGTTTATTACAGCTGAAGCCGAAAGCAAAAGAAATGAAAAATTTTCTAAAGAAATTATTAAATTCTTAAAAGCTGCCGATTTATACCAGCAAGATAAGCTGCTTTACGAGTTCGGCCTGTCAGCCAAGCTGGATAAACCCGAGAAACCACAGCAGCAAAACATACCACTCAGCCATTGGATTAGTAACGGAGGAAATTTTCCGGTACAAACAGCTTCTGCTGAGGAAGTATATTGGGAACTTGCGGGAGGCAGTTCGCAACGCGCAAAAGGAAAACTTATACACGAAATTCTGGCGTCCGTAAAAACGTCAAAAGATATTCAAAAAGCAGTAAACCTTTTCCTGTCAAAAGGAGTCATTGATAATAACGAAGCAAAATCCATAAGCCACATCATTAATCAAATAACCGGACATCCGGCCATTGAAAAATATTTTACTGATGATGTTTTAATTAAAAACGAAACGGAAATTCTGGATTCAGATGGTAAAATTGTTCGTCCCGACCGTGTTGTAATTCAAGGAGACGAAATAATTGTAATTGATTATAAGACAGGTGAAAAGGAAGATGAACATATTACTCAGGTAAATGGATACAAACAGGCGTTTTACAACCTTGGATATAAAACTGTAAAAGGTTTCCTTGTCTATTTAGGCAATGATGTACAGGTAATTAACGTTTAGGTTTTAAAACAACAAAGCATCAACACATAAATCATATAATTACAATCAAATGAAACATCCATACCGGCAAGTCGTCATACAGAAACATGATTATAAGCTCCGTTAGGAGCGAAATATATATAGCCTCGGGTGTCAACCCGAGGTAAAGAAAAACCCAAGACCTGTTTTGGCGTGATTTTCGATGGCGAAGCCGAAAATCATGACAAAACATAAAAATCAAAATATCTGATTCACCCTGTGGAATAGTTTTCAGATTCCACGGGATAAATATAAAATTTTAAACACATGAAAAAATTATTTACACTCCTGTTGGCTTCACTGCTTTTGTGGGGCACAGGCATGACACAAAACAACGAAACTAAACTACTCCGGTTTCCGGCCGTACATGGCAACCAGGTAGTATTTACCTATGCCGGCGACCTTTACACCGTACCGCTAAAAGGTGGCGTAGCACGAAAACTAACATCATACAGCAGCGGATACGAAGTATTTGCCCGTTTTTCGCCCGACGGAAAACAGATTGCCTTTACCGGGCAATACGATGGCAACACCGAAGTGTTTTTAATTCCATCGCAGGGTGGTGTGCCCAAACGACTAACCTATACGGCAACACTTCACCGCGACGACATTTCGGACCGTATGGGGCCAAACAACATAGTTATGACCTGGGCAGACAACAACCACATTGTTTACCGCTCACGCAAGCAATCGTTTAACTCGTTTAAAGGTCAGCTTTTTAAGGTATCCATCGACGGTGGCCTTTCAGAAGAGTTGCCTCTTCCTTCAGGTGGTTTCTGCACCTATTCTCCCGATGGAAAAAAATTAGCTTACAACCGTGTTTTCCGTGAATTCCGTACCTGGAAATATTACAAAGGCGGCATGGCTGATGATGTTTGGATTTATGATTTTGATGCTAAAAAAGTGGAGAGAATTACCCACACCATCAACCAGGAAATTTTCCCCATGTGGCACGGCAACAAAGTTTATTTCCTTTCGGATCGCGACCGCACCATGAACCTGTTTGTTTACGACCTGACCACCAAAGCAACTACCAAACTTACCCATTACACCAATTACGACATTAAATTCCCCAGCCTCGGCGACCACTCTATTATTTACGAAAATGGTGGCGAGCTGTTTAATTACGAGCTGTCAACCGGAGAAATTACAAAAGTGCCCGTTTATATCGAAAACGATTTAATTACCGGCCGCAACGCCTTAAAAGATGCTTCCAAACTGATTCGTTCGTGGGCCTTGGCTCCCGACGGAAAGCGCGTAGCTTTTGGTGCCCGTGGCGATGTTTATACCGTGCCTGCCAAACATGGTATTACACGCAACCTCACCCAATCATCGGGTGCTCACGATCGCAACGTTGAGTGGTCGCCAAACGGAAAATACATCTCTTACATCAGCGACCGTACCGGTGAAGATGAAATATACATACAAAATCAAAACGGCCTGGAGAAAGCAATACAAATTACTTCCGGTTCCGACACCTATAAATATAACCCCGTCTGGTCGCCCGACAGCAAAAAACTCCTATGGTCCGACAAAATGGGAAGATT
>CAYVWX010000118.1:0-9588 GCA_964455635.1 uncultured Lentimicrobiaceae bacterium | reverse complement strand
AACGGATGGGCATATGGCTTGTGGCGGATATTTTACAACTTATTTTCATATTTACACCACCGTTTAATTGGTTCATATTCTTTCATTTAAACCACTTCGCCCGCCATAAGCTATATGCATAGTTACCCATTGTTTTTCCTTTTTCAATCTACAAATGTCTCTTTTATCACTGATTTCAATTCTTTAATTTCTGGTTGTGATAGTCTTCCTAAAATTCTAATAATTCGTTGTTTGTCAATAGTCCGAATTTGGTCAACTACAATCCAGCCGATTTTTCTGTCGTGTTTTACTTCAATTCTTGTAGGATATTTTCTTGAGGTTGTGGTCATGGGTGCAACAGTGGTTGTCCGAAGGTATTTATTCATTTCATTTGGTGAAATAATAACACAAGGTCTGGTTTTTTTTATTTCACTGCCAATTGTTGGGTCAAGATTGACAAGGACTATTTGATATTGTCTTAAATCCATTCCTCCAAATTTTCATTTTCAAAAACGTCATTGAATAATAGTTGGTCATCTTCATTTTCATTCATTTCTTTAAATGATGTTTCCCAACCTTTTCTTGGACTTGAAATGGGCTTTAATATGAAATATCCTTTTTCAAGAATAAGTTCAACCTTGTCTTTGATATTATACTTTTCAATCAAGGTTTTTGAAAGTCTGAACCCTTTTGAATTCCCGATTTGTATTATTGATAACTCCATTAGTCTAAATTTTTTAATGTAATTACAAAGTTAATACTATTTTTTGATTTAACAAGTTTTTTTATTTATGGAACTTTCTTCTTTTTTTCTAAATAATGGGTAACTAGTTTATATCACGACAAATCACCGTTTTTGTCGCGGTTTTTGCCCTCTTTTGGTTTGTCTTCTTTGTTTCTGTCATCGGCATCCTCTAATCCTAAATCCTCCAGCGGACTGGTGATGTTCTTCTTCATGGCATTGCTTACGTGCGTGTAAACCAACGTGGTTTTTATGTCGTTGTGACCTAATAACTCCTGGATAATCCTTATGTCGGTGCCGTGCTCCAACAAATGTGTGGCAAAAGCATGCCGTAAGTCGTGTAACCGGTAACCTGAATTTAATCCTGCCCTGCCACGTGCCCTTCTGAATACTGCATTTATACTGCTGCCCGTGTATGGATTCGATTTGTACTGCCCCTCAAACAACCAATACTTTGGCCTGTACACTTCCAAATATTTCTTTAAAACCTGAATCATCAACGGCCCCAACGACAAAACCCTGTCTTTGGCACCCTTACCCTGATGAACCCTAAGCTCGCTACGCTCAAAATTGAGGTCATGCCTGCGTAAATGAATAATCTCGCCATTGCGCAATCCGTTGGCATAAGCCAAATATATCATGGTTTTGTGCTTCAGATTTTTTAATTCCTCAAACAACCTCCTTACCTCACCCGCACTCATTATCTTGGGTAAAATAGTGGCTTTGCGAGGCCGATTAAGCCCCTGCACTCTGAATTTTCCCAAATGCATCACTTTTTCATGCCAAAACTGTAACGCACTGTAATTGGCGGTTAACGTCCTCGACGAAATATTCCGATGTGCTAAAATTGTAAGATAATCAACAATGTTTTCCAGCTCAATATCCTTAAAATCAATATCATTTTTAACACAATACTTTAAAAAAGAACCAAAATAGTTAACATAACTGCCCATTGTGTTTTTACTGTATCGCTCCAAAACCAGTTTATCGACATAACTGTTCAACATCGGCTGAAACTTAGGGGGATATTTTTTTAAAAGATACTTCTGATACAGCCTCCAGTCGTTTTTTACCAATAACTGCGTAAACGTTTCGGGTACGTCGGTATGATTTACAAACGAAATGCCCAACTCACGACATCTGTCCTCCAACCGGTGAACCAACGCCGCATCCTTTGAGATGACCCACAATTTTTTATCCGAATCGTACCGCCTGCCCGGAAATTCCTTAATAAAATCAACCATCATTTCGGAATTACTCGCATCAATAGCAATGTACTCATCGCTGTAATTGAGTACCTTAAGCCTGTAATGTTTCGGAAAATTCCCAACCAACTCTTCAATCTTTTCCCACTGCTCAGTCGTCCAGGCAGCAAAATATTCCTGAAGTGCTTCGGCATTTTCCATAGTGGCCTTACAAACCCATTTGTGCTCATCAACATTCCAAAAAGCCCCTTTCAGCTTCTTAATAAAATCAACATCGGCTTTAACATAAGGCATTGTAACAATAAACCTGCCTCCCTGCAAAACCACATCCGGTTTTTGTTTCACATCAGAAACTATGTCGGCCTCAGAATTTCCACCGTCTTTCTTCTTTACCGATTCAGGCGTTACCTTTTGGGTAACTATGTGCGCTTTATCCGGCTTCTTCGCGGTTTCCCGGGTGCGCATGTCAGATGTGTTTTCTATTATATAAGGTATGTTTAATGTTTTAAAAGCCTCAAAACTCTTAGCTGTATAGGGAAGATACCAGCATCGCCAGGTACGGCTAAAAGTAGCTTCCTTAAACGCATTCATCTTGCTAACAAGTTCGGCATCGTAATCAAAAAACAGTCCAATACGGTATTTACCCCGATGAAATATCTTCTTTACAACAATCACGTTTTTTTGTGTACTATCAGCAGCCATTAGTATATTTAAACTTGTTAACCCTACAAAGTTATACTTTATTTTAATTAAAAACCTAAAAAAGAGCAAAAGAAATGTAATTTTGTGGCTGTTGCCGGAAGTGGCCAACATCAAACTCCCACAACCAAAAGGAGCAACTGACGGCCAAAGGCCAAATGACGCGACCAGCGGGAGCAAATGACGCGACCAAAGGGAGCAACTGACGCGACCAGCGGGAGCAACTGACCGCGACCAAAGGGAGCAAAAAAAACCAAAAATCATGAAATACAACATCAGCAAAATACGATCCGATTTCCCCATCCTCAACCGGCAGGTAAACGGAAAACCGTTAATATACTTCGACAATGGAGCTACCACGCAAAAACCCAGGCAGGTAATTCAACGTATCAGCAATTATTACCTCCACGAAAACAGCAATGTACATCGCGGAGTACACACGCTAAGCCAGGAGGCTACCGACCTTTTTGAATCCTCACGCCAATACATTCAGCATTTTATCAATGCCGAAGAATCAAAAGAAATTATATTTACACGCGGCACCACCGAATCAATCAACCTGTTAGCCGGCGCCTTAAAACCATGGATTGTAAAAGGTGATGAAATTTTGGTTACTGCTATGGAACATCATTCCAACTTTGTGCCGTGGCAACAACTTTGTCTGGAACGGGGTGCAAAACTTAAAATTATCCCCATCCAAAAAAATGGCGAGATCGACCTCGAATACCTGAATAAAATGCTAAACCCTTATACCAAATTGCTTGCGTTAACCCATGTTTCCAACGTTTTAGGAACCATCAATCCTGTAAAAGAAATTATTAAAACAGCCAAAGACAAAGGTGTTCCGGTGCTGCTCGACGGTGCTCAGGCCATTGCCCACACTAAAGTGGATGTGCAGGATTTGGGTTGCGACTTCTACACATTTTCAGGCCACAAAGCTTATGCCCCAATGGGGATAGGGGTTCTTTACGGCAGGTATAACTGGATGCGGCGCCTCCTCCCCTATCAATATGGCGGCGAAATGATTGAGGAAGTAACTTTTGAAAAAACCACCTTTAACGAACTACCTTATAAATATGAAGCAGGTACCCCCAATGTTGAAGGCGCTCTGGCTTTGGAAACCGCTTTGCGATATATAAACCATACAGGTATTGAATCTATCAGGAGGCACGAAGATAAACTGTTAAATTATGCCGAAGAAAAACTCTCTGAAATTGATGGCGCAAGAATTATTGGTACCGCCGCCAACAAGACAGGTGCCCTCTCATTTTTGATTGACGGTACTCATCCTTACGACGTTGGTATGCTGCTCGACAAGATGGGAATTGCCGTACGAACCGGCCACCATTGTGCCCAACCGCTGATGCAATTTTTAGGCATCCCCGGAACGGTACGGGCATCGTTTGCCATGTACAATACCATCGACGAAGTGGACACCTTTATAAATGCTCTCACAAAAGTGGTTTCCATGCTTAAATAGCACTCTATACCGGGTCCGCTCCGAAAAGCCCAAAAGTAAATATATAGTCATCCGATAAATTCTTATTTAACAGATTGTCAGTTGTGCTATTTGAAAATTTTTTACAAATATATTCATCGGATGTGACTTCCCTGTGCGGACTCAATTCAAAATTAAAAACTCTAAATATCTAATTACCTCCTATTTACAAACCGTTCTTCAAACGTTTTGAGATTTGATATTGTATTTTAAGATTTATTTGACTTTTGTTTATTGTCATTTGTAATTTTAGCCAACACCCACCCAACATCTTATATGCATTGCCGGCATTTCATTGTTTATCCTTCAATGCCTTTTACCTCATCGTTATCGCGTTTCCCTAATTTTTTTGCATTCATCGGGGACGTTACTCTTTTACCTGTTTTCTCTTCAATTTCTTTTCTCGTATTTCCTGCAATAGTCCCTCCTTCTTTTGCAATTCTTTTGTTTTCAGTAAATGTTTCAGGTTTTTTTGCTTTTGAAATCTCTTTTGTAGTGGCTTCCGCTAACATATTCAAAACCAATTCCAAATTGGTCATGTTATCTCTAAGATTTTCTTTCTTTAGATTTTTAAATTTCTTATATTCTTTAACATTAAAGCCTGACCATGCTTTCGTTATTTCATTGGTCAGTATTGCGTATTCCAACCCTTTCTTTACACCACGCAACTCCCATTCGTCAGTCAATTCTTTCCGTACTTCAATACTTTTTAATCGTTGGTTAATCCAGTTTTTTGAATACCCTTTTTTTAAATAGGTTTCCATTGCTCGGTCAAATGCAAGTTCAGGGTCTTCGGTTTCTTCAATTCTCTCATAACCTACTTTTGCCAACCAAACTTTAAACGGTTCGGCTTTGGGTGAAGGAATTGATTGAATTAATCGCAGAAGCTGTTCTGTATCAGCAACATCAGTTATTCGCATTTTACCATCAACAGCTAATAATTTCAAACGGCTACAATTTGTAGCCACTTCACTTCCTTCTTTTTTAAGTCTCGTTTTTAGAACACTCCAATATTTTCTTGGATTTTCACTTTCAGTCAGAACACCAATCACATCAATAATTGAAAAATACCATTTTTCTTTTTCATCACTCCACTGAACACGAACCCGGTGGTCCTGAAACAATTTTATCGCATTTTCTTTTGTCATATGTCATATTTTTTTTGTAAAACCCTAAATCCGCAAGCGGATTCTCTTTGTCGAATTACACGGATTTCATCTCATTAAAATAAGTGAAAAATATTATGCCTAACCATCTTATTTTGTTACACTAACAAAAATCCTTGCGGATTTAAGGTAAAACCATCTTCAAAGATAATCAATCTTTTTCTAATAATTTCTATTTTCAATGCGGTTTTTACGATGAATACCAACCGATTGTATTGCAAACACATTCACCGGATGACTCTGGCAGCGGATTCAGGTTTGTTTTTTAAACGAATTAAAAAAAGATAACCTATTTTTGCAAAAATTTTAACCCATGACCCTAAAAGAAAAACAAGCAGCCATTATAGAAGAATTTTCTATGTTTGATGACTGGATGGACAAATACGCCTATCTAATCGAACTGGGAAAAGAGCTTCCACCCATCAACCAAAAGTATAAAGACCCGCAACATCTTATTTCGGGATGCCAGTCGAGAGTATGGCTTCATGCCGACGGCAAAGACGACGGAAAAATATATTTTACTGCCGACAGCGATGCAGTAATAACCAAAGGCATTGTAAGCCTCCTTATTAAAGTTTTTTCGGGACACACTCCCGACGAAATTCTTAACGCCGACATGGAATTTCTTAAGCAGACAGGCCTTCAGGAGCACCTCTCTCCTACCCGCTCAAACGGACTGGTTTCAATGATTAAGCAAATACAGCTTTACGCACAAGCTTTTAAACTCAAACAAGCAAAATAAAGTACCATGACCCCGGAAGAAAAAAAAGAAATAGAAGATAACATCCGTATTGCCCTTAAAAATATTTACGACCCCGAAATTCCGGTCAACATCTGGGAATTAGGCCTTATTTACGGTGTAGATGTGCAAGATGACGGATTCACCAAAGTAACCATGACCCTGACGGCTCCCAACTGCCCTGTTGCCGAAAGCCTTCCACAGGAAGTTAAACAATCGGTTTTAGATGTAAAAGGGGTAAAAGGTGCCGAAGTGGAAATTACCTTCGACCCTCCATGGAATCAGGACATGATATCGGAAGAAGCCAGGCTGGAATTGGGATTGCTTTAAAAAAGTCTCCAAATTTCAACCCCCGGCATACCTGCCCGCAAGTTATGCGAATTAACCTGATTTCAGGATAATTTAGCCCAAACTTTAGGCACTTCAAACTTAAGACACTCCAAACTATTTTTCGTATGTTTGCCCCGCAATAAAATATTAAATCATGCACTTAAGCAAAGATTACCCCAAAATAACCACCCATGTACTTCAGGAGATGAAGCAACGGGGCGAAAAAATTGCCATGCTCACCGGCTACGACTACTCCATGGCACGGCTGTTGGATGAAGCCGGCATCGATGTCATTCTTGTGGGCGACTCGGCCTCCAACGTTATGGCCGGAAACGTTACCACCCTGCCCATCACCCTCGATCAAATGATTTATCATGCAACATCAGTAATGAAAGCCGTAAAAAGAGCTCTGGTAGTGGTCGATCTTCCTTTCGGTACCTATCAGGGAAACTCTAAGGCAGCTCTCAACTCCGCCATACGCATCATGAAAGAATCGGGAGCCAACGCCATTAAAATGGAGGGTGGTGAAGAAATTGTAGAGTCTATCGACAGAATCTTATCAGCCGGAATCCCCGTACTCGGGCACTTAGGCCTTACACCACAATCCATTAACAAATTCGGAACCTATGTGGTAAGAGCTACCGAAAAAGATGAAGCCGATAAACTTAAAAAAGATGCTAAAATTCTTGAAAAAAGAGGCTGCTTTGGCGTAGTACTGGAAAAAATACCCTCAGGCCTTGCCGCTCAGGTAACACAATCGCTAACCATTCCTACCATCGGAATAGGAGCCGGCGACAAAGTGGACGGACAGGTGCTGGTACTTCACGATATGTTGGGCATAAATCAGGATTTTTCGCCACGCTTTTTGCGTCGCTACCACAACCTCCACGACGAAATTATCAGCGCTTTCGACCACTACATCAACGATGTAAAAGATAAAAATTTCCCCAACGAAAAAGAACAATATTTTAAATAATGTTTCCCTCCCAACGTGTGCTGCTGGAGGATAATCACCTGTTGGTTGTTAACAAAATGCCGTCGGAAATAGTACAAGGCGACAAAACAGGCGACCAACCGCTCAGCGAAACCTTAAAACATTACCTGAAAGTAAAATACAACAAACAGGGTAACGTTTTTATCGGTGTGGTTCACCGCATCGACAGGCCTGTAAGCGGAGCCGTGGTTTTTGCCAAAACATCCAAAGCTCTTACCCGCTTAAACAATATGGTTAAACAACGAACCCTGAAAAAAACCTATTGGGCCATCGTAAA
Organism: uncultured Lentimicrobiaceae bacterium; assembly: GCA_964455635.1. GTDB lineage: Bacteria > Bacteroidota > Bacteroidia > Bacteroidales > F082 > B16-G9. The sequence continues at coordinate 1,959 of CAYVWX010000118.1, read as the reverse complement.
ACAGCCTCCTCCCAAAACCGAAGATACGCTCACCCATTTTCTGGTACGAAATCAGAAAAAAAACAAATCGTTTGCCTACAAAAAACCGGTTGAAAACAGCAAAGAAGCCCTGTTAAGCTATAAGCTGATAGCTGCCAGCAACGACTATTACCTGTTGGAAATCGACCTTCACACAGGACGCCATCACCAGATAAGAGCCCAGCTGGCGGCCATCGGGTGCCCCATAAAGGGCGACCTTAAATACGGCTTTCCGCGCTCAAACCACGATGCCTCCATCAGCCTGCATGCCCGTAAAATAGAGTTTATCCATCCCGTTAAAAAAGAGCCGGTTGTAGTTGTAGCGCCTCCGCCTAAGGATGCCCTTTGGAACTATTTTGTAAGTCTTTAACCCGTTTACTTTAAGGAGTGTTCAAGTACAAAATCTTTTGCCTATCCCGCAAACAGCGGAAATTCTTTCATCATGGCGTTAACACGCGATTTTACACTTTCAAGCACCTTTTCATCCTCAATGTTGCTAATAACCTCGTCAATCATAGCCACAATGGGTTCCATGTGCTCCTCTTTTAAACCACGCGTGGTTATGGCCGGCGTACCTACCCGCAAACCACTGGTTTGGAACGGCGAACGGCTGTCGAAAGGAACCATATTTTTATTTACCGTAATGTCGGCTTTTACCAGGGTGTTTTCCACCACTTTACCGGTAATATCAGGAAACTTACTCCGTAAATCAATCAGCATAAGATGATTATCGGTTCCTTCCGAAATTACATGATATCCCCTGTTAACAAAGGCCTGCGACATGGCATCGGCATTTTTTTTAACTTGTAGGATATACTGAAAATATTCATCGGTAAGGGCCTCACCAAACGCCACAGCTTTGGCAGCAATAACATGCTCAAGCGGGCCACCCTGAATACCCGGGAAAACCGCAGAGTTTAACACCGTTGACATCATTTTTGTAACTCCTTTGGGTGTTTTCAAACCCCATGGGTTTTCAAAATCTTCACCCATCAAAATCATGCCACCACGCGGCCCGCGAAGGGTTTTATGGGTAGTGGTTGTAACAATATGACAATGCTCGATGGGGTCGTTTAATATACCTTTGGCTATCAATCCTGCGGGATGCGAAATATCAGCCATTAAAATAGCACCAACCATGTCGGCAATATCGCGCATGCGCTCATAATCCCAATCACGCGAGTAGGCAGAGGCCCCGGCAATAATAAGCTTAGGCTTTTCCGCCAGCGCAATTTTTTCCATCTCGTCGTAATCAACCGTACCTGTCTCCTCCTTAACATGATAAGCCACCCGGCGGTAAAGAATACCCGAGGAGTTTACATGCGATCCATGCGAAAGATGCCCGCCATGTGAAAGATCGAGCCCCATAAACGTGTCGCCGGGTTTTAAACAAGCCAGCAAAACAGCCATGTTAGCCTGAGCACCCGAATGGGGCTGTACGTTGGCATACTGAGCATCAAAAAGCTCACAAGCACGGTCGATAGCCAACTGCTCCGTTTGATCAACAATCTGACAACCACCATAATATCTTTTTCCGGGGTAACCTTCGGCATATTTGTTGGTCATCACCGAACCCATGGCTTCAAGCACCTGCTCACTAACAAAATTTTCAGAAGCAATCAGCTCGATGCCATGCATCTGCCGCTCTTTCTCCTGCTGTATCAAATCAAAAACTTTAGTATCTCTTTCCATAACAACACTCTTTTTATTTTTAAACTTAATTTCCGGCAAAGGTAGCAAACTTTAATAAGCTATATGCTAAGAGTTTTACCTAAAATCCCAATAATCAATGTTCAATGCTCGATGTTCAAATCAACAATAAAGTCTAATTCCTTAATACATTAAAGTCCAAACGTATCGTTCTGTTTTGAATTTGGAAATTTTTAGTTGCTTGTTGCTTGTTGCTTGTTGCTTGTTGCTTGTTGCTTGTTGCTTGTTGCT
>CAYVWX010000117.1:0-9684 GCA_964455635.1 uncultured Lentimicrobiaceae bacterium | reverse complement strand
GTTGTGAAGATGTGTGTGCCATCGCTACCCGTGGAGACTCTGTGGCCATTCGCTGGCTGAAACGTTATGCCACCGAAACAGCAGCTACTGCTGACATTACCCACGAAATTGTTAATCCCGAAATCAGGGAAGCAAATGGTAAAACAGTTGGTATTATCGGAGCAGGCCCATCCGGACTTACTGCCGCTTACTATCTGGCTCTGCGCGGTTACGATGTAACCATTTACGAAGCCAGTGCCAAAGCCGGTGGTGCTACCATGTACGGTATTCCAAAATATCGGTTACCCATCGAAAGTTTGGAAAAACAGATTGGCTATATCCAAAGTATCGGCGTTAAAATTAACTTTAACACCAAAGTCGGTAAGGATATTTCTTTTAAAGAAATTTATGATAAATACGATTCTGTATTTATGGGTGTCGGTTTCCCCGATGCCTGGCCACTGGGTGTTGATGGCGACGATGCCAAAGGTTCTATGCAGGCATTCCGCTATCTGTATATGATTAACTCAGGCGAGAAAGTTGATATTGGTGACAAAGTTATTGTTGTTGGTGGTGGTAATGTTGCCATTGACGCTGCAAGGGTATCACGTCGTTTTGGTGCTGATGTTACCATCCTTTACCGTCGCCGTGTTAAAGACATGCCGGCTGACTGGGAAGAGATTGAAGGTGCCGAAGATGAAGGAATCAACATCATCCCGCAAGGTATTCCCATCAAAATTCATAAAGATGAAAAAGGCCGCGTAAAAGGTGTTGAATACCTGAAAGCCGAAATGGTTGCCGACGACAAAGGCGGACGTCCGCGTCCGGTTGCCATCGAAGGCAGCAACACCATTTTGGAAGCTACTGCCGTAATGGCCGCCATCGGACAGATGGGTGATTACAGCTTCCTGCCTGAAGAATTTACCGAAAAAATCAAAATCGAAAGAGGCAGGTTTATTGTCAACGAAAAACAACAAACCGGCGACCCGAAAGTATTTGCCGGCGGCGATGCCGTTAACCGTACTGCCGATGCCATTTCGGCTATTGCCGATGGCTTCCGCGCTTGTAAAGCCATTGACGAATATTTAAGCAAATAATAAGTTTTTGCAGGCTTATTAAATTTAAAGGCGGCTTCTTAAAAAGAAGCCGCCTTTTTTGGTTTACAGCAAGGCCTGTTTATTACAACAGCCTAACCCTAAAAAGTTTATACAATATTCTAATCTATTTATCAATATGACCGTGCAAATACAACTCTTTGCGCTGACGGCTCGCCTGTTAAAATACATTTTCCGGCCTCTCTTTCCATATCAATGGGGATGAGCCGAATGGTTGCTTTGGTTTTTTCCTTTATCCTTTGCTCGGTTTCGGGAGTTCCGTCCCAATGTGCCCAAACAAATCCGCCCTTTTTAATTTTCTCAACAAATTCATCCCAAGTGTCGGCCTTGGTAGTCATCTCGTCACGAAACGAAAGTGCTTTTTGATAAATGTTGTCTTGAATTTTTTCAAGCAAATGTTCAACCTTTTCGGCAATACCGGTAATTTGAAGGGTCTCCTTTTCCAAAGTATCGCGTCGGGCCACTTCTACAGTACCATTTTCCAAATCACGAGGACCCAGAGCCAGCCTTACCGGAACACCTTTCATTTCCCACTCGGCAAATTTATATCCCGGTTTATAAGTATCTCTGTCATCATATTTTACCGAAATACCTTTGGCTTTTAAAGCTTTTATAATTTCATCTGCTTTCTCACTTACAGCTTTAAACTGTTCCTGTTTTCGATAAATTGGAACAATAACCACCTGAATGGGAGCCAGTTTTGGAGGAAGCACCAAACCGTTGTCGTCGCTGTGCGACATAATAAGAGCACCAATCAGCCTGGTAGAAACTCCCCACGAAGTAGCCCATACATATTCCAGCTTGTTTTCTTTATTTAAAAACTGAACATCAAAAGCTTTGGCAAAATTCTGCCCTAAAAAGTGAGACGTTCCCGCCTGTAAAGCTTTTCCATCTTGCATCATGGCCTCGATACAATAAGTTTCAACGGCCCCGGCAAAACGCTCGTTGGGCGATTTAACCCCTTTCATAACAGGAATAGCGAGTACACCTTCCACAAAATCGGCATAAACATTCATCATCTTTTCAGCCTCCTCAACAGCCTCCTGTTTGGTAGCATGCGCCGTATGGCCTTCCTGCCATAAAAATTCGGCGGTACGCAAAAACAATCGCGTTCTCATTTCCCACCTTACAACATTTGCCCATTGATTAATTAACAAAGGTAAATCGCGGTACGACTGCACCCAGCGGCTGTAGGTATCCCAGATAATGGTTTCGGAAGTAGGCCTTACAATAAGCTCCTCCTCCAGTTTTGCATCCGGGTCAACAACCACTTTACCCGTTTTTTCATCGTTTTTTAGCCTGTAATGGGTAACCACGGCACACTCTTTGGCAAACCCTTCAACATGATCAGCTTCTTTACTGAAAAAAGATTTTGGTATAAACAAGGGAAAATAGGCATTTTGATGGCCTGTTTCCTTAAACTTGCCGTCAAGTATCGACTGCATTTTTTCCCAAATAGCAAAGCCATAAGGTTTTATAACCATTGAGCCGCGTACGGCCGAGTTCTCGGCAAGATCGGCTTTCACCACCAGATCGTTGTACCATTGAGAATAATTTTCGCTTCTTTTTGTAAGTTCTTTGGCCATTTTATGTTTTTGGTATAATATTTGTAAATTTTCCAATGAACGGCAAAAATAAGCAATGTTTATTAATGCACAATACCTTACCATTATGAGAACAATAAAATTAAATATAGCAGGGCTCGCTTTTTTAGCGGCCATCCTTTTAAGTTCATGTGGCACTACGGGTTACACTCCCCGGGATGATGTCTATTATTCACCTGATGATCAGATAGCACCCCAACGTACAACAGTTGTAGTTAAACAAACAAAACCCACCGACGGTACTGTTTACGAAGGAGATGTGGAATCACAAGCCGAAGGCTCTTACGAAAATCTTACTGCAAAACCATCCGGCGACACCGTTTATCTTGACGATGACGCCTATTACAACATCGATTATGCGTCGCGGTTGCGTAAATTTAGTGACGACAATGACGATGATAACTATTTTGATGACGGTGGCTGTACATCTTACTCATCCGGCTCCAATGTATCATTAAGTTTTGGTTTTGGTACCGGATTTGGCTGGGGCTATCCATATTACGGTTGGGGTTACCCGAGTTACGGATGGGGTTACCCGAGTTACGGATGGGGTTATCCCTATTATGGTTGGGGTGGAAGTTACTGGAGTGGTTACAACACCGGCTATTGGAATGGTTACTGGGATGGATATTACGGTGGAGGATACTATCCCGGATATCCCGGATATCCTTACTATCCCGATTACGGATATCGTAATACTGTTCAATACGGCCCCAGAGGCGGCGGCTTTGGCAACAGAGGAGGATTAACAGATGGCTCCGATGTTCCGGGTTCAGGAAGAGGATCTTACGGCAACAGCTCTCCCGGATATAGAGGAGATAGAAACGGCAACCTGACAGCAAGTACGGGAAAGACAAAAGCACGTAGTGCCGGCATTTCATCGTCAGCTGTAAATTCACGGCAACGTCCCAAAGGGTCCGTACGGGTTAACAAACAAAACAAACCTCAAGGCAGAACCAATGTTCAAAAAAGGCAAACGGTTCATCCCAAACAGGCTCGTCCGCAAAAAGCAGTAACCGGCAGATACACCAAACCTGCTGCAACTAAGCAGCATGTAAACTCAAGGCCTGTTAAAAAATCAACACTCAATTCAGGTACAAAACACTATACAAAGCCCTCATCAAAGACTTATGTGCGCCGGCAAAATCGTACAGCACCCCGATACAGCAAACCAAAAGCTTATCGCAGTTTGCCTTCGCAACAGCCACGATCGAGTAAAGAGTATGTGCGCCCTACTTCCAAATCATCTCAAAGAAACTATAATTCGCGGTCAACAGTTACTACACCCCGCAGAGAAACCATAAGCAACAAAACACGAAACTCTTCGAGGCCAACCATGCAGCGCAGGACAACTACCCGCAGCTCAAACGTAAGAACCAAAAGCTATAGCAGCCCCACACGAAGCAGACACTATTCGGCTCCTAAAACATACTCCGCTCCCAAAAGAAGTTCCGGCTATTCCGGAGGTTCAAGCCGCAGCTACTCGGGTAGCAGCTCAAGCCGCAGTAGCGGTTCCACAAGTAGCAGCAGCTCGCGCAGTAGTAGCGGTGGAGGTTACAGAGGCGGTGGCCGGCGTTGATGTTAACCACTAATTTCCAAACAGTTTTTTATTAATTTTTATCTCAATCGATATGAAACGAGTTATCATTATATCTGCAATTCTTCTGTTTAGTGTAAACACTTTTGCCCAATACGCCGGTGATGCATTGCGTTTTTCGCAACAGTATTATCAGGGAACCGCCCGGAATATGGCTGTCGGCAGTGCCTTCGGTGCACTTGGCTCCGACCTGTCGTCGCTGGCGATTAATCCCGCAGGGCTCGGCCTGTACCGAAATAGTGAATATACCATTACCCCCGAAATTTTTACCCGTAATAGCTCGTCGCTTTACCTCGGACAAAATATCGATAACTCACGAACCATTTTCGACCTGAGTAACTTTGGACTGGTAAACACCATAAAAACAGGAAAAAACAATGGAGGATTTAAATATTTTCAGTTTGCTTTTGGAATGAACAGGCTGAATAATTACAACACAAACAGAACCATTGTCGGTAATAATGCCAACAATTCAAAACTGGATGTTTTTTTGGAACAGGCCGACGGTATAAACTACGAAGATATTGAAAACAATTATAGCGGTTATTATTCTTACGACTTAACCCCTGCCTGGAATACCTTTTTGATCGACACCATTCCGGGATATACCGACCTCTATTATTCCCCCGTACCCTTTGCAGGAACACAGCAAAAAGAGGTAATCGAAAGCAGAGGCTCAACCAATGAATGGGACCTTTCAGTAGGAGGAAATTTTAACGACAAACTCTACTTTGGAATAACACTGGGGCTTCCTTATACCCGTTTTTACCGCGACACCCGATACAGTGAAAATGATATTGCCGACACCATTCCCTATTTTTCTTCGTGGTCGGTTTACGAAAATCTTACCACCACAGGATTTGGCATCAACATTAAACTGGGTATGATTTACCGGCCGGTTAACTGGCTTCGTATTGGTGGTGCCTTTCATTCACCTACCTGGTACTCGATGACAGACAACTGGTATTCAGTATATAACTCCGATTTAGAATGGGACAGCTTTTCCAGCTCATCGCCCAATGGTACATTTAATTATAAATTATACACACCGATGCGCGCTATTGGCGATGTGGCCCTTATTTTTAAAAAATACGGTTTTCTAACTTTTGAGTATGAATATGTAGATTACGGCACAGCACGCTTTAAAGCACCCGGGGTTGATTATGCTTCGGGGACAAACGCCGATATTAAAAGCAATTATCAGGGAACAAATAACTTTAGAGGAGGGATTGAAATTCGTGCCGGAATGTTCAATTTCAGAGGCGGTTATGCCCTTTACGGAAGCCCTTATAAAAACAGTTTGAACGACGGGATGAAACAATATATCACCGGCGGGCTTGGCTATAATAACGGCCGCGTTGGTGTTGACTTTGCTTTTGTTTACGGAAACAAAAAAAGTGACTATTACCTCTACACCTCTGATAATTTTTATACCGAACCGGCTAAAATCACCGAAAAAAGTTATCAGGCCGTATTAACACTAAAATATTTTTATTAGCCTGTTTTACTTTAAAGGCCTTTGATGAAAAAACCCGCCGAATCTGACAACTAAAATTTACAAAACAAATTGGCCTGTGATTTGTTAACCTTTCAAATTATTTTTTACTTTTGCAGCCCGATTCTCAAATGGTTTAGCCCGAGTGGCGGAATTGGTAGACGCGCTGGTCTCAAAAACCAGTGAGGTAACACTCGTGCCGGTTCGATCCCGGCCTCGGGTACAAAAAAGGTCATTCTTTTCCGAATGGCCTTTTTTATTAATCCGGAATCTCACAAAGTAACCCCCTCCCTTTTTTAAAAACTCTTAACTTTAAGCCGCTTTAAAAATCATTTACCTTTGCATTTCTTAAATGAAACAAAAAATATGAATAAGCAATCCAACAGGTTTTTACCTATCCTTTTTGCCCTGGTTTTAGTATTGGGAATGATAATGGGTGCTCTGCTCAACAAAAATCAAAATGCAAACCACGGATTATTTAACAGCTTAAAGCATGGGTCATCAAAAATTGACCAGATAATGGACTATATTGTAACAGATTATGTTGACACCGTTAATCGTAAAGAGCTGGAAAAAGATGCCATTGAAGGCATGCTCGAAGATTTGGATCCCCATTCATCGTACATTTCGGCCAAAGATTTCCATGAAATTAACGATCCCCTAATGGGTAGTTTTGAAGGTATCGGTATCTCGTTTCGTATTGAAAAAGATACCATTATGGTTATTAACACCATTCCCGGCGGCCCTTCGGAAAAAGTAGGTTTAATGGCCGGCGACAGAATTGTTAAAGTAAACGATTCGATAATTGCAGGTAATGGAATTACCAACAACAAAGCTGTTAAGTTACTGAAAGGCCCCAAAGGTACCAGGGTAAAAGTTTCTGTTTTCAGAAAGGGTATTCCCGATTTGCTTGAGTTTACGATTATCCGCGATGTTATTCCCATGTATAGCCTGGATGTAGCTTATATGGTTAACGATAGCATTGGCTATATAGCCCTGAATAAGTTTTCGGCCACTACAGCCAAAGAATTTAGCAAGGCCCTGCACAAGCTTAAAAGCAAAGGCATGACCGCACTTATACTTGATTTGCGAGGTAATCCGGGAGGATTTTTAAATGCCGCCATCGACATTGCCGATGAATTTTTACCCGACCAAAAACTTATTGTTTATACCGAAGGAAAAGCAAGGCCACGGCGCTATGCCTTTGCCACTGAAAAAGGAGATTGGGAAAAAAATACACTGGTTATTTTAATTGATGAGGGTTCGGCATCAGCCAGCGAAATTGTTACAGGTGCCGTACAGGACAACGACCGGGCTACCATTATCGGAAGACGCTCGTTTGGAAAAGGACTGGTTCAGGAGCAGATGTCGCTGGCCGACAGCTCAGCCATCAGGTTAACCGTAGCTCGCTATTACACTCCCACCGGCAGATGCATTCAAAAACCTTACAAAAAAAATCACTTCGAAAAATATTATGAAGAGGCTTATCACCGGTATCTTGACGGCGAAATGAAAAGCGCCGACAGCATCCATTTTCCGGATTCGTTAAAATATACAACCCCCGGAGGAAAAACGGTTTATGGCGGAGGAGGCATAATGCCCGATATTTACGTGCCCATTGCCACCGATACGGTGCACACCTTTTACAATATTCTTGTTAACAAAGGGCTCCTTTACCGGTTTGCCTTTGATTATACCGACGAACACCGTAAAGAGCTTAAAAAATATACCAATTTTACCAGCTTTAACAAAAGCTTTAACATGTCGGATGACGAATATCAAAAACTGGTTGAGTTTGCCGCGGAAAAAGGCATTAAACAAAGCGATAATAAAATTGCCTCATCCAAAAACCGAATTAAAACGCTGTTTAAGGCCTATGTTGGCAGAAATATTTTAGAAGAAAAAGGCTTTTACCCCATCTACCATCAAATCGACCCTGTTTTTAAAAAGGCAGTTGATGTAATAAACGGGAACAACAAATAAAAAACATTATGGTTTTTATGTTTAAGCCTGCTAACCGTAAAATCAAATTATAAACGGAGCCCGGGAACTTTGGTAATGGTTGCCTGTATAAAAAAATCCAAAATATAAAATGCAGGGCGGCCGTAACCGAAAATCGTGCTAATTTGGAATTTAGACTTGTTATAATTAGCAGCATGCCCTCAAACATCCATTTTAAAATTCCTTTCTATTTATCTTATTAGCAACTTTTTAAAAAGAAGAAGTCATATATAACGAAAGCTAATATAAAGTCTAAAAAAAAACAGGCTATTTGGTTGGACGTAAAAGAATTGACTTAATTTTGTCACGTTTAAAAAATAAAATTTATGACAACGCATAAAGGAAAAGTCGTTGAACTGGAAAGCGCAGTAATAAGATTTGCCGGAGATTCGGGAGATGGTATGCAGCTTACCGGTAATCTTTTTTCAGATTCAACAGCCTTCGCAGGTAATGATTTTGCTACCTTTCCCGATTACCCGGCGGAGATACGAGCACCACAGGGAACTGTTTCAGGTGTTTCAGGTTTTCAAATCAGATTTGGAGCCAACGATATTCATACTTCAGGCGACCGTGCCGATGTACTGGTAGCCATGAACCCCGCTTCGCTAAAAGCAAACCTAAAGTGGGTTCAGTCAAATGGTATCATCATTGTTGATACAGATGCTTTTACTGAAAAAAATCTGGCCAAAGCCGGCTACGAAACCAACCCTTTAACCGACGACTCATTAAACGGCTATTTGGTGGTTCAGGCTCCTATTTCAACGCTTACAAAAGAAGCTGTTAAAGAGATGGCTTTAGATAACAAATCGGCCATGAAATCGAAAAACATGTTTACCCTTGGTATGGTATTTTACATGTTTAACCGCGATTATAAAAAGACCTTTAGCTTTTTTGAGCAAAAGTTTAAAAAAAATCCGCTGGTGGTTGAAGCCAACAAAAAAGTTTTGGAAGCAGGATATCATTTTGCCGAAACATTGGAAATTTTTGCCAACACCTTTAAAATTGAACCCGCTCCGTTAAACAAAGGCCGTTACCGTAACATTACAGGTAACCTTGCAACTTCGTGGGGTATATTAGCCGCCTCCGAAAGATCGGGAAGAAACGTATTTTTAGGTTCTTATCCCATTACTCCCGCCACCGAAATTCTACAGGAGATTGCCAAGCACAAACAATTTAGTGCCATTTCGATGCAGATGGAAGACGAAATTGGTGGCGTAGTCTCCTCCATCGGAGCCAGTTTTGCCGGAGCACTGGCAGTAACCTCTACATCAGGCCCCGGACTTTCACTAAAAAGCGAAGCCATCGGCCTTGCTGTTATGACTGAGCTCCCTCTGGTTATCATCAATGTACAACGTGGAGGCCCGTCAACCGGACTGCCAACCAAATCGGAGCAGTCGGACCTGATGCAGGCTTTGTACGGCAGAAATGGAGAAGGACCTGTTGTTGTTATGGCAGCCAAAAGCTCATCTGACTGTTTTTATGGCGCTTACGAAGCTGCAAAAATAGCCATGGAACATATGGTGCCGGTTATTTTGCTTACCGACGGCTCCATTGCCAACGGTTCCGAAGTATTTAAAATTCCGAAAGTAGCTTCTTTACCCGAGATTAATCCTCCTATTGTTGAGGCCAACGATCCCAATTATGCTCCTTATAAACGTGATGCCGAAAAATTAAGCCGTTCGTGGGCTTTACCGGGCACACCGGGATTACGTCATCGTTTGGGCGGACTTGAAAAAGAAGATATTACAGGTAATGTTTCGCACGACCCGCTAAACCATCAAAAGATGTCGTATCTGAGAGAAGAAAAAGTTGAGCGCGTTGCCAACTATATTCCCGACCTCGAAATTGAAGGTGACGAAAATGGAGATATTTTAGTAGTAAGCTGGGGCGGAA
>CAYVWX010000116.1:0-9718 GCA_964455635.1 uncultured Lentimicrobiaceae bacterium | reverse complement strand
GCATGAGCTTTTCGTGAAAAGCTCCTACATTTGTTATTTTGCAACAATCGTCAATTGGAAATCATTAATAGAAAACCATCGTACAATCGTTCTATCGTTCCATCGTTCCCTCTTTCTATCGTTCCCTCGCCCCCTCGTCTCTTCGTTCTTACACAGCATCTTAAAAATCCTTATCAGCATTTTTCACAGGTCGGCTCACAAGATAAACTCCTGAAAAAATCAAAATAGCAGCAACAACTTCAACCCACGTTAAAAAATCTTTTCCGGCAGCCATGGCAACAACGGTAGCCAAAAAAGGCTGCAAATAAATGTACGAACTGTTTACCGTAGGGCTCACCACTTTCAGCGAGTAATTATTCAGCAAATAAGCAAGCACGGTAGTAAACAGCACCACATAAACAACCGACATCCAAATGTTAAACGGAATAGCGGAATAATCGGTGTGCACAGCCAGGGGCAACGAAACCGGTAAAACATAAACAAGTCCGAAAGTAAAAACCCATTTCATAACGGTAAGAGCCCTGTACTTTTGCATCAAGGGTTTAATAAGCACCAAAAACAGGGCATACGATGAAGCATTTATTAAAATAAACAGGTTCCCCAAAAAAGTACCGGCTGAAAACGAAACAGTTCCGTTTTTTAAAATAAGCCACACAGCACCGGCGCTGCCCAAGGCTATTCCAACACTTTTCAGAGGAGTTAAATGTTCTTTTAAAAGGAAGTGGGCAAACACCAACACCAAAATGGGTGTTCCCACCATAATGATGGAAGCATTGATGGGCGTAGTAAGATTAAGCCCTTCAAAAAACATAATCTGATTTAAGGCAATACCAAAAAACGAAACCAACAGCAACCTCCACAAATCTTTTCGCTCAACTTTTTCGTTTTTCAAAAAGAAACTGACCATCCAAAAAACAGCTACAGCACCGGTTACTCTAAAAAGAATAATGGTACGCGGAGCCATATAATCGGGCATAATACCCTTGGCAATCACATAGTTTAATCCGTAAATAAGGTTAGCACCCAGAATAGCGAGATGCGCCCAAAGAAGTTTTCGTGCTGCCCGCATCAGCAATTAAAACGGCAAATCGTCGGTAGTATCGCCGGCCTCTATTTCGGGAGGTGGTAATTCATGTTCAATATCACCCGGCAGCTCACCCGGAGGCGGGTCTTCTCCGGCAACACGCTCAATACGCCATGCTCTTACATCGGTGTACCAGCGGCTGTTATATTCACGCGATTCAATATTTACCGAAACATTAAGTTGGTCGCCTTCATTCAACGAATCCAGCATCGATATTTTATCGCCCCAACAAACAATACATACTTTTTTAGGGTATTGCTCTTGTGTTTCTATTACAAACTGTTGTTTTTCCCAGCGGCCGTTTCTACCTTCACCGCTCTCTTTTTGGAGTTTTTGTATCAAACGTCCTTTTAGTTCTACGCTCATAATTTAACTTTTTTACAAAAGTAAATAATTAATCAACTATGGGGTGCAAAATTTTCTGCCATAACTTTAAAAAAGTTTGCCACCGGTTTTTATTCAAAAGCCCTATCTTTGCATTTTAATATCCTGTTAAAATGGAACAGCGAGAGATAAAGCTTGAAATCCCCAAAATTTTTCAGTCGGATGCCGATGAAAAACCCTTTGAAAACTGCGTAGTTTGCGGAAAAGATTTGCTGCACAGCCAGGAAACTTACATGGTGGAAAAGGTATTTAAAACTTATGAAGGTCACGACTTTAAATCAACTGTTTTCGAGTTTGCCATCTGTACCGAATGTCATCAAAAAATGCAGGAAGGCATGTCGGAAGAGTCTATGCAAAATATGCAAAACTATTATCAGAAATTTATTATGCAACGCGGCAGCGACTCTATTATGATAGATTTACGGACTTTTGATATTAACCAATGGCTGAACAAATGTTTTTTTAAGTCCACACCCGTTTCGGAAATGGAAGAGTATCAGGTAGTAGGTGTGTTTAAAGGCGACAAACTACTTTTAAATCAGCCGCCTATGGTAATAGGTTATGAGGCCATGGAAGAGATGTCGGAACTGATGTCGAAAAAAACCAGAGATGAAATGAATGGCTTCCGTGAGAAATTTTTAGGCCCTCCACCCGAATTCAGCGAGTTTATTTACGGAAAAAAACTAATCATGGTGTAATAAATTCGTCTTTTTCCTGTTTTTATCTTTATATGAAAAAAATTATTTTATCCATCCTGATTTCAGGATACATATTTACAGCTATGGCACAACCTTCTCTTGATACGGCAACTTTCGGAAACGGATGCTTTTGGTGTTCCGAAGCTATTTTTAATCGCCTGCAGGGGGTTAAAGATGTCATTCCCGGCTATGCCGGAGGAACCGAGAAAAATCCGACCTACGAGTTAGTTTGCTCGGGAACAACCAAGTATGCCGAAGTCATCAGAATAACTTACGACCCTAAAGTGATTAGTTATAAGGAGCTTTTAGAAGTATTTTGGAAAACCCACGACCCTACAACACCAAACAGGCAGGGTGCTGATGTGGGTGAACAATACCGGTCGGTCATATTTTATCACAATCCGCAGCAAAAACAAACGGCGGAATTTTACAAAAGTCAACTTACAAAAGCAAAAATATGGGATAAACCCATTGTTACCGAGATAGCCCCGGTATTAAATTTTTATCCGGCCGAAAATTATCATAACGATTATTACAAAAACAATCCCGGAAACGGCTACTGTAACTTTGTTATTACGCCAAAAATTGAGAAATTTGAAAAACTATTTAAGGAGAAGCTAAAATAAAATGCACCAAATAGAGCCTTTTAACAACTGGCGGGAGTTGTACAGTGCTTCCGGCGATAACCGCTCACCCTTTTACGGCCGCGAGTACAGCGAAACACTGTGCCACAACACCATATACAATCATTACATCCACCCGCAGTGGGACGAGTTTGGCTCGCAAACACTTTACCTTAAAATTTTGTTTGCCGATTACGACCTGCAATTTGCCATTATTGAATTGATGGGTGAGTGGAACGATGTTTTATACAACGACATCATGTTTTTATATCGTGATGTGGTAGAACATCTTATGGATGAAGGAATTAAATATTTTGTGCTTATCGGTGAAAATGTTTTGGATTTCCATTCCGATACCGATGATTATCTTGCTGAATGGTTCGACAATATTGAGGAGGGATGGATAATAGGCCTCAATTTCCGACAACATGTTATCGACGAGTTTAAAAATGCCAATCTGGATCAATACATAGCTTTTTACGGCCAGTTCGACCAAGTGTTATGGCGTAGTGTACAGCCAAAACAACTGTTTGTTTTGCTGGATAATTTATTAACAAAACAGTTGGGAGCCTGATGGAAAAAAAGGGTGCCATTATCAAAATTTACGGCAAAGTACAAGGTGTGGGGTTCAGGTATTACACCCAACAAAAGGCCAACGAACTTTCCATTAACGGATTTGTACAAAACAAACCCGATGGCAGTGTTTATATTGAAGCCGAAGGCAGCCCCGAAAATCTGGATGCTTTTGTACTTTGGTGCAACGACGGCCCGGGATGGGCAAGGGTTACAAATATACAGGTACAACAAACGCCCCCTTTTGGTTATAACAAATTCATTATTAAATAATAACCTATCTTATGTTCAGCTCCAAAGAAGTAGCCGATTACTACAATACCACTCAAAACCACTACCAAAAATGGTGGAAACTCAACAAACACCTGTCGTTGCATTACGGAATTCATGAAGATGGCATCCGTAGCTTTGAAGAGTCGCTAATCAATACAAACCGTGTTCTTTTAAAGCTGGCAAACATTACTGCCTCCGACAAAGTGCTGGATGCCGGCTGCGGTGTTGGAGGAGCAGCGCTGTATATTGCCGAAAAAAAAGATGCTTCTGTTACCGGCATCACGCTAAGCAAAAAGCAGGTTGAGCTGGCCGGACAAAGTGCAGCAGCCAAAGGCTTGTCGAATAAAGTTAACTTTCTTTTAATGGATTATACGCAAACATCTTTCCCCGATGAGTCGTTTGATGTGGTATGGGCTTGCGAAAGCGTTTCGTCGGTTGCCGACAAAAACCTGTTTATCAAAGAGGCTTTCAGGGTATTAAAAAAGGGAGGAAGGCTTATTTTAAGCGACTTTTTTAAAACGGCACAAAATCAAACCGACAAACACCGTTGGGTAAAAAAATGGGGCGAAACCTGGGGCATCTCCAATTTTGATACTCTCGATTTGTTTACGGAAAAATTATACCGGCACGGTTTTCAAAAAACAAATTCGTTTGACTACACCCGTAAAATACAAAAAAGTGCTCGGCGTATGTATTATGCATCTTTAATGGGGGCTCTGCCATCGGAACTGTACAACCTCACCCATCCGCGGGTATCAAGGTTTGCCAAAAATCATTATAAATGCGGCTACTATCAGTATAAAGCACTGAAAAAAAACTTATGGAAATATTTTGTTGTGCTGGCGGTAAAATAACCTTACAACAATATCGCACACAAAAAACAATGCTATTTTACGGCATTTATTACCGCTAATTTATAAGTGGTTTTTTTACCATCAATAAGGGTGGTAATTAAATAGGTTCCCGAGGATAAATTATTGGGATTGACCACTATTTCGTGCTTATCTGTTTGAGGGATAAGCTTTTCAATCATCCTTCCGGTAATATCGCTAATATATACTTCGGCATTATCCAAAGGGGTATCACCGGTTAAAATATGAATTTTACGGTAGGTGCCGTTTTGAACCACAAACGGGTTGGGATAGATGTTTCCAACAACCGTTATGTAGTTTTCACGGATAAGCGAATCAACATTATCAATTGACGAAACAACCAGCTTAACAGCATAAGTTCCGGGGGCCTGATAATAAACCAGTCCGGGATTTTTTTCGGTTGAAGTGGCCGGAGTGCCCCCTTCAAATTCCCACCGGTACTGTGAAATATTTCCTTCGGAAAGATTGTAAAATCCAAGGTAGTTTTGTTGTGTTATTTTTGTTACGCGGGCAGAAAAATCAGCCATTATAACATTATCACCCTTAAAATAGCCCTCCCATTTGGTTGCTCCCGTATTACCGGGGTCGAGCCAGGGTTTCAGCTGATGAAAATCCTGTGTACCGTTTTGGTCCCACGACTGACTTAGTTTTCCAAAATAATCGGGTTCGGTATTGTTGCTGCATGAAGCATTGCCACCGGTAAGTGCCCCCACAATATAGCCCTCTTCGTTAAAAAGAGGCGAACCCGACGAGCCGCCTTCGGTAACACCGTGGCCATCGGTTGTTTCGCTCCAATAGACTTTCCAAAAGGGGCCGTTGCTATTTTCGGCACCATAATAAAACGACGATATGGCAGGCTGAGTGTAAGTAGAAATAAATTTAATATCACCTGAAGGATGATGAATAACAACACCCTGTTGAGGCACATTGCCACTCCTGTCCCAACCGTTAAAAAACATATGATATTCATCAGGTATTTGCTCGTTTAACAGCAACAATTTAAAATCGGAATTTGCCGAGCGCGGCGTGTAACCGTTGGCAACAAGTTTTGCGCCCGTAAAAGTATGTTTCTCAGGCTCGGATGCAGGCCGGCTGCAATCAGGCGATTCGAAATCAAAATCGAAAAGCCACTGGTTATAATCCTCCGCCGTCGCCCCCTGTCCGCAATGATTGGCCGTTAAAAAATAGGGCTTGCCATCGTTTGCAGTATTATTTATCAACGAGCCGGTACACCAAAAAAGTGATGAAGCCCGTTTTACCAAAATTCTGGCTACCCCGCGCTTTTGATGTTGCCAGTTTTGTCCCTCTTCGCAATTAACGGGCACTTCACACGAACCCGCCTCGCCAAAGCCTCTCTCCCCACGACCGATTACCCCTATTTCAGAAAACACAAAAGGAAGAGTTTCTGTTTTTTTTACGGTATTAAATTCAACAATCAGTTTAGCATTATCAACCAAGCCGGTGGCAAACCATTGCGCATTGTTTAACTGCGTAAATGCCCCCAGAACATATTTTGTGTCAGCGGAATAAATAAACAACTTATCACCTGTGCCCAGATTAAAACCGGTAAAATAAATGTTTAAGGCTACAGCCGACGGAACCTGCAAGGCCACCCTCCATACAAAATGGCCGGGAGCAACACGACTCCATTTCCCTTTTTTAACGATTGCTTTACCATCCAGCGGAAGA
The DNA here is from genome assembly GCA_964455635.1 of uncultured Lentimicrobiaceae bacterium. GTDB lineage: Bacteria > Bacteroidota > Bacteroidia > Bacteroidales > F082 > B16-G9. The sequence continues at coordinate 3,522 of CAYVWX010000116.1, read as the reverse complement.
GTAATTCCGGCCTTTAACGGAAACCGTTCGGCCCCGTTTGTTAAAGTGTTGTTAAAATGAACCGTATCGGCATGCAACACAAAGGTTCCGGGTAAAGGCAAACGATAGCTTTTTATCGAGGGAATTGCTTTTTCGTAACGTTGAGCTACCATGGTAAAGGAAACAAAAACAAGCGCTGACAGCAATAAATATTTAAAATAGTTTTTCATAATTTTTTATTCAACCGTACAAAAATAAGTTTTGATTTTAAACTGGCATCATTATTACAAAGATAGTTTTAACGACAGGTTGAATATTTAACCGGAAAAGCCTGCAGGTTAACACGGTATTTTAAAGTGGTAGCAGATTACACCTTATAGGTTGTTGAAGTGTTAGGCCTTTTCCAATATGCATCCTCGTCTTCCTCGTCATCCTCGTCTTCCTGTTCATAGTCCCACGAATATTTTTTGGGCTGCGGCCCCTCCTTCCGGTAATAAAACGAAAAGATTACTCCCGAAACCAATCCGCCCAGATGGCCTTCCCACGAGATATTTTCTTTGGGAAAAAATTCAGGAAACACTCCCCAAACCAGTCCTCCGTATAAAAAGGCCACAATAAGCGACAAAGCTGCCAAACCGGTATTTTTACGAATAATGCCACTGACAAAAAGAAACGACGACAATCCGTAAACCACACCGCTGGCTCCAATATGATAGCTCTCTCTTCCGCCAAACCAAACCCAGATACCGCTCAAAATCCATATGGACAGCAGCACTTTTAAGGCAATTTTGTTATAAAAATAAAAAAGGGCTGTTCCCAAGATTAAAAAGGGTAAAGAGTTTGCCATAATATGACTGAAGCTCCCATGAATAAAAGGATACAGAAAAATTCCCGGGATACCATCGACGTGCAGAGGATGTACACCGAGAAAGCCGAGACGGATGTGAAACAGCGATTCGGTTATTCGCACAATCCACATAATGGCCAACAACAATCCCGGAACGGTAAGGGCTGCTAAAATCTTTTTTTTCTCGGCTTTATCCATAAGGTTGCAAGTTAATAAAAAGCCTGCTCAAATAGTGTGCCTAAATTACAAAATAAAGAGTGAAAGCATCAAAACAAAGCCAAGCATAAACCCGTTATATATCTGCCGGAGGGTATGGTTTGTTACCGTAAGACGGGCATATCCAATTACACCTGCCAAAATAATTACAGCGTAAAAAAGCCCCCGCATATTTATAGGATAGGTAAGCAGCAGCCCCAATATTGTTCCTGCAACTCCTCCCACAGCTATCATATGAAGACTGATTTTAGTATAAAGATTTATGGGTATGGTAATTAACGATGCCATGGCCACGCCAAGTAAAAAGAGATTAAACATGGCAAGGCTGCCGATTTTATCTAACGAATAATAGGTAACAAAATAAATTCCTGCCATGATGGCCAGTGGCAGCATTCGCTCCTGCCGGTTATTCATGTGCAACGTTTCGATAACTTTAAACCTTTTAAGCAAAAACAGCAACGAAGCGGGTATTATAAAGGTCATGATAAAAACAAATACTACGAGATACCATTTTATGGAGGCAGAATAGGTAAACACGGTAAAACCGGGGATATAAAAAAACAGTACCAACATATAAACCGGAAAAAGCAACGGATGAAACAGGACAGAAATAAGGTTTGACAGCTTTTTTTCCATAATCAAAAAATGCTTAAAGCTCTTTGCGCAACCGTGCAACGGGAATTCCAAGTTGTTCACGATATTTGGCAATTGTGCGGCGGGCAACATTGTAACCTTTTTCTTTGAGCAAATGGGCCAACTTGTCATCGGTAAGGGGCTTTTTCTTATCCTCGGATTCAACAATATTGCTCAGAATTTTTTTAATTTCCCGGGTTGATACCTCTTCGCCGTTTTCTTTGGTCATTGATTCACTAAAAAAGTTTTTAAGCAAAAAGGTACCAAAGTCGGTTTGTACATATTTTGAGTTGGCCACTCTTGAAACCGTTGAGATATCCATACCTATTTTTTCGGCAATATCCTTTAAAATCATAGGGTGGAGCTTGGTTTCGTCGCCGGTTAAAAAATACTCTTTTTGGTAGTCAATAATCGCCTCCATGGTATTAAGCAGGGTATTTTGCCGCTGACGGATGGCTTCGATAAACCATCGTGCCGAATCGACTTTACGCTTAATAAACGAAAAAGCCTCTTTCTGTTTTCTTGATTTTTTGCCTTTGCTTAAATCCGACAACATTTCGCCGTAAGTACGACTTACATGCAGGTCGGGCATATTCCACGAATTAAGTGTCAGCTCCAACTCACCGTTGTTGTTGGTAACCGTAAAGTCGGGTATAATGTAATGATTTGTTTTTGTGGTTTCACTTAATGAATTACCCGGCTTCGGGTTAAGTTTCAATATTTCATCAATGGCACTTTTCAATTCCTCCTCGGTAATTTCGGCTTTCTTGATGATTTTATCGTAATGTTTTTTAGTAAACTCGTTAAAGTACCTTGATATAATACGGATAGCCAATTCAACTTCCGGTGACGGATTTTCTTCCATCTTTTTTTTCAATTGAATAAGCAGGCACTCTTTCAGATTACGGGCGCCCACACCCACCGGCTCAAAGTCCTGAATAATTTTCAGCACCTCTTCCACCTCTTCGGCAGTTGTGGAGATATTTTGTGTAAAAGCCAAATCGTCGGCAATGGCTTCGGACGACCGGTGCAGGTAACCCGAATCATCAAGGTTTCCAATGATGTACACACCAATGTTGTATTTTTTGTCATCAAGGTTACGCAAGCCAAGCTGACTTGTTAAATAGTCGTGAAAAGAGACACCCGAAGCAAACGGAATCTCATGCGGTTCGTCATCTTTACTGTAGTTGTTGGCTTTTAGTCTGTAATCGGGAATATCATCGTCGTCGGTAGTATTCATATAATCTTCCAGGTCGTAGTCATCTTCTTTGGCATAGTCTTCAAGTTCATCGGTACCATTATCCGAAAAATCGTCACCTGCATCTTCCGTTTTTACCTCTTCCGCTTTCTCAGTCATTTCAACGGTATCGGGTTCATCCATTTCCAAAGCCGGATTGTCTTCTATTTCCTGCTTAATACGTTGTTCCAGCCCAACAGTAGGTATCTGCAAAAGCTTCATCAGCAATATTTGCTGTGGCGAGAGCTTTTGTAATAACTTTTGCTGTAATTTTTGATTAAGCATGGAACCTTGTTTGTTTTAATTTCATTTATACAAATGTAAAACTATTTTAGAAATGGCACGATTATAGCTTTATTTAATTTACATTTTTTAAAACAGGGCTCCACCTTATATTAACATACTAAACAACAGTTGATTTACGTTTCTTTAGGTATCCCTGCGTAAAAGATATTAACAATACCAGTCCGCTAACAAAAGCCGCAATACGAGCAAGGTAATCGCCATAAGTAACATAAAAGGTCATTTTATCGTTTTTATTCAGGGTAGCTTTTAAAGCCGAAGGTTTCCAGTATTTAGTACGTTGCAGGATGTCGCCTTTTTGATTGAT
>CAYVWX010000115.1:0-9769 GCA_964455635.1 uncultured Lentimicrobiaceae bacterium | reverse complement strand
GGTAACGGGTTCATTATATCATTGTATCATTAATTCATTGTATAATTGTTAAGCGTGTAACGGGTTCATTATATCATTGCATCATTAATTCATTGTATAATTGTCTATCGGGTAACGGGTTCATTATATCATTGTATCATTAATTCATTGTATAATTGTCTATCGGGTTGGAAAAGACTAAAATTTCACCGTAACACCTGCCATTACATTAAACCCTGCCTGTGGAAAATAACCATTCATTTCATACTCCTCTTCGCCGTAAACATAGCGATAAACCCAGGCATTGGTTTCGTATTTGCTGTTAAAAATATTGTTTAAACTCAAAATAAAATCAACCGACTTTACAATACCCGGATTCCATGTGTAATTTAGTCTGATGTTATTAATAAAATAGGGATTGAGGCTCCGCTGTTTGGAAGAGGTATTATCAATGTATTGTCTTCCTACATAATTGGATACCAAATAAATATCGAGGTTTTTAATAAAAGTAAAAGTTAAATTGTTGGAGGCAACCATATCGGGCGAAAAGGAGATGTCGGTGGTGCCCAGGTCTTTTTTGTACTGCAATGGCAGGTTGTCAGGGTCGTTCCAGTAATCCCAATTATCAACATACTCGGTAAAATTTTTAATTTTATTTTGGCTGTATGTAAAATTAAAACTCCAATTAAGCCATTTTGTTGCATGCATTGCTGCCGACAGCTCAATACCCGCCCTAAAACTTTTTGCCACGTTGGTTCGTATGGCCGACCCCACATTGTTTATTTTACCCGTTAGCACCAATTGGTTTTTGTAATCCATATAAAAAGCATTGGCAGCTAAAGTCAGATTATTTCCGGTATAATTCCACCCCATTTCGTAGTCGGTTAAACGCTCGGGTAATATTTCTGTTCCTGCATCGGCATCGCGAAAGTCGGAGCGCGAAGGCTCGCGGTTGGCAACTGCTGCGCTTGCATACAGCATGTTTACAGTGTTAATTTTATAAACAATACCCGCTTTGGGATTAAAAAAGTTATACTGATGGCTTTGAATAAAATCGGTCAGGTTGTCGTGCGTGCCATTAATGGAATAACCAATATGCCTGTACTGCAAATCCAGATAAAGGTTAAAAACTTTTGCAAGCTGATAATCTATTTTGGCAAAAATATTATAGTAATTTTTTATTCCGGTGTTAAAGTACCAGTTTCGGTCGTGGTCCCCCAATCGTGCAACCTGCGCCCAAACAATTTTTCCGTAGTGGTCGCCATGATACCGGTTCCAACTGCCTCCCAAATTAAATTTAAAAGCATCCTTTTGATAATTTAAAGTCATAATTAGTCCGTAGTAGTCGTTGTCAAGCCATTTTTGCCTTATCAAATTAGTTCCGTTGATGGTATCGGTTCCTATAATGGTATCGGCCATGCCGTATTTAGAAAACTTTTGATTGTTTTTATAGCTTTCGTAAAAACCTTTTCCTTTGGTATAAAACAGCGCCGAGGTAAGATTTAACCATGGTGAAAACTGATGGGCATAATGGAGTTGATAGTAGTTTTGAATATAATTATCGGTTTGGTTGTTGTAATAGCCTAAAAAGTTACCGTTGTTGTCGTACATCTCGCCGGCTGGATTGTAAGTACGGTTGGTTTTAAGGCTGTCTTTCGGAACCCCGTACCAGGCCTGATAGGTTTTTTCTTTTCCCAACATCACAATGGCTTTTACAATATCTTTTTTACCATAGTAACCTCCTGCAAAATAGGCTGATTGCAGGTTGGATGAAGCCCTGTCGATATATCCGTCGGACGAGATAACCGATGCCCGACCCGTAAAGTTCCATTTGCCGTTTAAAATACCGGTTCCAAATTTAACGGAGTTTTTAAAGGTGTTAAATGAACCGCCCGAAAAAGCGTACTCTGCATAAGGGTCGTCAGAAAAACCATCGGTTTTAATATTGATGCTTGCGCCAAACGCTGCTGCCCCGTTAACAGAAGTGCCTACACCGCGTTGAATTTGCATGCTCTCCATAGAAGATGCCAAATCGGGCAAATCCACAAAATAAACCGTAGCCGATTCGGGGTCGTTTACGGGCACTCCGTTTAGGGTAACATTTATTCCTGTTAAATCGGTTCCGCGAATTCGTATGCCTGTATATCCAACGCCTGTCCCCGCATCGGAGCTTACAACTACCGACGGTGTTTGGGCAAGCAGATAAGGCAAATCCTGTCCAAGGTTTTTTTTGGAAATTTGTTTTTGACTGAGGTTAGTGTGTGCCAAAGGCGATTCCGCTGCTGCGCGATATGCCGAAACAATAACCTCCTCGCTAAAATAAGCCGTTGGCGTAAGCTCGACAGTGAGTTTTACATTGTTTGTGACGTTTAACTTTTTGTTATAGTTTGAAAAACCGACATAGGAGACCTTAAGATGATGCCTGCCCCGATGAATATCTTTAAAACTAAATTCGCCAATGCTGTTTGTTGCCGTGGCCCTGCCATCGAGTATTACGGTAGCACCCTGCAAAATCTGGCCTGTTTTACTGTTGATAACCGTTCCGCTGACGGTAACCTGAGCACAGGCCAAAACGGGAATAACGACGGATGACATTAAGAAGAAAAGTATTTTTTTTACCATGATATGATGTGTTTCATTACAATGAACATATCAACAGGAAAAGCCTTACGGGAAATAAACGATACTTGCTCTTTTCCCTGCGCCGGCATTATCCGGATCAGGTTCAAAGGGTTTGTTCTCAGCCCGTAATTTTAAGGCACCCCTGTTGTGAATTATGGTGCGAAAATAGAAAAAATATGGTTTTAAATTACCTTCAATCCACAAATCCGCAAAATTAATGGAAAGCAGCCGCAAATGCACGAATGAAAGCAATAATCATCAAACCCGGTTTGGGTAAAAAGAATGACAAAAAAGCAGTCTTAAGGGCAAAACCAAAGTACTATTTGACTTAAGGTTTAAGCATACCCCGAACATCATTTATGTTTCCGTTGTTGGGAGCAGGTTTGATACTCAATAGTTTGGTAACCAATGGGTAAACATCCACATTGGGAAAGGCCGGTTGTTTGAATCCTGATTTAAAATCGGGGCCCATAGCATAAAATATTGCCTGCATATCTTTAAAACTGTTGTCGTATCCGTGGGCACCTCGTCCGTTTTTATTTTGCCACGACCAGTACACACTCCATCCGGGTTTTCCTACCAGCACATAACTGTAAATTCGTAAATTTTTTCCATAATTAAGCCGTTTCGGAAGTGTTCCCCGTTTCCATACCTCAACATTTGGAATTTTTTGTAAGGCATTCCAAACCTTAATCTCCTTACCTGCCTTTGGCTGGATGTTGTAATTGGGGTTCCATCCGTCGAACCGTACCAAATCGGAAGTGTCAAGATATTCATCTAAAATTACCTGCTTGTCGGGCGACAGCTGTGTCATGCCATGGTCGGATACGATAATAAAATCGATGCTGTCGTATATGGGCAGCTTGCGGGCTTCCCTGAAAAAATCGCCCAGCCAGCCATCAATTTGTTCGACAACCTGTTTGGTTTCTTTGCTTTCCGGGCCAAAACCATGAGCCGTGTGGTCAGGTTCGTGATAATACCACATAACAAGGTGTGGCCGCTTTCCGTAAGGTAGTTTAAGCCAATGGATTACCGTGTCTATTCTTGCCTTAAAGGGCATCTTCTGGTTGTATTTTTTCCAGTAGGTAGGCCGCATGCCCTGTATATCGGCTTCGGAACCGACCCAAAACAGAGTTGCCGATTTAAGGCCGTTTTTAATTGCGGTATTCCATAAAGGTTCGCCACCATAAAATACACCCTCGCCAACCGTGGATTTATCTTTTTTGTTGTAATCTTTACCCAAATCTTCAGCGTAAAAGTTGTTTAAAACAATGCCATGTCCGTCGGCATACAGCCCTGTTGCCAGCGAGTAATGGTTTGGAAAAGTTTTCGATGGAAAAACAGGCTGCATCGACTGTGCCCGAACACCTGCCTTTGAAATGGAATCCAATACGGGTGTATGATACATATCTTCGTAATCCCATCTGAAACCATCCAGCGACAGCATAACAACATATCGTTTTGGCGTTTGGGTTTTTTTTGTGTGTTGTTGGCACGATGAAAAAACAATGGCTAATAACACAGCTGTTGAATAAATAAAATGTTTCATAAATTAAATTCTATGGTTATTAAATTTTACAATTATAATTATCCGGGGTAATAAATATTCTTCATAATCAGTAGGCTGCTATATTTCTACTTCAAGCCCGTCGTAAGCAAGTTCAATAAAATCAGGAAGTTCTTTATTAACCTCCCGGTGAAACCCCATCAGGTGGCTAATATGGGTTATGTAAGCTTTTTCGGGACGCAAAAATTTTAAAACGTTTACAGCTTCTTCCAAATTGTAATGCGAGAGGTGTTTCTTTTTCCTAAGTGCGTTTAACACAATAACTTTGCAATTCAGCAGCTCGGCTAAAACAGATCCTGGAATATAATTTGTGTCGGTTATATAAGCAAAGTTACCTATTTTAAACGCGGTAACATCCATTTTTAAATGTAAAACAGATAATGGGGTTATTTTAACACTGCCCACAAAAAACGGCTTTTCATCAATGTCAATCAAATGAAAGTTAGGCACTCCGGGATAGGGGTTCTCCTGAAAAGCATAGGAATACTCGCGCATAATTTCCTTTTGATGAAAGGGCGTTACATAAATATCCATGGCCTTTTTTTGCAGATAGTTAAACGATCGCACATCATCAAGTCCGCCAATGTGATCTTTATGACTGTGTGTTATAAGTATGGCATCCAAGTGTTTAACATCTTTTCGGAGCATTTGATACCGGAAATCGGGACCGGCATCAATGGTAAAGCGTACATTATTGCTTTCAACCAAAACGGAAGTCCTCAACCGGTTATCTTTTTTGTTGTCGCTGTGGCACACATCACAGGGGCATGCCACCACGGGAATTCCCTGTGAAGTGCCGGTTCCTAAGAAAGTAATTTTCATTGATGACAAAAATAATTCATTGATTTGTCAAAGGTAATTCAATAAACGACTTTTTAAATTATTATTTTTTTAATTTTACCATCTTCTTTGCAAAAACAACACTTATGAAAACAGGCATCGACGGAACCGGAGTTGCTATTGTAACTCCTTTCCATAATTATGGTACAGTGGATTTTACATCGCTGGAAACAATTATCGAACACATTATTAACGGAGGGATTGACTTTATTGTAGCCCTGGGAACAACCAGCGAGGCGGCAACGCTGAGTATGGATGAAAAGTATGCGGTGGTAAATTTTATAAAAGAAACAGTTGACAATCGCGTTCCCATCGTGTTGGGATGCGGTGGAAACAATACCCATGCCATTGTTGATTATATTAAAGGGCAGGATTTTGACGGTATTGATGCCATTTTATCGGTTGCACCTTATTACAATAAGCCCAATCAAAAAGGAATATACAACCACTTTAAGTTGATTGCCGGTGCCAGTCCGGTGCCGGTTATTCTGTATAATGTTCCCGGACGAACGTGCTCAACCATATCGGCTGAAACAACGGTTCGGCTGGCAAAAGATTTTAAAAATATTAAAGGCGTGAAAGAAGCTTCGGGTAATATGGGGCAGATTATGAAGTTGCTACGCGACAGGCCAAAAGGATTTAAAGTTTTTTCGGGTGACGATGCATTAACTTTTCCCATGATGGCCATGGGAGCCGACGGAGTAATCTCGGTAGCGGCCATGGCTTATCCCAAAGCGTATTCTCAAATGGTGAGGCTGTTGAAAGACAAAAAACCGGATGAAGCTTTGAAAATTCATTTTTCGTTGCTTGAGTTTATTGATGCGATTTTTGCCGATGGTAACCCGGCCGGCATTAAGGCCGCTTTAAGCATGATGGATTTGGCTAAAAATAATTTGCGGCTGCCCATGGTTAAAGTTAACAAAGCCTTGCAGGTTCAGTTGCAAAAAATTATCTCTTCATTTTAAGATGGTTATGCCACCTTAAAATTTTAAGCCATCAATAAGTACAACTATTTCGAATAACAATTAAGTTCAGAGGTAGTGTCTTTTAATGAAATCCTCCTGCCGGTCGCTCGCCCTGAATTTATCGAATGGATAGGGGTAGGCAAAAATCGTGACAAAACAAGGAATAGAATATCAAATAATTATATGGCGCTTCTTAGAAAACTGTCTATTTTTTTACTGCTACTTTATACAAGTAAAACATCCGTTCTTTAAGCGTTGTAAACCGAAAAAAACACAATAAGAAGATGAAAATTAACTAAATATTATTATCTTTGTGTATGGTGCAAAAGCAGAATATAGAACAGGATTTTATAATTGACAGATTGACAAATTCAATACTGAACACAATTTCCGGCGACAGCTTTCAAACTGAAATCTCCCTTTTGACCAAAACCGATTTAAAAACTGTTCTGAAAAAAAACGGTTGGAATTTTAATTGGAAAACAGAACATAAAAATTTATCAAAAGAAGTTTACAAACTGACTATTGTGAATAATCCGAAGGTTATTCAGGGATTACTTAGCGTTACAGTTGAAAAAGATCATATTTTTATGAATTTATTGGAAAGTGCACCGTTCAATATTGGGAAACGAAAATTATACGAAGGAGTTGCAGGAAATTTAGTTGCTTATGCATGTAAATTATCGTTTCAAAAGGAATTTGAAGGGTTTGTTGCTTTCACGGCGAAAACAAACCTTATCAAACACTACGAAAAAACGTTAGGTGCATTTCATTTTATGAACCAACGAATGATAATTGAAACAAATGCATCAAAGAAATTAGTAGAAAAATATTTTAAAATACTATAATCATGGGACATATAAAAGAACCTGAAAATGTTGACTTCATAATACAAAGTCCACCTTTAACAAACAAAGAAAGAAAAGCCATTAGTGAATTAATTAGAAAGTTAAAATCTAAAAGAACAGTTAAAAAGAAAAGAAATACAAAAAAGGAGACTGTTTAACCAAGTCGTATGCGCAATAATTAAAATAGAAGCTGTTTAAAGTTTGGCAAATATAATTGAATATGCAATAAATTCTAAAATGATTATACAGGTTAACTTCACACAACTTCGCAGAAAGAGAACCGAAAAATTGTAAGCTATATAAAACGGAATCCCGGTAACACCCATAATAATAATCAAATGAAGAGGTTTTTTATTTTAACATTTATCGTTGCTTTTTACCTGACTGCATTTGCACAGCAAAGCGAAAAAAGCAAGGCATTGAATTTTTTAAACAATCGTGGTGAGGTGTATTTTAACATCATAACAGCCAATCCTTTAACCGATGTGCAGAAAGTCGGCAAGATGGTTTACGTTGATAAAATTAATCCTGACGGTATTGTTGCCTATGCCAATAAAGCCGGATTTGAAAGGTTTTTGTTAACCGGATTAAAATACAAGGTGCTTACCCCGCCTTCCATGCTTCGCAGGCCGCGAATGTTAAATAATATAAACCTGAAAGAGGTCAGCGACTGGGATTTCTACCCTACCTACGAAGGCTATGTGAGCATGATGCAACAGTTTGCATCCGATTACCCTTCGCTATGCCGGTTAATCAGCATTGATACGCTTAATAGTGGCCGGGAGCTGCTTTTTATTCACATTAACAACGATTTGACAACAGCGCAAAACGAACCGGAGTTTATGTACACCTCCACCATGCACGGCGATGAGGTTACCGGCTATGTGCTGATGCTGCATCTTATTGATTATCTGCTGTCAAACTATGGTGTTATTCCCGAAGTAACCAATATTGTTGACAGCATTGATATTTGGATAAATCCCTTAGCCAATCCCGATGGCACCTATCATGGTGGGAACAGCACGGTTTACGGAGCCACCCGTACCAATGCAAACAACGTTGATTTAAACCGGAATTATCCCGACCCTGCTGCCGGCCCCCATCCCGATGGCAATGCCTATCAGGATGAAACCGTTGCCTTTATGAATTTTGCCGATGAGCATGATTTGGTGATGGCGGCTAATCTTCACACCGGCTCCGAAGTGGCCAACTACCCCTGGGACACCTGGGCTCAGTTAACAGCCGACAATGACTGGTGGTATTTTGTTTCGCGTGAGTTTGCCGACACCATTCACCAATATGGCCCTTCCGGATATTTTACCGCACTAAATAATGGCGTTACCAACGGATACGCCTGGTACTCTATCACAGGAGGCCGCCAGGATTATATGAATTATTTTAAGCATTGTCGTGAGTTTACACTGGAGCTGTCGTACGACAAAACACCACCCGCATCACAGCTTCCCGGATTTTGGGATTCCGATTACCGGTCGTTTTTAAATTATATGAAAGAATCAACTTATGGAGTAAGAGGTGTGATTACCAACAGTCTGTCGGGCGATCCCATTGTTGCCAAGGTGTATATCTCAGGTCATGACAAAGATAACTCTGAGGTATATTCGTCGCTGCCCGTTGGCAACTACCACCGGATGCTAAAAGCCGGTACCTACGACATTACCTATTCGGCCTATGGCTACAATACACAAACCATTACCGTTACAGTATCCGACAGGCATGCCTCCGTTATCAATGTTCAGCTTCAGCCTGCAGGCCCTGTTTTGGCCGGTTTTTATGCTGATGACACAACCATTAGCAGTGGCGATGCTGTTAACTTTTTCGATAATTCGTACGGCGACAGCATCGTTTCGTGGAGTTGGTCGTTTCCGGGTGGCACTCCTTCCTCGTCGTCGGACCAAAATCCGCAGGGAATTGTGTACAGCCAAACGGGACAGTTTGATGTATCGCTTACCGTAACCGATTCAAGCGGCGCTCAAGATCAACTGACTAAAGAAAATTATATTACCGTATCGAATAATTATTTAATGCAAAACGGTTCGTTTACCGTTTGCGATGGTAATTTTTACGATTCCGGTGGTGCCGATAACAATTACAGCGACAACGAAGATTTTGTTATGACCTTTTATCCGGCTACCGCCAATGCTAAAATGGTTGCCGATTTTACAAGTTTTGATGTGGAGCCCGAAGCCAACTGCAGCTACGACTATTTGGAAATTTACGATGGCAGCTCCACCACGGCAACGCCAATAGGCCTATATTGCGGAGCTGCAAACCCCGGTAAAATTACGGCTTCCAACAGCAGTGGGGCATTGACTTTTAAATTCCATTCTGATAACAATGTAACCCATTCGGGATGGGAAGCAGTGATGAGCTGTGATACGGGTGTGGGTATTGAAGAGTTTAAAAATCAAACGGTTGTAATACATCCAAACCCTGCAAACGGGTATGTTACGGTTGAAAGCAGTGAAATGGTCAACGATATTAAATTAATGGATATTTCGGGACGTGCTGTCTTACATACTGAAGCACATCGCAAACAGATTTCATTAAACATACAAAACTTACCCAAAGGCATCTATTTTATAATCATTAACACAAAAAAAGAGTCTGTTATAAAAAAGTTGGTAAAAAAATAAATGCAAATCAGGCAGGAGATGGATGGAGAGAGTTAGGAGTTAGGAGTTGGGAGTTAGGAGTTAGGAGTTAAGAGTTGGGAGTGGGGGGAGGATGTGTTTTTAAACATCATTTTAATATAAAATTATGAAAAAGAGGTTGTTAACTTTTATAGTGATTTTTATCTTTGAAAGTTTATTTTCATTTCATCTATCGGCACAAAGCCTGAAACCCTATTTTAACAAAAGAGAATACAGAGAGATGTTGTTGGTTTCGGCTAAAACAAACACCCCCGACGGCGACACTTTTGATTTACC
>CAYVWX010000114.1:0-9838 GCA_964455635.1 uncultured Lentimicrobiaceae bacterium | reverse complement strand
AAAATATTTTTAACTGTAGTAATAGTTTTGCTAAGTTTGTTTTCGGCTACCCTTTCAGCGCAAAAATTATGGTCGCTCGAAAAGTGTATTACCTATGCCTTTGATAACAACCTGCAAATTAAACAAAGCGAGTTGAATGTTGAAACAGCCAACAACGAATACCTGCAACGCAAACTTAACCTGATACCTTCACTTAATGCCAGTACCTCTTATAACTTTGGATGGGGGCGCTCGGTGGACATGGCTACCTACAAATATACCGACAAAAACACACAGCAAAGTTATTTCAATGTTAGTTCCGATGTAACGTTGTTTAACGGTTTACAACAATTTAATACCATCCGGCAAAAGGAGTTTGACTATCTGGCGCAGAAGTATAATTACGAAAAGATGCGCAACGATATGTCGTTAAACATTGCATCGGCCTACCTGCAAATACTATTTAGTATCGAGTTGGTAAAAAATGCACAACGGCAGGTAGATATTACCAATCAGCAAATTGAGCGCACCAAAAAACAGGTGGAAGCAGGAACCCTTGCCAAAGGAAACCTTTTGGATATTGAGTCGCAGGGCGCTACCGAACAGGCTACCCTTACCTCAAACAAAAATCGTTTAATGTTGGCATATCTCGATTTAAAACAACTTCTCGACCTTAAAGCCGGCGATGCGTTCGACATTGAAAAACCAGATTTAAAAGTTAGTATGGATGCCACCGAAGTGGTTTCGCCCGACATTATTTATCGCAAAGCGGTTAACATCATGCCCGAAATAAAGGGTGCCGAATCGCAATTGGGCAGTGCCCAAAGAAGCCTTTCCGTATCAAAAGGAGCCCGGTATCCCCGTTTAACCATGAATGGAGGCTATGCTACTAATTATTCCGACCAAATACGAAAAAGCAACAACCCGTTGGACCCTGATATTCAACAAATAAAATCTTTTTCCGACCAGTTGCGCGACAACCGTAACATTACCATGGGGTTCCGGCTGTCGATACCGGTTTTTAACGGCTTTCAGGTTTCTACACGTATAAAACAATCGAAAATTTATTACGAAAATGCCAACCTTAACCTGCAATTGGAAAAAAACAGGCTTCGTAAAAACATCGAACAGGCTTATGCCGATGCGCTGGCAGCCTATCAAACCTATGTTGCACGGCAAAAATCGCTGACCGCATTAAATGAGTCGTTTAAATATTCGCAGGAAAAGTTTGATGTGGGTATGATTAACGCTACCGATTACAATGTGGCAAAAATTCAGTTGTCAAAGGCTGAATCCGATTTGGCTTCAGCCAAGTACGATTATATATTTAAAACACGGATTTTAAACTTTTACCTCGGCCGTCCCATTACTTTAAAAAATGTAACGGTTAAATAGCGCTTACATTAAAACCTTAACTTACTTTTGATGTTTGAAAAACCAACCAGATTATGAGTAAAACAAAAAATAAAAAAAGATGGTTAATCATTGTACTGATTGCGGTAGTGGTGATTATTACAGTGCTTGCCATTAAAAAAGGACAAAGCGAAAAAGCTACCCGTGTGGCAGTTGAAAAAGCTACGTTGCGAACCATTGTTGAAACGGTTTCGGCTAATGGAAAAATACAGCCTGCCAAAGATATTAAAATCAGTCCTTACATATCGGGTGAGGTTATTGAGCTGAATGTTAAAGAGGGTGATTTTGTACACAAGGGTGATATGTTGGCCAAAATCGATCCGCAGGTATATGTTTCCAATTACGACAGGGCGCGTGCTGCCCTTAAGTCGTCACAGGCCAACGAAGCACAGGCTAAAGCCCGGTTCACCCAGTCGAAAGCACAATTTAATAAAACAAAACTCGATTTTCAACGTAGTGAAAAATTGTGGAAGCAGCAGGTTATATCGGATGCCGAATATGATGCCGCCAAATCGTCGTACGAAGTAAGTCAGGCCGAAGTTAAAGCTGCCGAAGAGAGCTATAAAGCCTCGCAGTTTCAGGTTAACAGTGCAAAAGCATCGCTAAAAGAGGCACAGGAAAATCTGAACAGAACAAGTATTTTTGCCCCCAACGACGGAACCGTATCGAGACTGAGCGTAGAGGTGGGCGAAAGGGTGACCGGAGCTTCACAATTTTCGTCGGGAACCGAAATTATGCGTATCGCCAATCTTAATGTGATGGAGGTAAACGTGGAAGTAAACGAAACCGACATTGTGAGGGTGGCCCTGCTCGATACGGCACTTATTGAAGTGGATGCTTATCTCGACAGAAAGTTTAAAGGCGTTGTAACCGAAATAGCTACTTCGGCCAATACCACGGGAACCAGTGTTGACCAGGTTACCAATTTTGATGTTAAAATACGAATGCTCAAATCGTCGTACAATGATTTAATAAAAAAGGGTAACACCATCAGTTCACCTTTCCGCCCGGGTATGTCGGCAACGGTTGAAATTCAGACCGAAACGGTTACCGGTGCGCTATCGGTTCCTATTCAGGCCGTTACTACCCGTGCCGATACTACCGGCAAAACAAAAAGTGCCATGGAAAAACGTGAAGAAAAACATGCTAAACAAGAAAATAATCAAAAAGCTCAGGAGTATGTTTTTGTTGTAAAAGCTGATAAAGCCAAACTGGTGCCCGTAAAAACCGGTGTTCAGGACAATATGTATATTGAAATAACCGAAGGGTTGAAAGAGGGTGATAAAGTAATAGTTGCACCCTACCGGGCCGTTTCAAAAAAGCTGAAAAACAACGATGAGGTTACCGTGGTTGATAAAAAAAGATTGTTTGACAAAGAAAAGAAAAAATAGTTTTGGCAGTAATATTAAACATTGAAACCGCCACAAGGGTCTGCTCTGTTTCGCTGGCTGTTGACGGCGTTGTAAAAGCCATAAAGGAGTCAAAGGTAAAAAATTCGCATGCCGAACAAATTACCCTCTTTTCTGAAATGGTGGTAAAAAAAGCGGGCTTCGGTTTTAACGACCTCGATGCCATTGCCGTAAGTAAAGGGCCGGGGTCGTACACAGGTTTACGTATTGGTGTATCAACCGCTAAAGGGTATTGTTTTGCGCTTGATATCCCACTTATCTCAATAGGCACACTTGATGCCATGGCCCTGGGCCTTGTTTATGCCTTGCGTAATAAAAAACAAAAACTCGATGCTTATCTTTATTGTCCCATGATTGATGCCCGCCGTATGGAGGTTTACGATGCCGTGTATGATTACAACCTTAATAAGGTTAAAAATATTTCGGCTACCATTTTAGAAGAAAATACGTATCACGATTTTTTAAAACGGCATGCCATGGTGTTTGGTGGCGATGGTGCCGAAAAAGCAAAAGCACTCTATTTTAACAATCCCCATAAAACCTATTTTTTAGATGGCTTTGAGCCCTCGTCAATGTATATGGCAGAGCTTGCCGAGAAAAAATTTAACAAAAATATTTTTGAAGATACAGCCTATTTCGAGCCCTACTATTTAAAAGAATTTGTGGCAGGTATTTCCAGGGTAAAAGGGTTGCGGTAACCG
This sequence comes from uncultured Lentimicrobiaceae bacterium, assembly GCA_964455635.1. Classification (GTDB taxonomy): domain Bacteria; phylum Bacteroidota; class Bacteroidia; order Bacteroidales; family F082; genus B16-G9. The sequence goes on along the minus strand of CAYVWX010000114.1, from coordinate 6,336 downwards.
GTATTGTGTCAGCTTTTACTGTGTTTCCAGCGTTTATGCGACCAGAGCCAGGTTTCGGGGTGCTCTCTTATTAAGTTTTCTAATTTGGATGCAAATTTTTGAGTAATCTCACCCGGAGCGGTTTCGGCAGGGTTTTCTTCAATCAGTTCAAGAAAGTATTCATATTTTCCCCGTTTTATGCGGTACATGCTTAAAAAAAATACCGGCAGGTTGTATTTTACGGCATACTGCTCAGGCCCGTGGAGAAAAGCGGTTTCGATGCCAAAAAAATTTACCCAGATTGATTTTTTCGGATTTGAAGGGCTTTGGTCGGCAGCCATTAAAAACACCGCCGGCTTTTGAGCATATTCTTTAAAATAAAATCTTGTTTTTAAAATAGAAGCCAATACAATACCTGCCTTTGAACGCGAGCGTATGGCAAACCTGTCAATGTATTTGTTTGATAGGGGTTTATATAAGCCGACAATGATGTTTTTGGAAAAATAGGCTGCCGAAAAGGCTCCCCATTCCCAGTTTCCCACATGACCCGCACCAACAATAACCGCTCTGTTTTGTTTATAATATTTGTCAAACACTTCCGGATTTAAAAACCGGTGTCGTTTCATAATCGATTTCTTCGACATGGTAAACCCTTTTACTCCCTCAACAAAAATATCTGTCAGGTTTTTGTACGATGCTTTTTCAATCTGTTTTAATTCCTTCCGGCTTTTTTCGGGGAAGGTTTTATTTAAATTCGACCACACTACATGCTTTCGGTATCCTACAACCCTGTATAAAATAAAACAGATGAAGTTGGAAAATCCATACAACAGAAAAAATGGAATTATGCCAATCAAAGCGGCCAAAAAAACAAACAATAAATAGGTAAAAAAATCCATAATACATTATTTTTTCCGGCGATACCAGTCAACCGTTCGCAAAAGTGCATCATTAATGTTTACCATAGGATGGTAACCGAAATGATTTTTTAATTTTTGTATGCTGAAATGATAATCTCTGCCTCCGTTGTTAATGCGGTAAGGAGTTAAAAAAGGTTCCGATTTAAGATTTAACATTTTGTGTATGCCGTAATAAATTTGGGCTGCCGTCATGGCAATACCGAAAGGAACGGAACTGTTTTTAAGTTTTATTTGAAGTTTTTCGGCCAGCAACGAATTAAACTCGTGCCAGGTTATGTCAAGTCCGTCGGTGGCAAGATATGCCTGGCCGGCAGCTTTTTTTTCTTTGGAAACCAATAAAATAATATCCACCAGATTTTCGATGTAAACAGGGCAGGTTTTGCTTTTTCCGTGATTAATTTCGGCAAATTTTCCGGCCAGCATGGCGTCAATGTATTTCGAAATAAAAGTCCTGTCGTTTATGCCATAAACGTTTCCCGGACGTACGGCAGTAATTTCCATCGACACCACTTTGTTATATTCCCACAACCACTGTTCGGCCAGCAGTTTGGTTTCGGCGTAAGGAATTAAATGCGCTGCCGGCGGTTCCTCTTCGGTAACATCTGTTTTTCCAAAACCGTGAAATGCCACCGTACTTATTTGAATAAACCGTTTTACTCCTGCTGCTGCCGATGCTTTAGCCACGTTAATGGTTCCCTTAAAATTAATCTTTTCAAATTTTTTGTAAGGGCCCCAATCGGCAGCAAGGCCTGCCACATGAAAAACTTTTTCAACTCCTTTTACTGCGGGTTCAATGGTGGCGTAATCGGTAATATCGCCATAAAAATAATTGACGGCAAGATTATCCAGGAATTTTAAATTGGAGCTTTTACGAACCAACACATTTATTTCGACCCCTTCCTTTAGAAGCCGTTTTACCACATTGCTCCCTATAAACCCGTTGGCTCCCGTAACAAGTACTTTCATCAGTTAAAATATATAATAAATACATCGGTTAATACGCCAATGGAAATGTGCAGTAAAAATACCCACCAAATGGAGCGGCTTCGCAAGGCAATCATCCCAAACAAAATACCTATAAAAATAGAGCCGATTATTTCACCTTCGGGTTTGTCGATGTGAACCAGACAGGATGAAATGGTTTGAATAAGAATGGCATTTACGGCACCAAACCGCTCCTTAAGCCCGAAAAGTAAAAATCCCCTGAAGAAAAATTCCCAGGCGATATAGTAAAAAATAATGTACCCCAACTCGTAAACAAGCAGGTGAGACTGGTTGGTAAGCAAGCTCTTTGCCAGGGGATATTCGGTTTGTACATCGGGCATTTTAGAGCTGATGTAAATGAGCGGAACCACCAAAAAAGGAATGGTAATAAGCCATTTCGATCCCCATTTAACATCACCGGTGCCAAAGCCGAAATCGGACAGCGGACGCTTCATTATCAGTTTTATATACAAAACCGGTACAACAAACGTAAGTATAAAAAATACTATAAACTGCCATGTTCGTGCGTACAAATCGCCTTGAGGCATATTTAAAAATTGCGGAAACAGGGAGTAAAAAAATTCAGGATATCCGTGATAACGATAGAGTGTTAACAATACGGGTGCACTCAACAACATCACGTAGTAATGAATATCCTGCCTGGTAAAATCTAACTTGTAGGTCATTTTTTATTTTTGATAAAAAGGGATAAGTTTTCCCGATACAAATTTATCATAAAATTTTTGACCGAAGTAAAAACAAACGGAAGACCAAAAAATACCGGCAATCATGTCAATAACATAATGATATCTGCAATAAACAAGGGCAATCATAATTCCGGTGATAATTGGAACAAAAACCTTAAACATACGCCGGTTAAATTTTCCCATTAGCAGAAGCGTGGTAAACGATATGCCGGCATGAAGGCTGGGGAATGCATCCAGTTTATTGGGTTCCAAATGGTTGATGATAGTGCGGACAGGTACCGCCAGAAAAAGGCCGTCGAGATTGGTCTTTTGTAAGTGCATCAAAGGTTCGTAAAAACGGGGACCGGCGGCAGGAACTATAAAATATCCGATATAAGCACCATAATAGGTTAACATATATACCCATACACTTTTATCGAGGTCGGAAAAACGTTTTTTTCGGTAAAGCCAGGTGAGGATAAACAATGGCATGGGGAAATAAAAAATATATAACAGGTAAAAAATATCGGTTAACCACGGACGGTTCCATTGTTCAATCCATACGGTGGGATGAACCCCCAACAGGGTAAAGTCGATGTTAGCCAAAGCCTCGTCGTATCTGCCGGTGTTAAAATAGGGCAGAATCATGTAAAAGCTTTCAAAAACAACAAAAAGATAAATAAGCGGATAGGCCAACAGGAAATATTTTGCTGCTCCCCGGTACCGGTTGGTTTTTTTTAAGAAAACCGAAAGCCATACCACCAGCCCTGTTGGAATCAATACCAGTAAAGGTTGAAAAGTATAAGGTGAACGATGGAGCGAGAAAAGGTAAAAAATAAATATCACCAACAGAAAAACCATGTTCAGCCTGTCAAGTACCCCGGCATATTTAATCCATTGTTTCATAAAAATGACAGAGACGCAATATATGCGTCTCTGCTACCTGTTTTTAAATTAATAAATTATTACATTAATCCAACAACTCTTTCAGTTTATCCTGAAGAGCCTGGCCGCGAACATTGCGGGCAATAATTTTACCATTGGGGCCGATTAAAATATTTTGAGGAATCGACTGAATACCATAAAGTTTGCCGGCTGCATTGCCCCATCCTTTCAGGTCTGATACATGAGTCCAGGTAAGCCCGTCATCCTGAATAGCTTTTATCCAGTTATCTTTTTTACGGTCAAACGAAACGCCAAAAACAGTAAACCCTTTATTGTGATATTTATGAAAAGCATTTACAACATTGGGGTTTTCACCGCGGCATGGCTGGCACCACGAAGCCCAAAAATCAACCAAAACATATTTGTTGTTTTTAACTACCGACGAAAGAGAAACGGGATTTCCCTGCGGATCGTTTTGGGTAAAATCGATAAACGGCTGTCCGATTTGAACTCTTTTCAGAGTCGATACACGGTCGTTTAAAAGTTTAACGTATTTGTTGCCGGCCAGCGATTTGTCGATGCTGCCTGCTGCATCTTCCAACTGGTCGAGGTCAAACATATATGAATTGGAATAAATTACATAAGGCCCCACAACACTTTTGTTGTTTTCTTTTACATAATTTATCATGGCATTTTTTTTGTCGTTCTGAATACTTTCATATTCATCCTCCAGCCGGGCAACCTCTGCAGTGTCTCCATTGCGTTGGGCAATACCGTATTTTGAGCCCAATGCCTGTACTTTTTTATCAAACGAACCCAAAACATTGCCCATAAAGTTTTCGTAATCGCTATGCGATTTTGAATTTTCAACTTTGTAATCACTCAAATTTTTACTGTCGGCCTTAAAATTAAGATCGCCCTGTTCAATAAATATGGGAAAAGCTCCTCTGACTTTATCAATGGTGAGATAAAAAACATCCGGAGAATCAATATTGCCCGACAAGGAGGCCTTGCTGTCCGATAGCAACGACGAGTCAACGGTTACCCATTTAGCTTCCTCACGTTTTTTTAAAAAAACCATGGTGCTGTCGTTCATGTTGTTAATAAAAACATGCAGGGTAAAGTTGCTGTCGGATTTGGGTTTTTGCGCCTCTCCACACGAAACAACTGCTAATGCCAGTAAACCGGCTATTAAAACTGAAAATAATTTATTCATCATATTAAAATTTGTTTTGTTGAAATGCTTATTCTTTGGCATAAGTGGTTGTAATGGTACCCAACCGGGTTTTGCTTTCGGAAACAATAACCGGGTCAACAAATGTGCCGAGTTGATGTATGTCGGTGTCGCCTTTAAAATGATAGCTGATAACCTTTGTTTTTTTGTCAAACGACCATACAGCTTCGTAGGTTTTATTGTTGGAAATAATAACCATCACCGAATCGTTTTTAACTTTAAAATGTGTTTGCTTTTGTATTTCAACAACCTGCTGAAGCATTTGTGGTGTGGCTTTGGTTTCGTTAAAGTCGGTTTTAACATCCTTAACTTTCCACACACCCGTCAGTTTATTTTCTGTTGATGAGCACGAAACAAACAAAATTAAACCCAAAAACAATAACCTCGATAAAATTTTCATCTATATAAAAATATGGTTTGTACAAAAAGCAAAAGTAATTTTTTAATGTCGTTAATTTCGTTAAAAAATGTGAAAGGCATAGTTTGAAGCTGTTTCAAGAATTTGATTACCTTTGCTCTCAATCAAATCTGATATTAATTAACAATTAAAATTTGAACCTATGAAGACGAAAGTGTTATTAAGTATGCTGGCTGTTTTTTTCCTTTCTCCGGTATTAAAATTGACAGCTCAGGATTTTAAAGCCGATGATATTGTTGGCGTTTGGCTTAACGAAGACAAGGATGCCCATATTGAAATTTACAATGATGGCGGCAAGTATTTTGGTAAAATTATTTGGCTGAAAACACCCATCGACGAAAAAACAGGCAAACCTAAAGTGGATGACAAAAATACAGATCCCGCCTTACAAAGCAGGCCTGTTATGGGGTTATTGTTATTAAAAGATTTTGTTTTTGATGGTGACGATGAGTGGGAAGATGGCGAAATTTACGACCCGAAAAGTGGAAAAACCTACAGCTGTTATATGGAGTTTCCAGATGAAGATAACCTTGATAATTTAAAAATAAGAGGTTACATAGGAATAAGCTTAATTGGAAGAACAACTTACTGGACAAGGGTAAAGTAAGGCAGGCTTTCAACCTCAAATAACGTTGCAGGAGTGTTTGTAACGAAAACTCAAAATGTGCAGTTTGACTGTACCATAGTAGATATTTGTGAATTTAAGGTTTAATAAAAAATGTCGCATTAATGCGGCATTTTTTATTGAAAACTTTCAAACTAATTTGATTAAGTTAAAACAATGAGTAGTTTTGCTACTCAAACAAAGCCGGCTTTTTAAGTTGGTTACTTTTTTTATGTTGTTCTTTTTCAGTTCAAAGCAATAATTGTTTGGGACTTACAAGGCGAAAGCATGCCGGGGGGAGTTAAGTTTTGCTTGTTCGAAGATAAACCTTTGAACAGCATTTGGACCATATTTTAAAAAAACAAAGTTGTTTAAAATTCAAAAAATGATACTTATGTAAAGGGTAGAAAATCAGCAAATAAATACCAATATTATCCTCTTGGGAGGAGAAACAGAGGTGGATATCCCCCTCCCCGAAGGGGATTAAGGGGTGGGTGCAAGCTGTTTATTTGCTGGTTTTCTGACACTTAATAATGTTTTTATAAATTAACTTTAAACAACCTCAACAAGGTTAAACATAATTTTAAAAAAATATTAAAACTTTTTTTTAAAAAATTTTGAAAAAT
>CAYVWX010000113.1:0-9894 GCA_964455635.1 uncultured Lentimicrobiaceae bacterium | reverse complement strand
CATTAAATCATTGTATCATTAAATCATTGTACCATTAAATTTAACAGCAGCCATAAAAGCCGGTTTACCATCGTTACTTTTTATACCTCTGACGGTAGTTTTTTTATCATCTATTTGTAAAACAACGGTTTCGTTTAAGTAAGTTTCGTTAAAAAAGGTTATTTGAATTAATTCAATTTCCTTTTCTCCGTGAATTTGGTACAGGGCATCTTCCATCCAGTTAAAATATCGTCTTGCGGTGGCGTGTTTGTTTAAATCCATGTCGGAATGGCGTATAACAACCGAAAACAAATCGTTAAAATTTCCTTTTCTGTTGGCAATAGGAGGTGTGGCGGTAAAAACTTTTTCCTGTTGCTCAAATTTCAAAATATCTTCAAATTGGTTTAATCTTTTAGGCTTCCGCGACGAAAGGTCGATAATCAGCCATTCTGAATTGGCTTTGCAAAGTATATTTTGTTTTTCGTCATGCATTACAAACTCACGCAGGCCTGCTAATCCGCTAATACCTGCCGGCCAGGTTGTTAATGTAATTTTTTCGTTCCATTTAGGACGACGGATGATTTCTATATTCATTCTGAAAAGTACCCAGTTGAGGTTTTGATTTTTCAGTTCTTTGTAACCAAACCCTAAATTTTCGGCATGTTGTGTTGCCGTATTAATTAATAGCTGTCCCAGTCCCGAAAGGCTTAATTTTCCTGATATATCGGTATTTTCCCAATGGATATACAGCGTTTGTTTCCATGTTGTTTTCATGGGCTAAAAGTAGGTAAAAGTTAAGGTATGGCCGTAAATTTTTTAAAAAAGGTTATAATTTTCATATCCTCATCAATTCGGCGGCAATGCCATCGGCAAAAAGCTTTCCTGTTTCCGATAAATTATAACGATTGCCGTTTTTAACAACTTTTCCGCTTTTTAAAAAGGGGTCCATATAGTGTAAAAAATGATGGCTGTATTCTTTTCCGAAAACATTGTTGATGTGCTCTGTATCACACCCCCACGAAGTTCGTAACGAAGTCATTACGTATTCATTATAAAGTTGATTTACGGTCAAAACCTCTTTTTCCGAAACTATTTTATCCACGGTTTCCGATTCGATGTATTTTTTTACGGCAGCAACATTCCATTGGCGCGATTTACCGTTAAATGAGTGTGCCGACGGGCCAAAACCATAATAATGATCGCCGAGCCAATAAATACTGTTGTGTTTTGAATAGTAACCCTCTTTGGCAAAATTTGAGATTTCGTAGTGAATAAACCCGTTTTCTTTTATACGTTGTTGTAAAATTTCAAAATGTCTGATACTTAATTCTTCGTCAACTCCTTCCCTTTTGTTTGTTGATATTTGATGATTCAGCGCCGTCTTTGGCTCTACAGTGAGGCTGTACGAGCTTAAATGCGGGAGCTTATAGTCAAAGAAAATATCAAGGTTTTTATTCCATTTTTCAATGGATAATCCCGGAATACCATAAATCAGGTCGATGGTGATATTTTTAAATCCGGCCTGAAGCACCTTTTCAATGGCGTTGCGTGCTTCGGCACCCGTATGAATACGGTCAAGATATTTTAAATCGTCATCAAAAAAACTCTGAACACCCATGCTGAACCGGTTTACGGGAGTATAATTTTTTAAATCGGTAACCTTTTGCAAACTAAGGTCATCAGGATTGGCTTCCAGGGTTATTTCAACGCTGTTGTTTAGGTTAAACAACCCGGCTATTTTTTTCAGAATGGTGTTAATTTCGTCGATGGTAAGCAGCGAAGGGGTTCCGCCGCCAAAATAGATGGTGTTAATTTTTTCCCCTTTCAGGTAATTTTTTCTCAGTTCTATTTCGCGAAGCAGTGCCCCGACAAACAGGTGACGATATTTTACCGAAGCTACCGAAAAAAAGTTGCAGTAGTTGCATTTGTGTTTGCAAAAGGGAATATGAATATAGATGCCTGCCATGGTAAATTTTTTGCGAAAATAGGCATTCAAAATCATAAATCGCCATAACCATGTTATTAATCAACCCTATAATTTATTCAACCGTCTTTTTTATTTTGAGAACCTGTAATATTCAGATTAACATTGTATAACAACGCTAATTTGTTTTTAGCGGTGAATGTCTGTACTTTTGCAAAAGATTTATAAATTATAAAAAGATGGAAAACGAGCATAATAATTTTGAAATTCAAGATAAGGATATGCCTAAAAATTCTAACCTTTGGATGTATATCCTTCTTGTTATTTTGGCTTTGGGAATCATAGGCCTTTCAATTAAATTAATTTCGGTAAAAAACGAAATGAAAGGATTGTTGGTTGAAAAAGAGGTCCAACGCACCGAATTGCAACACGAATTGGATTCGCTTTTGGTTCAACATCAGCAAATTAAAGCCGAATACGGACAATTATCCGATTCGCTCTCTTCAAAAGACAGTATTATTCAGGCCAATGCGGTTGAGATAAAAAAACTGTTAAATACCAAATGGGAATACTATAAAATAAAGAAAAAACTAAGCCGACTGCAGGTTATTTCACAGGGTTATGTGCGTCAAATGGACTCTATTTACCGCGTTAACCATCAATTGGCCGAAGAAAACCAAAAAATAAAAGAAGAAATTATTTTAGAAAAGCGGAAAAACAAGCAGTTGCAAAAATCAAAAGAAGAATTAAAAGGAAAAGTTGACAAAGCTGCCGTGTTGCAACTGTTTAACTTAAAAGCAACGCCGATTCACCGTAAAGGAAGCGGTAAAGAGCGTACAACCGATAAAATAAAACGGGTTGACAGGGTTAAGGTTTGTTTTACAATAGGAAAAAATACCATTGTGGATGCAGGACAAAAAACCGTTTATGTTCGCATTGCCCGTCCCAATAAAAAAATATTGGTAAAAGGCCGTGGCGACGAATATTCCTTTATGTTTAACGGCGAAAAGTTACAGTACTCTATCAAACAAACCGTTGATTATCAAAACGAATCGGTGGATTTATGTGTTTATTGGAACCGGCGTTCAACCCTGGAGTTGCAACCGGGCCTCTATCATGTTGATATTTTTGAAGGAAATAATGAAATAGGACACACCACCTTTACTTTAAAGTAGGGTTGGGAAGTGTTAAATAAAAAAACCGCTAAACTCAGTTTAGCGGTTTTTTTTATTGAGGTACCGAGCGGATTCGAACCGCTGTCTAAGGTTTTGCAGACCTCCGCCTAGCCACTCGGCCACGGTACCTTTTTTATTTTGGGGTTGCAAAATTACAAAAAAAATTAACGAGATAACATTCAATTTATCTAAATATTTTCAATAAATCGAAATAGATAGTTGTCAGGCTGCTTATAACCACTATTTAACCAGTCGCCGGGTTAATTTGTTTCCGTTTTCAACCACCTGTACCAAATAGGTTCCTTTGGCAAGCGCCGAAACATTGAGGTTTAGTTTTGAGTCGGATGAAGTTGTTTTTAAAATGACCCTGCCTGTTAAATCGCTGATGGTAACATTTTTTTGTAATCCGGTGTTGTTGGCAAAATAGATATTAAGCCGGTTTACTGCCGGATTGGGGCCCATGGTAAAATAAGCCGGGTCTGTTTCGTTTTGAGCAACATCCAATATCAGGCTGTTCACTTTTTCCATGGTCCAGTTATCGGGATCAATTGTTACATTAACCACTTGTTTTTCCTGAGGTGAAACAAAATAGTTATAATTCGCCGTTTGTTCAAAGCTGATGGTGGTGTCGGTGCCGTCGGCAAAGGTTAATTTAACATCAAAAAGCATTTGAAACAAAGGAGTGGAGGCGGAAGTGGACTGTGTTGACGAAAGGTGAAATTCTTTTACATCACCATCGTAAAACCACTCAAAATCGTAAATAGGATATCCTTCGCCGTAGTACCACTGATCAAAAAAGTAATCCCAATCTTTTCCGGTAACATCTTCAACCACATTTTTAAAATCCTCACCGGTGGCTGTACTTCCCGAATATTGGGTTTGATATTGACTTAAGCATTTGAAAAAGATGCTGTCGCTCTGAATTTCGTGGCGCAGTGTATGAATTATGGCGGCACCTTTGTCGTACGACAATCGTCCGTTAAAAATACGCCATTCATTTCCGGGATACACCTGATTTTCCGGTACGTATGTGCTTCCTCCCGGCTGCGACATGGCACTGTTTTGAGCACCGATAATAAACGATTGGGCATCATCCCAGCCAAAAATATTTTCGTTGGCCAGATAATCGGAATAGGTTGCAAAACCTTCGTTTACCCAAATATCCTGCCAGGTAGCGCAGGTAACATTGTCGCCAAACCACATATGCCCCATTTCGTGTGCTACCAGATGAAAACTGAATCCGCCGATGGTTGTCATGGTTTGATGCTCCATGCCACCCCCAAGTTGCGTAAGGCAGTGTCCGTATTTTTCATCGTAAAACGGATAGGTAATGTATAGGTTTGAATAAAGCTCTAAAATAGGAACCGACTCATCAATACCGTCTTTCCAGTAACTTAAACAGCTGCTGTCGTTGTAAATAAAGTTCTGAATTAAAACCGAATCGCCGTTTAGGCTGTCGGGATGTGCATAAATACTGTAATCCATGTAATCGGCTACCGAAAACGAAAGTAAATAGTAATCGATGGCGTGATGGGTTTTCCATTCGTATCTTGTGTTTCCGTTTCCTAAGTTTACAATGTTGGTTAAAATACCTTCGGAACCGGCCATCTCGGTTGAAGGACAGGTTAAAAATATCCAGGCCGAGTCGGCTTTGTCTTCCAAATCCTGTTTTACCGGAAACCAGTCTTTGGCGGCAAAAGGTTCCGACAAGGTCCAGGTAACATCTTTATTCCAGGTTCCGTTGTGGTCGTGGGTTACACCTGCAAAAAATCCTCCCGAAGGGGGTGCTCCGTGATAATACACCTTTGCGGTTACCATTTGGCCTTCAACCGCCGGATTAACGGCATACAACACATTGTTGCCGTCGCGTGTGTAACCGGTGTATTGTACATTGTTAAAAAAGAAAGAATCAATGGTTATTTCCGGAATCAACTCAAAGGCAAAGGTGTCTAAAACAGCAGCTGTAACCTGTGCCGTGATGCTTGTGTTGCCCGAAACATACGTGGAGGCACTTGAAACGTTTAAATCAATCCAATAAAATTTAACATCATAATCGTTTAAATTATCGTTTTGCCAATCGTAAATGTATTGCAGTGTTTTTTGATTGGCATCGGGAACATGCGAGCAACGTTTTTTCCAGTTAAAAGTATCGTTGTACTGGCCGAATGTTGATATATACACCAACGACAAAATAAAAGTGGTAAATAAATGTTTCATGATTATTGTAATTTAAAACTGTGGTTCTAATTCATATCTTTGCCAAAGATATTGAAATGACAGAAACAAACCACCATAAGTTGCCCATGCAAAACGAATTTGACATATTATTAACCCGAATAAATGCTTTTATTCGCAAGTTTTACAAAAACAGGCTTATCAAAGGGTTGATTTTGTTCACCGGTTCGTTGCTTGCTCTTTATCTTTTTATCGATTTTATTGAATACTTTGCCTGGTTGGGAAAAACCGGACGGGAGATACTTTTTTTCGGATTTATCCTGCTTTCGGTTTTTAGTTTGATTTATTGGGTTCTGATTCCCATGTCAAAACTTTTAAATATCGGCAAAACCCTAACACAAAAACAAGCGGCTGTTTTTTTGGGTAGGCATTTTCCGGAGGTAAACGATAAGTTGCTAAATCTGCTTCAGCTTAAAGATAAGGAAAAGAATATCTCTACGGATGAGTTGGAACTGTTGTCGGCTTCCATATTACAAAAAACACGTGAGTTAAAACCGGTTCCGTTTAAGAGGGCCATCAATTTTAAAACCAACGTTAAGTATGTTAAATATGTTTTGCCACCCTTGTTGATTTTGTTATTGCTCTATTTTATCTTCCCCGATTCGGTTACTTCGCCCACACACAGGATAATTCATTTTTCGGAGCATTTTGATAAACCGTTACCCTATCGTGTAACCCTGATAAACAGTAAGCTGACGGTAATACAACACGACGATTTTACGCTACAGGTCAGGGTGGATGGCGACGAACTTCCTGAAGGGGTTTTTGTTAAAAGTCCGGGGTTTGTTTACAAAATGTATCCCGTCAAACCCGGTTTTTACAATTATAAGTTTAATAATGTTAACAAAAACTTTGTTTTTCAGATTACTACCAACGATTACTCCTCTCCCGAATATACCTTAAAAGTATTGGCAAAGCCGGTTGTTTACTCTTTTGATGTGTTGTTAAATTATCCTGCCTATTTACATAAGAAGCAAACAAAAATTGCAGGTTTTGGCGACCTTGTTATACCCGAGGGAACTTTAATAAACTGGCGCATTCATACAAGGGATGCCAATGATGTGCATTTTATTACGGACGATTCCGTTTACAATACCACAAAAGTGAACGAAAATACCTTTGAACAAAAATACCGTGCTTTTAAAACTTTGCAATACGGATTTGTACCTCTAAATAATTTTGTTGCGGGACGTGATACTATTTTTTATACCGTTCAGGTGATTAAAGATGAATATCCTAAAATTAATATCAAAGAGTACAAAAGTCCGCAGGTAACAGGATACATCCAATTTAACGGACAAATTACCGATGATTACGGATTTCACTCTTTAAAAGTGTTTTATAAGCCGGAAAAGGATGCTTCAAACAAGTGGACAGTAAAAAATATATCCATTCAAAAAAATCAACCTCAGCAATATTTCGAGTATAATTTTAATTTAATCGATTTGGGCTTAAAACCCGGAGATGGCCTGAATTACTACTTTGAAGTGCGTGACAACGATGCTGTGCATGGTTATAAAAAAACCACAAGTTTAAAAGGATTTGCAAAACTGCCTTCAAACGATGAACTATACAAAGCTGCCGACAGTACTGCCGATAAAGTTAAAGAGTCGTTGCAAAAGCAAATGGAGGAACTGCAAAAGTTAAACAAACAGGTTGAGTCGGTTAAACTTGACCTGCTGGATAAAAAGTCGCTTAATTGGGCTGAAAAACAGAAACTGGCTCAATTATTGAATCGTGAAAATGAAGTGCAGCAACGTATGAATGAATTAAAAAAACTTAACGACGACATAAAATCTTTGCGGCAGGCTATACGTGAAAAGGCATCTCCCGAATTAAAACAAAAACTGGACGAGTTAAAAAAATTGTTTGATCAATTAAGTGACAAAAAGTTTCAGGACCAGCTTGAAAAAATGAAAAAGGATTTGGAAAAGATGGATAAGGATAAACTGAACAATTTTTTAGACGAAATAAAGAAAAAAAATGAGCTGCTGAAACAAAATCTGGAGCAAAATCTGGAGCTGTTTAAGCAGATGGAGCTGGAGCGAAAATATACCGAAACAGCGCAAAAACTCAATAAACTGGCCGATAAACAAAATGCCTTATCGCAAAAGTCGAAGAATAAATCTTTAAGCAACGACTCGTTGGTAAAAGAACAAAAAAAGCTTGATAAGGAATTTAAAAATCTTGAAAAGGAAATTGATGAATCTGTTAAGTTGGATAAAAAACTTGAGGAACCTTTTAATATTGAAAAAGATACCGCCGCTATCAACAGTATTAACAACGATATGAAATCATCTTCGGAGCAGCTGCAAAAAAACAAACCCAAAAAAGCATCAAAAAGTCAGGAAGGTGCCGCCTCAAAAATGAAAAAAATGGCCAAAAATATGATGAGCATGATGTCGGCGGCCATGCAGCAGCGTACCGGTGAGGATATGGATATGATTAAGCGGCTGTTGGATAATTTAATGGATTTGAGCTTTAGGTTGGAGGCATTAAATCACAGCATTACAAAAACACGCCCTGTCGATCCGGCTTTTGTTACCCGTGCTCAGGATCTCAGCAAAGCCAAAGAAAGTTTTACCATCATTAAAGATTCGCTTACCGCTATCGGAAAACGCCAGGTTTTTATTCAACCTTTTATTATCCGGGAGTCAACCGGTGTTGAAACCAATCTCGAACAGTCTGTCAGGTTAATGCAGGACCGAAAAAAAGGGCAAAGCCTCTCGCAACAACAGTATGCGCTCACCCATGTAAACAATCTGGCATTAATGTTGGAGGAGGCCCTTGAAAAGATGCAACAGAGTATGAGCATGAGCAGCAGCAATAAATCCGGAAAAAATGCATGCCCAAATCCCGGAAAAGGAGCCGGAAAACCAAGTTTAAAAGATATTATGCAGATGCAGGAATCACTTTCGCAAGGATTGCAAGAGGGAAAAAAAGGCAAAGGTAAAAAATCCAAAAGCGGTAAAAAAGAGCAGGGCAAAGGTGAAAACGGAAACAGTGCTCAACTGGCTAAAATGGCTGCCATGCAGTACGAAATAAGGCAAAAACTGCAGGAGTATATGGAGGAGTTGAAAAGCAACGGCGGCAACGGTAATGCCTTAAATGATGTGGTAAAGGATATGGATAAAACCGAAAACGATATTATAAACCGTAAAATTACCCTTGAAACCCTGAAACGGCAAAATAAAATAAAAGTACGGTTGCTTAAAGCCCAAAACGCACAATTGCAGCGTGAAAAAGAAAACCGGCGTGAATCGCAGGAGGGTAAAAATAATTTGAACAGAAACTTTAATAAAAAATTGAAGTATAAAAAGAGTCAAACAGGACAGGAGGGTATCATTATTTTAAAACCTCTTGAATTGGATTATTACCTAAAATCGGTTTATAAAAAATACTTGTATAAAATTGAATTGGAAAATGAAAAACGTTAAGGCCGTTTTTGAAGTCCAAATGATTTCGGAAGGGCGAAGAAAAATGGAATATTTTATTGACGATATTAGTGAGAAACTGCATATCAGCGATATCTATTTTGGAAACTTGTCGGCAGGGATGGGGGCTGTAATAAGCTTACTCCTTGAAAATCAACACGAAAGCAAGGTTGAGCTTTCTTATAGTACTGACTATCAGACAGTAACCATAAATATCAAAGGGGTTTCACGTGAAACACTTTCTTTAATTGAACAGGCGAATCACCATTCAGATGAAAAATTTCCCAATGAACTCTTTACGCTTTTTAATGTAACCGAATCTGTTAATACAAATAATGATGCCTTGTCGTTGGTTTTTAATATTGGTGCCATAAGCGATTTGGTTTCAAAAAAACGTAAAAACGCGTTGTTAAATTATTTTGAGGGAAAAAAACAGGATAAACCAATTAAATCCAATGATCATTTTTACCTATAAGTTTCAAGACTTTAAAATAGAACAGGAAGATAAGCACAAACAATGGCTGAAAAATGTAATGACTCATGAGGGTTTTATCCCGGGTGAAATTCATTATGTTTTTTGTGATGACAAATTTTTACTTTCCATCAACGAGCAATATTTAAACCATCACGATTTTACCGACATTATTACCTTCTCTCTATCGGAGTCTGAAACGGTAATTCGTGGTGAAATATTTATCAGTATCGACCGTGTTAAGGAAAACGCTGTAAAAAATAATGTTTCTTTTGAAGTTGAATTAGCCCGCGTAATGGTGCACGGAATCCTTCATCTTGTGGGGTACGACGATCATTCTAAAGAAGAAAAGAAGCTTATGCGTTCAAAGGAGGATTATTATATAAATTTACTTTTTAATTAATGTTCCACGTGAAAAATACAATGTTTCAAAAGTATGATGTAATAGTTGTGGGCGCAGGCCATGCTGGAGCAGAGGCAGCGGCGGCAGCGGCCAACATGGGGTCAAAAACACTATTGGTTACGCTAAATATGAACGCCATAGCACAAATGTCGTGTAATCCTGCCATGGGAGGAATTGCCAAAGGCCAAATAGTGCGCGAAATTGATGCATTGGGCGGGTACTCGGCTATTGTAACCGACGAATCGATGATTCAGTTTAGGATGCTTAATAAA
>CAYVWX010000112.1:0-9938 GCA_964455635.1 uncultured Lentimicrobiaceae bacterium | reverse complement strand
AATCTTATGGTATTTACGAAGTGTGTCGGTAATTATGTAGGCGTTATAAAGGGTGTCTATCCGGCCTTTTTCGTATATTTTAACCGACTGATTAGCAGGAAATACAGCAGCATCAC
Organism: uncultured Lentimicrobiaceae bacterium; assembly: GCA_964455635.1. Taxonomy (GTDB): domain Bacteria; phylum Bacteroidota; class Bacteroidia; order Bacteroidales; family F082; genus B16-G9. The sequence continues at coordinate 9,822 of CAYVWX010000112.1, read as the reverse complement.
CTGTTTTTATAAAACGTACCCCCTGCGCACTGATGGTATAATAATTCAAATCGTAAAGGGCTTTTTTAACATAAAAACGAAGCGAATCCTGTGATGGCTCGATAGAGATAAATTGAGGGCCCGAAATCGTTTTATCGAGCACGGCATAATCGGAAAGCGAATCAAGCTGCCGGAAGACCTGATTTTGTTCACCCGACAGCTCCAGTTTATCCTCATCCATAAGCCATTTAACCTGATCGAGGGTTGAAATATACTTGTTAAAAGGCAGCTCAACAAAGGAACCTTTATACAGGTTATCGAACTCACCTACCGCTTTTTTAAAGTTTATTTGCGCAAAATAGCCCTTTGAAACAAATATTTTATGCAGGCCGGTTTCGTCGAACAGCGTAAAATCAGCCGAGTCGGCCGACATGGAATTAAAAGTAAAATCCATGGCTGACGAAAGCACCTCCGACCTGTCGAAGGTAAAAGCGCCGGTACCATGCATAAAACCGGGGTTTATCAACAACGAACCGTTTAATCTGGTGTTGTTGTAAATTACCAGTTGATGAGCCGTATCCAACGTAGTGAGTGTCATCAGGTTTGAATCAACATCCCACATCATTTGCAACGAGTCGCCATGCACATCGGGAGTATTATATTTATGCTCATCGCCCGTGGCCAAAAAGTTATAGTCAATTCCTTTAAGCGAATCGGGATAAAAAGTCAAATCGGGCGAATTAAAAGTCGTGTTCAGATAGTCAACTCTTCCGGAGCCCCTGAACCCGCTATTATCAAGCTGAAGCGTATTGTAAAACCTCCCTTTTCCGTTGTAAACAGGGTATCCCGTATCGGGTGTTTGATGAACAAAACCCAACGAAAAATCGGGCATGACTATCAGCGGTTCGTTAATAACGGGTATAATTCCGTCGGCCATCAGGTTTCCTTTAAAGGCAAGTCCGGTAGTGTTAAAGGCCGAAACACTGTCGAACACAAACGGATCGACCTTGTAATAAAACCGTTCGGGCACAAGGGTGCTATCCTGAATATCTTTTCTGTTGAAATAGACGTAACCGTCGTCTTTGCTTACAAAAATGGGGTATTTGGGATATTTATGCAATCCCGATTTATTTTTAGGATAGTCGATATAAATTTGTCCGTTCAGCTGAGTAATTACATTTTTAACCCTGCGATAGTAGTATTTTCGTGCCTGCATGGTATCTCTTTTTAAAAGATAAAACTGCATGGTATCGATGTAGTTAAGATTGAGCATAAAGCTGTCGTAAACAAACATGCTGTTGTGGGCATAAAAATCGAACAGGCCCACCTGTACTTTTCCGTCGAAGGAAAAATCACGATTTTTTTTAACCGAAATGGTTTTGTCGTAAGGAAAAATATAAACAGCCTGCGAATCGCTTATTTTAATCCGTGGTACACCGTAAATATTCAAATCCAACGAGTTAAGGTCGATTATAGCATTGGGCTTGTTGTGAACCTTCGACACAAAATGGATGACGTCGTAATCGGATTGTCCCGATTTTGCAAACAGATAATAGAAAAGTTTGTTTTTAACTACCGCAGTATGGGTTTTACTGTTGTAAATTACAAATCCACGGTTTGACAACTCAACCAACATGGCCACAGCCTGTTCGGGAGGCAGCTTCATATAGTCGGCCAGCAAAGGCACTTCTACCAATCTGCTGCCATGCGAACCGTATTCTTTTAAATACCCGTCGATGACATAAAGCGGGTTTTTTTGATCCATCACCTGAAACGAATAGAACTCCTTTAACGAAAAGTAGTTGCTCGATTCGAAAGTGGCCATGTTGTCGCCCCTCACCTTTTTAAACTTTTTAAAGAATATTTTGTCGTCGTTCATATTCCAATAGAGCGCAGGCACATCAATGTCCATTTTATGATAGGAATCGTAAAAAGGAATATGGTTTGACGAATTGAGAAGGGAGCTAAAAAGCACCATTTCGTTCATATCACTCTTATATCTTAGTCGCAAGTCGGGATGATAGATAGAATCTCCTTCAAGGTAAAAGGTAAATTCGGTGTGGGCGCTCTCCAGTTTTTTATCGGTAAGTCTGAATTTATCGGACAAAAACCTTGCATACACCTCATCGCGCAGCCGTACGGTAACCAAAGCTTTATGCTCTTTTGATCCCACACCGTAAAGATTTCTTCCCTCCAGTTTCATGTTACATTTTAAATCCAGATTGGGGTACACCTCTCCCATTTCAATACCATTTTGATATGCGGTAAACATGGGATAAACGGAGTTTTTACCGGGAGGGCTCAACAGCACTTTTTCTTTCAGACGGCCCAACACCGGCTTTTTAAAAAAGCGATGATAGTAAAGTCTTACGGAGTCGATGGTAAAAAAGTTGGTTCGCAAAGAAATTGAATAGGCATCAAAATCGGCATAAACGGCTTTTTGATATTGCGGCCCGAAACGTTGCCAGGTAAGTTTTCCGCTTGTACCTTTCCACAATTCATCGTTGTAATAAAACACGCCCGAAGTATTTTTTATAATGGTGCTGTCGCGTTTGGTAGCGCATACCAAATTCAGGTTTTGAAACGAAATGGTAAACAGCGAATCGTAATGAAACCTAAAGCGACCGTTGCGATAGTACCAGGCAAAAGAGCTTTTGGTTTTATAAATTTGATTTCGCTCAAACAGGCCGTTGCTTATCTTTAAGAATTGTAAAAACCGTTGGGTTGTTTTATCGTCTAACAGATGCGAAGCAAACTTATGCCATGCCAAAATACTGTTAGGAGGCTGATGCGACTCGGACAGCAAGGTAAGGCTATACACATACCGATACAAGTCGGGATAGGCACGCAGTTGTTTAAACCTCATCTTTTCCACCAGTTGGCGGATGGCGGTTTTCTCTTCCCTGTTAAACCTTCCCACACTCCAGCCGGCATAAAACCGCTCCAGCAGAGCTTCCGATTTTTTTTGCCTGGTTTTCGACGGGGTAGCCATTAAAAATGAGGAAAGCTGCTGATAAAACAGCTCCGAATCCGTTGAAAGAGAATCGGGTGAAGCAGGTTTTTGTGCACTTAGCGAAAAAGCAAGTACAACAAAAAACAACAACAAATAAAATCGCTTTATCCCCATGATTTACTTACTAAATTTTGCCGCTGTCCAGTTGTTTTTAACCTTATAATTTTCAAAATGCAGCCCCAGACTTTCAGCCTTGTCTTTTATTTGGGGCAAATCGTTTTCGTAAAAACCGCTAAAAAATATGGAGCCTCCTGTTTTTAAACATTTTTGGTAGGCAGCCATATCGTTTAACAAAATGTTTTTATTTATGTTGGCCAAAACAAGGTCAAAACTCTCCTCGCCGGGCAAATCAGAGGCATCACCCAACAGGGCTTCCACCTGAGGAGTATTATTTATTTCGGCATTTTCCATGGTACTTTCATACGACCAATGGTCGTTATCAACGGCCAAAACCTTTTTAGCGCCTTCCATAACCGCCAAAATTCCCAGCACACCGGTACCGCAACCCATATCGAGCAGCGTTTTATTGTGCAAACTGCTCTTTGCTTCCAGCAAATACTCAATAATTAAGGCGGTGGTTTCGTGGTGGGCCGTTCCAAAAGCCATTTTAGGATGAATAACTATGTCGTAATCAACATCATTCCTGCTTTGATGAAACGGTGCCCTGATGTAAACCCTTCCGGCAATAAGCACAGGATTGTAATTGCTTTCCCAAACGGCATTCCAGTTTTGGTCTTTTACAAACTCCTCCACCGGCAAAACATCAGAATAGAAATTAATTTCAGAGAGTTGCTCTTTATGAAAACTTTTTTGAGGAATATAAGCAAGGATGTTATCCTCTGTTTCTTCAAAACTTTCAAAACCGATTTCTGCCAGCGCAGCCATTAAAATTTCGGTATAAACTTGTTCTTCAGGCTTTTTACATATAAGCTTTATATAATCCATCGGGTTACATTTTAAAAGATAAACTAAAAAGCAACAAAACAGCCCCTATGTATCAGAACCGTATTACCGCCTCCTAAAACATTAAAAACTGTTGGCAATGGCTACAAAATCGTCGGCATTTAACGAAGCACCTCCTATTAAACCGCCATCCACATCTTTGTTGGCAAACAGCTCTTTGGCGTTGGAAGGCTTGCAGCTTCCCCCGTAAAGAATGGTGGTATTTTCAGCGGTTTCGTTCCCATATTTTTCGGCAAGCAGGGTGCGAATAAAAGCATGCATTTCCTGTGCCTGAGCAGCAGTAGCAGTTTTGCCCGTTCCAATAGCCCATACCGGCTCGTAAGCAATAACAATGTTGCTAAACTCAGCGCTACTAAAATGAAACAAAGCCTCTTTCAGTTGGGTTTCAACCACCTTAAAATGATTTCCTGCTTCGCGCTCTTCCAATTGTTCGCCGCAACAAAAAACAGGCCGGATGGCATTTTCCAACAAACGCTCTACTTTCATAGCCAACTGCTGATTTGTTTCGCCAAAATATTTTCTGCGTTCGCTATGGCCTACAATGCAATATTCCATATTCATGGATGCCAGCATAGAAGCGGCAATTTCGCCTGTATAGGCACCTTTTTCGTGCTCGCTAACATTTTGTGCTCCGATGGAAACAATGTTATCAAAATCGCTGGCATAATCGGATACCAGCTCAAGATAAACAGAAGGAGGACACACAACAACCTCACAATCAGGACTGTTTGAATCAAGATTTTCCAGGATATTACCAATCAGCTCTTCGGCTTCCTGAAAAGTGGCGTTCATTTTCCAGTTTCCGGCAACAATATTCTTTCTCATATTTTTGTTTTATAAACGTGACTATCTAAACCCGACAAAAATATACTATAAATCATTATGAAAGATACCGTGATGGCTGTTATTGAAAAAATTGTATCAATCAGAAACTGCCCATTGCTGATAAAGGAATTGGTTTTAGAAAAAAATTTGCGCTGTAGCAGGTTTTGTTACAGTTTTAAAATTCGTAAAGCACCGCGAATTACCACAACGAAAACAATACCGCCCACAATCAGGTCGGGTATAAATGAATTTGTGAGCATAACCGAAACACCCGCGACAATTACACCAATGTTTATTATAACATCGTTGGAAGTAAATATTTTACTGGCGACAATGTGTGCATCATTACTTTTTGTTTTGCTAAGAATAAACATACTTACAGCGTTGGCCGCCAAAGCAAAAACAGAAACGACAATCATAATTTTGTAGTCAGGGGCAGCTTCATGTAAAAATACACGACGGATAATTTCGGAAAAGCCTAACAGGGCAAGTGTTATTTGAAAATAGCCGCTTATTTTGGCTACCTTTTTCTTTTTTAAAACGGCTGCACCTACTACCCACAAGCTCAATCCGTAAACCACCGAATCGGCAAACATATCCAGACTGTCGGCAACAAGGCTCATGGATTCTGCTATAAACCCCGTAACCATTTCGATAAGAAAAAATGAAAAATTAATAAGCAACACCCACCACAGCAACTTTGTTTGATGGCGGTCGTCATGATGTATTAACGTTTCATCGAAACCGATTGTTTTTTTATGCTCCGAACCCAAATCCAATGATTTCAGCCTATTGGCAATTTCTTGGTTTTGCTTTGAATGAATCACATCAAGCACTCTGTTTTGGAGATCAAACTCTAATTTTACAATTTCCTGAATCCCATCCAGTTTCATCCTGATCATCCTTTCTTCCGAAGGACAATCCATTTTGCTTATTTTGTAAGTTGATTTTAACATTTTACTTTTTTTTATTACCTGCAACATCCGCCTCCACCACGGCAACCGCCGTAAGTAGCCGACGGCAAAACAGCCTCAAACGATGCCAGGTACTTAAATATATCGATCTTTTGTTGCGAGGTCAAATGGCTGAATGAAGGCATATAACAAGGGCCGCTGTTCAAAATATTTGAAAACTTATCAAAATCCATCTTTTTATCAATACCACCCAAAACAGCCGGTTTCATGCCGGCATTTCTGCTGTTTACCGGTTCGGTATCGTTAACTTCTACTTTATGGCACTGCAGGCAGTTGGCAACAAAGAGGCTTCTGCCCGACTGCTCGGGAGTAACTGTTGTTTTTTTATCTACCACGACCTCTTTTCCATATAAAAATTCGACAATGGCGTTTCTTTCGTCATCCTGCAAGTAAGCAAATGACGGCATGATTCCTTTGCCGGTTACCAACAACGTATTTATCTCATTTTTTGTAAGCTTACTTTTAACCTCTTTTAATGACGGAAATAGCGGTGGATTTCCTGACCTATCCTTTTGATGGCACGATGCACAATTGTTTAAAAACAGATTCTCTCCGGTAACAGTTTCCTCAGAAACAGCTTTTTCCGATTGCAGTTGTTGATTTGCATAGGTTTTTTTAAGGTTGTATGCAAACAAAACAAGCAAGCCTGCCAAGGCACCTGCAAAAATTAACGATTTTGGTTTCATAGGTTTATAATTTTTTTCCTGTGGAATTTAAAAACTACTCCACCGGATGAATTTGATGCACTGGGTTTTATGTTCTTTTATAATTTTCAGGTTCCCATCCCCTCCCTTCGATAAACTCAGGCCAGACTTTAAGGTCAGGCGCCGCGAAAACTTCCGGGGTTACCTCAAGTTAAAAACCCTGGTCAAAAATTTATTGCTCCTCCGGAATGATGCATAATCATTATTCCGGGTCAATTTGCCGGCATGTATGTTACCCGTTTTTTACAGATGGTAAAACTGAGTCCACTCCGAAAAGCCCAAAAGTAAATAAATAGTCATCCGATGAATTCTTATTTAACTGATTGTCAGTTGTGATATTTGTAAATATTTTGCAGATATATTCATCGGATGACTTTTCGGACAGATGGTAAAATTATAACTAAATAGCTGCAACCGGGTTGCAATTATTGTGACAGAAAAATGTTAATTATCATGCAGCATTTAATCATCGTCTCCGGTTTCATCTTTTTTCATCTCCGATAAAAGATAGTAGGCACCACTTAACGCTACTTTTGTTCCTTTTTTCAAAGGCGAAAGCAACTTTACCTCAGTCCAATTATCCTCATTTAAACCGGCAACTATTTCAACGGGGGTAAATATCCAGCTGTTATTACTTTTTTCAGCGGTAAAAATGTACGATTTTCCATCTTCAACAACAACTCCTTCATCAGGTATCGCATCTTCAAGTTTATGGTTGGTAGCAATTCGTCCTGTAATGTACATGCCCGGTATTAGAACACCTTGTTTGTTGTCTATTTCGGCATGTACATGCACAGCTTTAGGATTCTGTTCAAAAGTTTTTCCAACGGCAAACAAGGTCGCCCGCATCATTCTACCGGGAGCAGACTCTATGGTAAAAAACACCTTTTGGCCGGTTTTAACCTTGTAAACATCCTTTTCAAACACCATCAGGTCGGCATGAACTTTGTTGGTGTTTATTACCTCAAACATAGGTTTCTGCGGCTCCACAAACTGGCCTGTTTTGATTTCAACTTTTTCGATATAACCTTCTATGGGGCTGATTACAGGTACTTTTTCGTAAATTTTGCCATTTTCAATTTTTTCGGGATCCATTTGTAAAAGTTTAAGCTTGGCTTTCAAATTTAAAGCATCCCCTTTCAGCATAAAATAATCGGACTGTGCCTTTTGATAATCTTTTCCTGACGATATATTTTCTTCAAAAAGCTTTTTCTGCCGCTGATACTCCTTTTCCTTAAAAATCATTTGATTAAGGGTACTTATATATTCGGTTTGCACATCCAGGAGGTTTGGATGTTGAAGATATGCAATAACCTGCCCTTTGGCTACCTTATCACCTTCAAAAACATTAATGGAAGCAACATTTGCACCTATTACAGCGGTAACCGAAGCTTTGTTTTGCGGAGGAACATTCAGATATCCATTAACCATAACCACATCTTTAAAGCTGTATTTAGGCATGGTGTCGGCTTTAATGGACAAAGCGGCAACCTGTTTACCGGTGAGTACAACCTGTGTAAGGCCTTCAGCCTCTTCTGTTGTTTCCGGCTTGTTTTCAGCTTCCGGTTTTAACTGTTGTTTACAGGAAGAAGCTGCCAGCAGGATTAAACCTGCAATGAGCATTGTTTTAACATTAACTTTTTTATTTGTTTTCATCTGTTTATAATTTTGTAATTACTTGATATATTGCGTTTTGTTTTGTCATGATTTTTGCTTGCCATGCGGCAAAAATCCCACCAAAACAGGTCTTGGGTTTTTCTTTACCCCGGGTTAAAACCCGAGGCTAAAAATATTCCGCTCCTAAAGGAGCTTTTTAATCATGTTACTATGTGTCGAAACTTCAACATGGATGTTTCATCGAATTATATATTTTTGTTGGCTATCGTTTAACATTTATAAAATATTCAAGATTAAAACGGGCTTTAAGGTAGTTGGCAAAAGCAGCCTGTGTTTCAAGCTCTACCTGAACGGCATCACGAATATTTTGCAGAAAACTTGTATAATTAATGGCACCTTGCCGATAAGCAAGAACAGCCCCGTTTTTTTGTTCAAGAGCAGTCGGCAGTGCCTCATTATAATAATAGTGCCAGGTTAAAAGCCACTTTTGATACTCATCGAACAGATTCAAATATGCCGATTGTACCTCAATTTTCTTTTGTTGATAGTTTTCAACGGCAATCTGTTTTTTTATTTTTGCCGATTGCAACTTTCCCCATTGAGCCGGAAATATTAAAGGAATGCTTATTCCAACCTGATACTGATAGAAGCCTTTTTGATTGCCAATTTTCTGACTTCCATACTCACCTGACAAAACCGGAGCAAAGCCTGATTTTACTCTTTTGTATTTTGCGTCAGCCAGTGATATATTCTGATTATAAAGCTGCAAAAGGGGATGATTAACAACAGAATCGGAAACATTAAGCAAAGGTTTTTTATAAAAATTACTTTGCAAATTGCTGACCGTGTAAATGGTATCACTCACAAACCATTTGTTCAAATTCCTCAGAGCAATTAAAAAATCACGATAATATTTCTCTTTTACAATGGTTATCTGTTTTGCCTGATTGCTAATTGACAAATATTCCAAATGTGAAATGGCTTGTGTTTCGTAACGGATTTTTGCCGCATGTAGCGACTTTTGAAACAATGAATCCAACTTTTCATACAACCGGAATCTGTTTTTGGTGTTAAGCACATCGCCCCAGGCAATACTTACCGCTCTTTTTATTTCAAGGCTGCTTAAATCCAGCATAATTTCCGACAAATCAACCTGCACGTCTGCCACCCTGTTTTTGGCATTAACACCAAAAATATCAAACTGTTGCCGTATATTGAAGATATTGTAAATACCCTCTGAAGTATTATTACCCACCTCTTCAGCTCCGGTAGAAATTTCGGTATTTCCCATATTCCAGGCTGTTTTTTTCAAGGCTTTGCGACTTTTTATTTCAAGATGTGCCGCTTTAAGTGCGGGATAGTTTGTTATTGCCATTTTAACGGCCCTTTCAAGACTTACAGAAGGAAGCGAGTCAACAGATTGAGCTTTAAGCGGAACACCTGCCCCAAAGCTTGTAATAATTAAAGCCACAACCGATAAAGTTTTAGCAGTTACCTTATATTTTTTTCTTTTTTGAGCACGTGTTTCAACCAATGCGTACAGTATGGGCACTATTACCAGAGTAAGAAATGTTGCACTGATAAGCCCGCCAATAACAACTGTAGCTAAAGGACGTTGTACTTCAGCGCCTGCAGAACCGGAAACGGCCATGGGTAAAAAACCAAACATGGCAGCAAGTGCTGTAAGTAAAATAGGGCGAATACGCTCGTGCGTACCTGCAATAATACGTTCAGTAATACTTGTTAC
>CAYVWX010000111.1:0-9947 GCA_964455635.1 uncultured Lentimicrobiaceae bacterium | reverse complement strand
GTTTTGGCGTGATTTTCGATGGCGAAGCCGAAAATCATGACAAAACATAAAAAACGTATTAACAGATTCACCCGGTGGAATAGTTTTCAAATCCCACAGGGTAAATAAAATTATAAATACATGAAAAAATTATATTTTTTTTCCCTCATACAAATACTGTTTGTTTTTACAGCCGATGCACAATTGCCATACAACAACCGGTATTATCATGCGGTTTTCGATTCCATAGTAGTTGATACCGGTGTTGTTTACGGGAATGCCCCGGCATTAACATTTCCTTATTTTAGTGAAAGCAACACCTTTAATCAGGATTTGCTTGTGGATATTTATACGCCGTACGGCGACACTTTAACCGCTCGCCCACTGATTATTTGTGCCCATTCGGGTTCGTTTTTGTCGGGAACCCGCCAAAACGATGATATGGTGGATTTTTGCGACTCACTGGCACACAGGGGTTATGTTGCCGCATCCATCGATTACCGGTTGGGCATGAATGTGCTTAGCACCTCCAGCTCCATAAGAGCAGTTTACCGTGGATTACAGGATAGCAGGGCAGCCGTTAGGTTTTTTAAAGAGTTTGCCGTGCAATATGGTGTTGACACAAATCAGATATATCTTTTAGGAAGCAGCGCAGGTAGTTTTATGGGATTGCAAAATATGTTTATGGATACGGAAGCGGAACGACCTCCGGAGACTTTCAACCCTCCTGATTTAGGCTGTTTAGACTGCTCGGGAAACAACTATGCTCATTCGGGAAAAGCCGATGCCGTGGTTTCTCTTTGGGGTGCTCTAAAAGATACAAACCTGATTGTTGACACCGATTCGTTACCTCTGTTTTTGGCGCACGGTACAGCCGACGAAACGGTTTATTTCGATGTGGGACATCCTTTTGGCTATAACGGATTTCCGGAGACATACGGCAGCTTACCCGTTTCGCAACAACTTGAAAATTATGGATTTCAGCCGGAAACCTATTTTGTTTTCGGAGCCGGTCACGAATTTTACGGAGCCAACAATGGCATGTGGGGTAATATGGGGCCTAACAACTATTGGGATACCATTTTTGCCAAGGTCGATACCTTTTATTACTCGGTGCACAAACCTTCCGCCTCTTTTCAATCCACAGGATTTGAAAATGTTTATACTTTTTTCGATTACAGTACCGGAGCAACGCAATGGCACTGGGATTTTGGCGACGGCAGTTTTTCTGATAAGCAAAATCCTGTTCATGAGTTTTTAACAAGCGGAAGGTATAAAGTTACCGAAATGGTATTAAACAATCTTACCAGCTGGGACACAACATCTGTTTACGTTGATATTTTTGTTTCCGTTAGCGAAAACCCTGAACAACAGCTAATAATTTATCCAAATCCCGTAAGTGATAAAATATTAATCAACGGCAATTATGCAACGGCAATTATTTATGGTGCAGATGGTAATAAATTAAGGGAAACACATGATATACAACACATTGATGTTTCAAATTTGCCCGCGGGAATCTATTTTATAAAACTGACTTCAGGCAAAGGCAATTTTACAAAAAGATTCATTAAAAAATAAAGGCGGGTTTTGCAGTTTTTTTCACAAAATCTGATGATTATTAATTGAAGTGCCAAAAACAATTAGCACAACATAAATTACATTATACCAAACGTAGAAACCATTCATGAATGGTTTCCTTACAATCACCGCAAGCCGTTTTGTTCTCATCGGCAGGATTACAAATCCTGCCGAGCTTGCGGGAATTTATTTGTTTTTTGAATTTTTGTTATTTGGAATTTTTACCCCCCCTGGTTAAAAATCCTGCCGGTCTCATCATCAGGGGTTAGTCTGAAAACAAAAAAAACCTGCCTTGATATTTCAGGGCAGGTTTTTATTATAATATTATGATGTGGTTATTTTGTCAACATCACCTTTTGGGTAAACATTTTATTATTTCCTGACACAACAATGAAATAAACTCCCTGGGGATTACTGCTTAAATCAACCCGGGTTGAATAAGAACCCTGAATGTTAATGTTGCTCTCCTGATAAACTTTTTTACCAAGGGCATCCATCACAGTAACGGTAGCATTGTTAAAATCAACAGCGTTAAGGTTAATTTTAAATTGTCCGTTGTTGGGGTTTGGCAGCACTTCAATGGCAACACCTGCTTCATTTTCGGAAACCCCAACACAGTTATCAACCGTTATGGTTTGATTGGCATCACCCGAGCATCCGTTTTCATCGGTATAAGTATAGGTTACCGGGAAATTACCCACGCCCGATTGAGTCGGGTGGAAATACATACTGTCGGAAACAAAATTGCCGGTATAAAAGCCGCCATCCGGTTTACCTTGCGATAAAAGATATGGATCGTCGCCCTGGTTACAAAGGGTGGGAACAGCCGAGAAAGTAACCGTTGGAGGTTCTGTTTCAACAATATAATCTGCTTTAAAGGCGGTATCAACCTGGGTACCATCCGAAATAATAAGTCTTACGTCGTAGCTGCCATTGTATTGATAAAAGATAACAGGATTTTCATCCCACGACTGGTCGGGGTACCCTCCTTCAAACGTCCAATGGTATGAGATGGGGTCGCCATAACTTGTATTGGTAAAATGTACGCTTCCCATGCCACATAAAGTGGTGTCGTCGGCAGTAAAATCAGCCATAAACGAAGGCACTGAAGGGCCTAAATCAGGAAGCATTTTACCGATACTGTGAAGTACCCGCTTGTTGCCGTCATCCTGTATCCAGGCAATGGCCTCGCAACTGTCTTCAACCCAGGAACTGTTAAAGTTAAAAGTTGTTGTAACCTGCTGTACCGATCCGTTTGAAAAATCGATATCCATTCCGTTGGAGCCACCGGAGCCCATGGTCCTTTCGGTATGGTCGATAGTGTTTTGGCCCTGCCATACGTAAGGGATGCCCGACTCACATAAAGCAAAGCGAACTTTTAAAGGCCCGCCGGAATAGGTTTCGTGTTCTGTTACGGTAATGGTAATGGTCCAAAGGTCGCCAACGGCACTTCCTGAAATATCGATACCAAAAGAGGTTGGAACCTGCATACGGGCATTTACTTTGGGTAAATATGAACCATACATGGATGAGGAATGGCTACCGCCTTCAACTGTACCGTAGGAGCCATCAAATTTGGCTGTAGGATAACCCGTAATACCATAATAGGAGGTACGCTGAGCAGCTTCCGGTGTATTAAAAGGGTCGCTGCTATTATACGAATGGTATTCGATGCCGGCAACAGGGTCGCCATTGGCATATAAATCGTCGAGGCCCATTGCTGCCCCGGGACAATATTGACAACCGGTACCGGTACCTATTTCTACCAGCACATTTTCTCTGGGAATTTGCTGGCCATAGGTAGCAACAAATAAAATTGTTGCAAAAAAAGTAAAGATTAATTTTTTCATAGACGTGTGATTTTAATTATTTGTTCCAAAATTAATTAAATGTTAATAATAATTTAATAAATTTTAATTTTTTTATGGGATTAATACTTGTTATCCTTTGGATTACACTGACAACCAAAAAACCCCGAAAGGTTGCCTGACAACTTTCCGGGGTTTAATTAAACTATTTAACGCTAAATTACCGGAGAATCAGTTTTTTGTTTATTAAACCGTTTTCTCCTTTTATTAACAACTGATATACTCCCGAAGCTTTGCCGGAAAGGTCGATGGTAATCAGCTTTTGGCCTTCAAGAGAAATATTGATTTTTTGAAAAACTATTTTTCCCTGATTGTCTAAAACCAGCAGGTCGGCCTTTTGGTACGAAGCAGTACTTATATCAAGGTTAAACCTTCCGTTACCCGGATTCGGGTAAACCGATACTTTGGTAATACCTTCAGGACTGTTAATTCCTGTACAATTTTTAAGTTCTACGGAAATACCGGAGGTGGAAGAGCAACCGTCGGCAGTAACTACTTCAACCGAAACCTCGTGTAATCCGTAACCTAAAGTAAGGGTGTCAACCGTAAGTGTTTGAGTAACATCGCCGGTGGACCAGTTGTAGGTTGCTCCAGGATTGCCGGCATCCAAAATAATACCTGTTCCGTCCTGGGCACAAAAAGAGGTATCGTTTCCAAGGTTCACCCCGGGCAACATGGCAAAATTAATATCCACGGTATCGCGGCTTACGCAGCCATGTTCGTTGGTAACTTCGGCCCAATAGGTTTTATTTCCCGAACCGGCTTCTTCCTGTAGGGTAATGGTTTGTGTAGTTTCTCCGGTTGACCACAAGTAGGTTGAGCCCGTATTACCCGCATCAAGCACAAGCTGTTCACCACCCGACCAGCAAAGGGTGCTGTCGGTACCAAGATTGACTACAGGACTGTCATAAACCTCTATTAACACCGAATCGGTGTAACTATTTCCGAGTGTGTCGGCAGTGGTAACGAAATACCATGTAGAAGTTTCGGGTAATATGTTAACCGAATTAGAAATGTTGGTCATAGCACCGGCAGAAGAGTACCATTGGTAAGTTAAGGTGTCAAAGGTTCCGATGGGATTAACCAACAGGTTAACCGAATCGGTTTCGTCCATACAAATTCCCTGTGAGGAGGCTGTAATGTCGGCAAAAAACTGATAAACATCCATGGTAACGGGAATGTTTTTCTCGGCAAAAACAGGGTCGTTGGAAGCAATGTTTAAATCGGCAAAATAACTGCCGGGTGTTGTTCCGTTTGCCATGAAGCTTAAATCAATCATAGCCGAGTCGCCGGGAGCAATGGTGTCAATGGCAGGCGTATTATTCAGCCAGGCAATGTTAATGGAATAGTCTTCCACTTCACCATATTGAGTTGTTCCGCAAGGATCTACATTACCTGTATAGGTAATTCTGATGCGCATTCTTATATTGCCTACCTTGGCGTTTGCCGGAGGCATTACAACAGCCATATAGGGGCCTGTTCCGGGAGAGTTGTAAATGGTTACCGGTTCATCGTCGAACACACCGTTTCCGTCCCAGTCAATCCATACGCCGCACTGGTCGTCGCTATATCCGTTACCGTTGGTTACATATAGTTGCAACGCGTCGTTTAGGTTCATTTTCCAATCTAAATCGGTATAATCGGCATAACCGTCTTCACCCGATTCGTTGATGTAATCGCCCAGCCTGACACGACTGATATACTCGTCGCCGCCACCCGATGCCTGACAATAATCGGCACCGTTAGCCTCCTGAGTGTAAATGGGATGTAGGTTAACATTGAGTGGCAGTTGACCGGTATTGTAAAGCCAAAATTGTTGGTTTTCAGTTGAATCCACCAGAATTTTTTGGTAAATGGTTTCGGTGGAAGCAGCAATGTGAGCATCGCCCCATTGCGTGTTTACTTTTACCGCACTCGATTCACCGCCAAAATCTTCACCATAGTAGGCCGTAACTTTATATTGATAGTAGTTGTACTCCGGCAGCATATCGCTATAGGTCGTATCGGTAGTCGTTCCCAAAAGGTTTCCGTCGCGATAAATATTAAAATACTGAAAGTTTGCCGCCGTGTCGTATTGCCAAATCAGATTACAGGCGCCTGTTTCAAAGGTTACTACCGCCGATAAATTATAGGGTTTGCTAAGCGAGTTTGTTTCAAACGGAGAAACATAAGTCATGGCTGTTCCGGTTCTGTTATCGGTCCATGCCGGATATACTATTCCGTTGTTGGCTGTAATACCAATGTAATCGCCAAAATAGGAATTGGCCAGGCCGGGAATGGGTGAAGGTGTAAAAGATACATCGCTTACTTTAAAATCTTCCCATGTTTGGCCTGCGTCGTATGAGTTGGCGCAATATACCTCGGCTTGCGAGCTGCTTACATTCCTGTCGTCGTAAAAAATTGCACTTACAATACCGTTTGAGGGGTCGCAGGTTATCCATGATGAGTAGTGCTGTTTTCCCTGTCCCGCATCATCCTGATTAACTCTTACGGGTGTATTCCATGAGGCTCCTCCATCGGAAGAGGCCATTACATATACATCAATATCGTTACCGGAATTAACACCGGGAACCCCTTTGTTAACCCAGTTAATGTATAGGTTACCGCGGTATTCACCATCGCTGATGTCGCATTCGACAACAGGAAAAGAGGCAGTTCGCATATTTTTTGAAACGCCGTCGTCTCTAATACCGTGAATGTTGTCGATGGCTTTGGCAGCCGACCATGTTTGCCCGCCGTCCAACGACTTGGCAAAACCTATGGCACTTTCCGTAAGCCCCGATCCCTCGTAAATAGCCCAAACGGCATAAACTTCGCCGTTGGGGCCTGTTGTAAGGTTTACACCATGACTAAAGGCCGTGCTTGCGCCACTGCTGA
This sequence comes from uncultured Lentimicrobiaceae bacterium, assembly GCA_964455635.1. Classification (GTDB taxonomy): domain Bacteria; phylum Bacteroidota; class Bacteroidia; order Bacteroidales; family F082; genus B16-G9. The sequence continues at coordinate 3,642 of CAYVWX010000111.1, read as the reverse complement.
TTTCTTTCAACGGGCTCCATGTTTCACCGTTATCCGATGAGTATGAAATAACAACATGGTAGTCGTTTGTTCCGCCAAAATCAGTCCATGCTACATAAATATTTCCCTGGTAAGGACTGGCGGGGCTGTTGTCAATCCACATATGGTTTTTATCGGCCAGCTGACCCGGGTTGGGTGCAATGTTTACCGGAGTCCAGGTGTTTCCCTGATCGTCGGAATAAGAAATTCCCATCCCTCCGTAATTGGATCCTCCGTCGATGTAATTAACAAACCATCTGCCGTTTCTTCCAATGGCCGTAGTGGGGTCGCCCGAGTTTCCTTCGCCGGCACCCTGTATTTCACCATCCCACGACTCACCACCATCAAGGGTAAATAAATCGTTGGCACCGTACACGCCCGTAGCGGGATTAGGTGTTGAGTTGTTGGAATTTAAAACATTTTTTTCGTTGTTAGGATCAACAAAAATTGAGTTTTCGCTTTGTGTTGAATTTTCAGTTGTTACCGGTACATCGGGCGAATCTTCGGTAATAACACTAAAAGCTTTTATTTTACTTCCGGTAAAAGTTGCCGGTGCAGCCCGGTTGTAAGCGTTGAAAGGAACATATCCTTTTTCGGCCAACTGTACCCAGTAATTAATGTTGTCGATTTTACGGTTAACTTTCGCTCGTTTCTGACGTTCGGTAATTTTACCTCCGCTAACAGCTAAATTGATGGAAAAAGCAAACGCAATTAAAACGGTGGAAAAAAGTAATAATTTGAAATTTTTCATAAATTAATTTTAATAAGAAATATAATTATTGATATTAGTTTTGTTGACAAAGAAAAGACAATAATCGTTGCTTTTAGTGTAAATGAAACGGAAAATGAGAGGGGTAAGCCGAATCTTTCTTTTTGATTTAAACACCCCTGTTCAGGAAACAATATATACTGTTACGGCATCCTCAAAACGTATCATGGCATTAATTATTCGTGCCTGCCGGAATGTAAATATATCGGAAAATAAAATTGTTTCTTCGGTAAGGCGACCCCGCTCAATCAAATAAGCACGTTGTGTGCCGCGTAACAAAGGGCTTTTCGGAGTTATCCATTTTGTGCCGTCATAAAAAATAATGTTGGCAAAAGAGGTGTCGGTAACAGCTCCGTTTTTTACAATTAGTATATCGTCGGCATCGGCACGCAGTTGCCGTAACCGGTTCAGCCGGCTTCTGTCGGAATATTTGTAACGGTAGTCAATGGTATTGTCTTCAATTATTTTCAGGGTTTTAAGGCGGGGTAACGAGTATTTTAAAAACTCCCACCGGTAAGCCTCTGCCGAGTAAAGTAACCTGAATTTAAACAACTTGTCTTTGTTGTTTGCAGTTTGGCCCGCCTTTTCCAACAATTTATAAAAATCAAATTGTAAAGATTTTCCGAGGTATGCTTCGGCCGACTGCTGCATGCGCCTCAGATGATATCCGGTGTTGCTAAAAACACCCTTTTCAAACCGTATGGTTTCAAGCAAAGGGAACATAAATCTTATCAATTAATTCCTGATATTCGTCATTACAGTTGCTGTGAGCCGTAATACCTCCTCCGCTTTTGTAAATCAGCCCGTCAGGCGTTTGTTCCATAAAACGTATCATTACACCACTGTTGAGGTTAACCCCGTCGAACACCCCGAAGATCCCTGTGTAGTATCCACGGTTATAAACTTCTGTTTCTTCAATTATTTCCATTGTTCTTTTTTTGGGAGCTCCTGATATTGAACCTGCCGGAAGCAGTTTATGTATGATGGTGCCGATGTGTCCGGCATAATCATCCGGAAGGATGCCTGTAATTTCCGAGCTCATTTGCAACAATGTTCCTTTATGTGTTTTTAACCTGTCGAGATACCGAAAACGGGTAACCTTTACTTTTTCGGCAATCATATTTAAATCGTTGCGAATTAAATCTACTATGGTATAATGTTCGGAAAGCTCCTTTTCGCTGGAAAGCAACCTTTTTTCGGCATCCGGCAACGAAGCGTCCATGGTTCCTTTCATGGGAAACGAGCTGATAATGCCTTTGTCTATCTTGATAAATATTTCGGGAGAAAAAACCACCAGTTTGTTTTTAATCCAAAGTTTGTATTTGGCTTTGCTGCGATAAAAAATATCTTTTAAACAATAGTTTGTTTTAATATAAGCCGGCATGGTCAGGTTCAGTAAAAACGAATCGCCGCGCCTGATGTGAAATTGAACATTTTCAAAAGCCTTACAATAAACATCTTTGGGAACGGGTGTCCAGCTAAACAACAGTTTTTTGTTTGTTACAGCTGTTTTTTTAACATTTGTAATTCCGGCAACATCAAATAAAATCTCGGAGGCATCAACCTTATCCAAAGGAATCACCAGCGGCTGCAGCATGGCATAGTCGATAATAAACAGAAAAGGTTTTTTTTCTTTTCCAAGGGTGTTCATAATTGTTGCTGCCTGCTTCACGAATATCCGTTTTTTAATTGGGGCCAAAAGTAAGCTTTTTAAAAAAAGGCATAAGTTTGCACCTCTTTTTACAAAACAAAAAATTTTGAACCTTCTTATTATTGATAATTACGATTCGTTTACCTATAACCTTGTGCAGCTTGTAAAACAGGCGGGAGTTCAACAATTTATTATTGTAAAAAACGACAGGCTTTTAGATTTGAAAAACCATTACGATAAAGTGTTGATTTCTCCCGGGCCGGGCCTTGCTTCCGAAGCCGGGCAACTGATGCAATATTTGCAACAACATTATCGGGAAGCTTCTGTACTGGGCATTTGTCTCGGACAGGAAGCCATTGTTGAACTGTTTGGAGGAAAGCATTTTAAACTGGTAAACCCGTTGCATGGCTATCGCAACAAAGCAACGCTTGCAAAACCCCATTATATTTTTAAAAACCTTCCGGCAACTTTTAATATAGGCCATTATCATTCGTGGTATGTTGATGAAGCAACTTTTCCGGAAGAGTTAAACATTTTGGTAAACGATGAGCTTGGCCTTATTATGGCGGTTGCCCACAAACAATTAGATGTTACAGGGCTCTTTTTTCATCCTGAGTCGATGATGACGGATTATGGCCGTGAAATGTTATACAACTGGCTTTATTCCGGTTAAAAACAATCCCGCTTATTGTTTTATTACTTACTTTTGGTAACGCTTTTTAAAAATAAATAACATGAAACATTCATGGCGGCAAAAAACACACATAAGCATGATTATTTACAAGCTACGATATTTATGCTGCCCTTTCAGGGCGCATGATAAATTTAGTTGAAAATCAAAAGGCGATGCCTTTTGTTGAAACAGATTGCCCTTTCAGGGCGGAATCTAAAAATTATGACAAAACAAAAAACAAATTATCAAATTACCCCGTGGAATAGTTTTCAAATTCCACAGGGTAAATAAAATGACAAACACATGAAACATCCATGTCGAAAATTCGACATAGCAACATGATTAAAAAGCTCCGTTAGGAGCGTAATATTTATAGCCTCGGGTGTTAACCCGGGGTAAAGAAAATAAAACAAGACCCGTTTTGGCGTGATTTTCGATGGCAAAGCCGAAAATCATGACAAAACATAAAAAATAGAATATCAAATTCACCCCGTGGAATAGTTTTCAAATTCCACAGGGTAACAAAATTAT
>CAYVWX010000110.1:0-9960 GCA_964455635.1 uncultured Lentimicrobiaceae bacterium | reverse complement strand
TGCAGTTCCAATTGTTTTGGTTCCTTGAAACCTTGTATTTTACTTCTGTATTTTTCAGATTTGGATATTTAGATTTAATCATAATTTTTGGCACTTCATTAATACAACTTATTTCAAACAAAAGCAACACCTTTAGCCTTGGTTTTCATCTATTTTGTGTCTTGTAAGAATAGTATAAAATTAAAGTGGCTTTTACGGAGTTTATAAATAACTATACTTCTGTATCAATTTCAATCACTGGTTTCCCGTTATTCATTAGCCAATCTTCAGTTAATACACGTGCTATCTGAGCATTACTTTTATACTCACTGACCAAATTTATATCTAACCGTAAATTCATTTATACCGCCTAAATTACATTATCAATCTCTGTCAGTAACTGATTTTTACCTCCTGCCCATTTTATAAACGGTTTTGCCTTAATATTTATCATTATAATTTTATCTGAAATTTTTACCCAATAAAATAGCTAAAAAAACTGCTAAAAACCGACGGGGCTGTAATCAGCATAAAAACAACACCAACCACTGCACCCCAAAAGTGTGCCGTATGTCCTACATTGTCCGTTCCGCGCCTGGCCATATAGGCCGAATAAACCAGGTATAGGATACCAAACAGCCAGGATGGAATGGGAATGGGAATGGGGAAGACAAAAATACTTCCTCCGGGATATATCAATATACTGGCAAACACAACCGCCGAAACAGCACCGGAAGCTCCCACGGCATTGTAATATATGTTTTCCTTGTTGTTTCTGAAATCAACCAATGTTGAGAAAATAAGGCCGGCCAAATAGAGCAACAAAAAATAAACCTCCCCTTTAAACCCTAAATGCTGACTTAGAAAATTTTCTACAATTTCGCCAAAGGACCAAAGTACAAACATATTAACAATCAGATGCATCCATCCTGCATGTACCAGTCCGTAAGTAAAAAACCTGAACGTCTGTTTTTTGTATTTAATGTAGTAAGCATTAAACTTCAGCTTTTCCATCAACTCCGGATTTTGAAATGCCAAGATTGAAATAATCGCGGTAGCTGCTATAATAAAATAGGTAATCATGGTTGTGTTTGTTCTGTTTTTGCCGGTTGTTTGGTATAATCAATTTCGGAGCCCAGGGTACTGTGTGGCACCAAATAAACAGCAAACATAACTATAACGGCAATAAGCGGCCATACTTTGTTCAACGGGTTTTTTTTCAGACGCCACCAGGCAATAGCCCAAAAGATAAACATAAAAATGGTTTTATTGTCAGTCATATCATGTCCGAAAGGCCATCCTGTCCAGTAAGCTCCAAAGGCATATTTTTGAACAATGGGGCCTAAAATCAGTCCGCCGACAAACACCGTAATGGTAATTAACTTCGCAAGGTAAGCCGTTTTATCTCCTCCGGTGATAATTTCAAGTAAAACACGCATGCCGAACAGCATTGACAAAAACATAAAGAAAATATGCGGAATTAATATGCCTAATGGGACAGCCCCTTTGTATCGAAGTACAACAGGCTCACCGGTAAGTTTATAGGCCTTGTCACCCCGACGCAGGGTTACCGTATATTCTACTTTTCCGGCCGGGGGCTGGTGCGGCAGTTTCATAACAAGCGTATCACCTTTGCGTTGCATGGGCACGGTGGTTAATTTGTCGTAACTTTTATAGCGCTTATAGGTTACCTCGCCCACAACGGATTTATCGCCAACCGTTACACTAACCGGAGCCCCCCCGGCACCACCATGGCTTGTCAGCAGTTTAAATGCTACACTTTCGTTCCCTACGGTTACTTCACCCGAAACAGGCCAAGTAGGCCCTGTGGTTCGCTGGTAAATTGCAATGCCCACCGTTAATATAACGGCCAACACCCACATAAAAGAATTTTTGGTTTTTTTCGACATAATTTTTTTACTTTTTTTTACAAAGAAACGGGTTTTTTTTGAAAGTATCTTTTTAAAATAGGTTAAGAAAGAATGTACTATTTTTACATGAAGCCTAACCCCGTAATTTATTAAAAAATAACTTTGTAAAATGATTATCTTTTAACTTCTTGCAAAGAACTTTATAAATAACTACCTTTGTGAACAGTATCGAATTTCAATAGCTTAGTATAGCGAAAAGAAAAATAAATCAACGTACTATCAAAAAAAATTTATTATTATGAAAAAATCATTTCTCTTTTTTGTTGTTTTTGCATTGATAGCATTGTCAGGGCAATATTTAAATGCCCAACAGTATGATTCCATTACCTTTGAAACTCCCAATACAGCCATTGTTATTGACACTGCGGCTCAAAACATCTGGCAGATAGCAAAACCGGCTAAAATAATTTTCGACTCTGCATACAGCGGGGAAAAAGCAATTATAACCGATTCCGTTCATAATTACCCGTCGGGGAACAACTCCTCTTTTTTGTATATTATCAGGTCTCCATACACAAAAACCTGTCTTTCATCAATGTCATTCCGGCATAAATATGATATGGATTCGATGAGTAAAGGAACCATTGAAGCCTCTTACGATGGTGGAAAATCGTGGCTTATTGTATCCGATACTATGGTCGATAATTTTGAGGGAACCTATTTTTTCTGGGATTATGATTATCATCTGAACGGTGATTCAACATCGAAACATGAATTAAATATTACGGGAGCATCAAACGGATGGATACTTTCAACCTTTTACTGGCAATGGTGGATGCCGGTGAAATCGGATTCCATTGTTATTTCACCCGACAGCCTGATGATTAAATTTACCTTTACCTCCGATTCGGCATCAAATGGCAGAGAAGGATGGATGATTGACGATATTGTTACTTATGCAGCCGCTTTGTGGCAGTGTTCCGGAATAGATGAGACTTCAGGCAATACCCAAATTACCGTTTATCCAAATCCGTTTACTACGGAGACAACCATTAAAACTACTAATGGCTTATCAGGCTGTAACATTGTCCTTTACAACTCGTATGGGCAGATAGCTAGATCATTTAAAAACATCAAAAGCCAATCTGTTACGCTCCGCCGCGATAAACTGCCTGCCGGCATTTACTTTTTAAGAATAAGCAAAAACAGCAGGCTAACGGGCAGCAGAAAAATCATTATCCAATAAATAATATGACGCAGATAGCTGCCTTTTTTAATTATCTGAAAAGAACCGGCAAAAACCTCTTTTCAGGCCACACAAAGGTGGAAACAGTACAGTCATCGTACAACAGGTTGGATGTGATTCGTAACGGAAAACAATATATTTTAAATGCTCCCAATGTTAATTACTCTTTCGGATCACTGCATGAGGTTTTTAGCGAAACTTTCAGTCAGCTAAACCCTGATTATGACAAAATAAAAAAGGTACTTATTCTGGGATTTGGTGCCGGCAGCGTTGCACACATCTTACAAAACGAAAACCGCTGCAACTGTGCCATTACCGGTGTAGAAATTGATAAACAGGTAGTTGAGCTGGCAAAAAAGTATTTTAATCTTGATGCTTTAAAAAATCTGACATTACACATTGCCGATGCTGCTGACTTTGTGGAAAACGATACGGCTTTTTACAATCTTGTGGTAATTGACCTGTTTATCGATTTCAGAACCCCTGAAAAATTTTTGGCCTCCGGTTTTCTTCAAAAAGTTTACAACCGTTTATCGCCTTCGGGAATGGTTTTATACAATTTTTTGTTGTACGATTTTGAATCAAAGCAAAAGGCAAAAGTACTTGAAGACAATTTTCACAACCTCTTTTCAAATAACAAAGTGCTGACTCTTTCAAAACATCCGGGAAACAGAATTTTTTACGGAATTAAATGAAGATTTGTATCATTAAATTATTTCGGCAGTGCATCGTAAAAAAGCTGATGAATGTTTGTACGCATATCCATATCGGAAATTTTATGGTTATGCATATCGGGATAGACTCTGTTTGAGATAAATACATATACCAGGCCGTTGGCAGGATCGGCCCAGGTATAGGTGCCGGTAAAGCCCGAATGGCCAAAACTGGCGGGCGAAGTACTTTTGCAGTTGGTTCGGTGATCTTCGTACTCGTACAGCGGTTTGTCAAAGCCAAGTCCGCGGCGGTTATCGTTTTCGCGAAACTGATAGGCAGTGAATTTTTTAACGGTTTCGGTTTTTAAATACTGCCGTCCGTTGTAAACGCCTCCATTCAGCAACATCTGCATCACAGCGGCAACATTTTCGGCATTGCCAAACAGGCCGGCATGTCCCGAAACGCCACCCAGCATAGCAGCACCCTGGTCGTGCACATCACCCCGCAAAACCTGTTTTCTAAAAACAGTGTCGTTTTCGGTAGGCGCAATCTGTTTTAATGGAAATTTCTGCCGTGGCAGATAGGTTAAACGGTTCAGCCCCATTGGCTGATAAAACTGTTGCTGAACAAACACCTCCAAAGGGGTATTGGTGATGTTTTCAATCATGGTTCTGAACAGATAAAAACCAAGATCGCTGTAATGATATACCTTTTCCGTGCTCATGGGTGAATTTAGCAGCTCGCGATATATTTCGTGGTTATAATTTTTTTTGATATACATATGGTTGGCAACGCGTACCGGATAATCTTCGGAAATGGTTGTATGATAAATAGATGTGTCGGGGCCATAATCCCGCAGGGTTGAATCGTAATAGGGTATCCAGGCCATCAAACCCGCCTGATGGGTAAGCACCTCTCTGAATTTCAGGTCTTCTTTGTTGGTTCCGCGCAGCATGGGCAGATAGGTCTCCATTTTTTTACGTAAATCAATGCGGCCCGTCTCTTCGAGCTTCATCAACGAAATAGTAGTAGCTAAAATTTTGGTTAACGAAGCCAAATCGTAAACATCTTCTTTTTGTACCGGCTGCTTCTTCTCGTAGGTTTGATATCCAAAAGTTTTGTCGTAAAAAATATGGCCGTCTTTGGCAGCCAATATCTGACATCCCGGAAAGGCACCTATTTTAATACCGTTAAGGGCTGTTGAATCTATTTTTTTTAAAATTTCCGGATTGATACCCAGCTTTTCCGGTTTTACATAATCCATCGTAGTGTGCATATTAACAATGCCCGTTCCGGCTTCAAATCCCGCAATGGTTACCGGAAGTTTACCAACTGGTTTTTTTAGTCCGTTAATAATGGCAGCAGAAGCTTTTTGGCTCGCCGGTTTTTCCTGATACGACATCAACACCACAGGTATTTTGTCAAGATTTTTAAAATAGGCCAGCGAATAGGGACTTGCAAACACATCAAGTACAACCCTGGTTAGCTGTGCCAGCGAATCCACCAGTTTTACATCGGTATTGGTGATTCCAAAATGTTTGGATGCCAAAATATTGGTATTTAAAACCGCCACAATGGTACGGTCGCATTTACGAGCTGTTTTCAAAACCCGCTTGATATCTTTTTGAGTGGCATGATGCGACAGGTGAATGGTTTTTTTGATTTTTACACCCGTCAATGCTTTTTCAAAAGGTGTTGTTTCGGTTTCGCCGATTACCAACAACAGGGTTTTCTTTTTATCCCTGTTCAGTGGCAACAGGTCGTTTTGGTTTTTTACCAACGTAATCGATTGCGAGAATAGCTTGTCGGCCAAAGCTTTATACTCAGGCTTGTGGAGGTCGCTCATCAGGTTTTTTGTGGCTATCTTTTGTCGTTTCCAGGCACCTGACAGGTATTTGTATTTGAGAATCTTTTTACAACTCTCTTCCAACCGGCTTAGGGGAATTCTTCCTTCCTTAATTCCATCGGTAATGGTTTTAACGGCTGAAGGAACATCATCGGGAATCAGCAATAAATCGTTTCCTGCTTCAAAAGCGAGATAAGAAACACTATCTGCACCATAGTTATTGGTAACGCCTCTCATGTCGAGGGCATCGGTAATTACCATTCCTTTAAAACCCAGTTTATTTTTTAGCAGCCCGGTAACAATGGGTTTTGATAAGGTAGCAGGATGGTTTTTAAGGGTATCGAAAGCGGTAACCGACAGATGCGCAATCATGATGGAGCTCACGCCGTTTTTAATCATCCTTTTAAATGGAACCAATCCCTCGCGTTGAATTTTATCGCGCGAAGCGGTTACCACCGGAAGTGTTTTATGCGAATCCTGCCAGGTATCGCCATGGCCGGGGAAATTTTTGGCATAGGCCATAATATCTTAATATTGCAGCCCTTTCATATAAAGCACACCAAGCCTGCCAACATTTTGAGCATTGGAGCCGAATGAACGCATTCCGATTATTGGATTGCGCGGGTTGCTGTTTACATCTACCACCGGAGCAAAATTCAGGTGTACCCCTACCCTTTTACACTGCGCACCAATTTGCCTGCCCATCAAATAGATAAGCGAATCATCGGGAATGGCAGCCAAAGTCATTTGCAACGGGTATTTCAGGGTACCTTTCAGTCGCATGCCCAGCCCCCATTCGGCATCGATGGTTGACATTAACGGCACATTGGCTTTTTTGTTCCAGGCATTAAACTGCTTTGCCTGCGCTACGGCATCCCCACCAAAAAAACAGACCCCTCCCAAATTGTATTTTCTGATGTATTTTCCGGCTGTTTTAAGGTAAGGCTGATAGGGATAATTGGCCCTGACAAAAATCAATTGCCCTACCCGTTGCTCCATCGAAAGCGCATTGTAAACCGAATCGACCCAATGGTTCATCCGGCTAATATCGACGGTTTGTTGGGCATCCGACGTTGAAAATAAGGCTGAATAAACAAAAATAAGAATAATAAACAGATGTTTCATATGATAAATTACTTTGAGAGTGACTGTTACACAGCCCATCGAATTTAATAACGACAGGACTGAAAATTCATTTCAAAATTAATCTTTCCATTTAAATATAAAAAGATAATTTTACCCGTTGAAAAACCTGCATCAGTCATGACACTTTACAAGCAGATAGAAACCATAGCCACACAGCAAAACATGGTTTCGGTATTAAATCAACTGGACGAAATAAAAACAGCCGACAGTGAAAGCGATTTCTTGGACTTACTTATCCTCGGCCGGTTTAAAGCAGGGAAAAGTTCATTTATCAACCATCTTTTAAACATCAACATCCTCCCAACGGGAGTTTTACCGGTTACGGCTATCGTTACGCGTATAAGTTACGGCCGGCAAGCCCATGCGCGAGTTACCCACTTAGACCACCGTGTTGAGGACATTGAACTATCGCGGCTTTCGGAGTTTATAAGCGAAAGTGAAAACCCCGAAAACACAAAAGAGGTTTTGGTGGTTGATCTTTTTTTGCCTGAGATGAAGCCTTTTGAACCGCTGCGGCTTGTTGATACACCCGGACTGGGCAGCATTTTTAAACACAACACACAGGTTACCCTTAGCTGGCTTGGAAAAATAAAAGCCGCCATTGTGGTAATCAGCGCTGCTCAACCGTTGTCGGAAGACGATATGGCATTGATTAAAGAAGCAGTTGAACAAAGTCCGAAAGTATATATTTTACTAAGCAAAACCGATTTGGTAAACGGTGAGGATATAAAGCAGATAAATACTTTTATAAAGGAAAAGTTACAACAATTTCACTCCGTTGATTTTGAGATATTTCCTTACTCTATAAGCAGCACCGGACAGGAATTGAAACAGTCGGTTATCCGCAAAATGTTTAATCCGCTGGCTCAGGAGGCTCACTCGGTACATCGCGAAGTATATGAGCATAAACTCCGTTTCCTTGCAAAAAAAACGGTTGGCTATCTTGAAATTAACATTAAGATGCAGCAACAGCAGGAGGATGAACGTAAAAAACTGGAGTTGCAAATTGTTGACGAAACCCTTAACTTTAAATATATTAAACAAGAGCTTTTTCAAATTGGCAACAGCTATAAAAAGGCTACCCGTGATTTTTTAAAAGATTTGTTTTTACACCAACATGCGCCTGTCCTGAAGCAGGAGCTTTCGGCAGATCTGAGCCTGCAGTTTGATTCGTGGCAGGGAAATCTGGCAAAAGTTACCAAACAGTACGAGCAGTGGATACGCGAAACCATGGTTGTTACCATCAAGCAAATTGAGTTACAGGAGTGGAGCAACATAGCCGGCCACGCGGGCGAAGCCTTTAACCATTTTAACAGTTACCTTAAAAATTTCAGAGAACGGTTAAATCACAATATCAAAACCATTTTAAACATTGAGATGCCTGCGGGCGAAATTGAAATAAAGGCCTCACCCCTGCAATCGCCTCCCATTCATATTTCGCGCACTTTCGACTCGCACATCGACATGCTCTGGTTTTTAATACCCATGCCTCTGTTTAGAAACAGTTTTAAAAAGCACTTTATCAACGAAATACAACACGAAATTGAAAAAAACAGCTACCGGCTTATTGCACAACTCACCGGCAATATTAACCATATTATTGATGAAATGCAGCAACGGGCTGTTGAATACGTGCAGCATGAACTTGACAGCCTTAACCTTGCGCTGAGGCAGCATCAGGGTGATGAAAACAAATTAAAACAGATGAAAGAAATACTTACCAAACAAATTTTAACCTAAAAAAAAGTATTATGATATTTTGGGAGAATTGCATTAAAAAACTAAAAGCCTCATACAACCTTGTTTTAATGATTGTTATAAAAAGCGAAGGGTCAAGTCCAGGAAAACCCGGATTTAAAATGGCTGTTTCCGGTGATGGTGATATTTGGGGTTCCATTGGAGGTGGTAACATGGAGTTCAGGCTGGTGCAACAGTGCCGCAGAATGCTTGAAAATAATGATACCGAAATCAAAATCCTAAAACAAGACCATCATCCCGATTCAAAAGAGGATAACTCCGGCATGATATGCTCCGGCATCCAGTGGATAGCCTTTTATCCGATAGGAAATCACTCTGTTAATTTGATAAAAGAAATCATCACTATTTTGGAAGACAAAAGAGAGGATGTGGTGGTTTTTACCGAAAAGGGAATACACATTTCCAAACAAAACGCCGATACCGCTTATCCAACCTCTATGGTTACCGATGGCAGATGGGAATATGCATCGCAACCCGGATTGAAAAACAGACTCTTAATTTTTGGTGCAGGCCATGTGAGTCTTGCCTTGAGCAAAATGGCCAAAGAACTCGATTTTGAAGTAGAAGTTTTTGACAATCGTAAGGATATCAACACTTTTGAGCAGAACCGGTATGCCGACAAAAAGAGCGTTATTGATTATTCGCAAGCAGGTGATTTTATTGAAGAGGGAAATCATATTTATGTGGTTATTATGACCTTTGCCCACAAAAGCGACACAACGGTTTTAAAACAGGCAATACGAAAAAAGATAAAGTATCTCGGCATGATGGGCAGCGACATGAAAGTAGCGCGTGTTTTTGAAGAGCTCAAACAAGCGGGATATACCGAAGAAGAACTCCTGAAAGCAGATGCTCCCATCGGATTACCTATCAACAGCATTACCCCTGCCGAGATAGCGGTAAGCATTATGGCTAAAATAATTCAGGTTAAAAATTCGTGAGAATTGAGGATTGTTTATTTATGATTGACGATTTATGATTGATGATTGACGATTGAGGATTGTTGATTGACGATTTATGATTGGCGATTGATGATTTATGATTGAGGATTGACGATTTTTGATTTAGGATTGATGATTTATGATTGATGATTGATAGTCATTCTGAACCGGAAGCGAGGAGAATCTGTAAAGTCGCGCCGCCACTCTAAATATTCGTTAAGCAGTGGCAATGCGACTTGTGACCGTTTGGAATTTTGTAATTAATAAGACCGCTGAATTACAAATCCTGCTGAACTTGTGAGAAGGACGAGCGTTTTGGTATTTTGTGTTTTAAATTTGGTGCTTATTTGATTTTTGTCTTTTGCTATTTGGAATTTTTTTATTGATGATTTATGATTGACGATTTTTGATTTAGGATTGATGATTGACGATTTTTGATTTAGGATTGATGATTTATGATTGACGATTGATAGTCATTCTGAACCGGAAGCGAGGAGAATCTGTAAAGTCGCGCCGCCA
>CAYVWX010000109.1:7358-10111 GCA_964455635.1 uncultured Lentimicrobiaceae bacterium | reverse complement strand
GGCTTGAAAAATAAAATAGAGGTTATGACAAAAATTGAATGGAAAGCGGGCAATATGCTCTATCCGCTTCCTGCGGTAATGGTAAGCTGTGGCACCACTCCCGAAACATATAATATTATTACGGTGTCGTGGGCAGGAACCATTAACACCGACCCGCCCATGGTTTCCATATCGATACGGGAAAAGAGGCATTCGTTTAACATTATAAAAGATACCGGTGAATTTGTTATAAACCTTACCACCAAAGAGCTGGCTTTTGCAGCCGACTGGTGTGGTGTTAAGTCGGGACGCGATGTAAATAAATTTAAGGAGATGAAGCTGACCCCTGTTCCGGCTTCAAAGATAGATACTCCGCTTATTGCTCAATCACCTGTAAACATTGAGTGTAAAGTCAAACAGATTCTTGAGCTGGGAACGCATCATTTGTTTATAGCCGAGGTAGTTGCCGTAAATGTTGACGAAAGGTTTTTAGATAAAAACACGCATAAATTCGCCCTGCGCCAAACCGACCCTGTTACCTATGTGCATGGCAGTTATTACACCCTTGACGAAAAACTTGGGCGGTTCGGGTATTCGGTTCGGAAAAAAAGAAAAAAAAGAAAAGACTCGGAAAAAGAGATTTAGCCTTTGCTTTCCAAAAGTTTTTCAAGCTCTTTAATTTCATCGCGGAGGCGGGCGGCTTCAATAAAATCGAGCACTTTAACTGCCGCCTGCATATCTTTTTTGTTTTTGGCGATGGCATCTTTTAAATCTTTTGCACTCATATATTGCACCACCGGATCGGCTGCCACTGTGGCGAAATCGCGTTCAACATAAGCTTTTGGCCCGGCGGGTTTGTTGTCGGCAACTGCTGTTTGTCCCATAATAGCCTCGGTAGATTTTACAATCTGCTTTGGCGTGATACCGTGTTTTTGATTGTACGCCATCTGTTTTTCGCGCCGCCGCGTAGTTTCTTCCATGGTACGGCGCATAGACTCGGTTACCTTATCGGCATAAAAAATAACTTTACTGTTTACGTTGCGTGCCGCACGGCCTGCTGTTTGCGTAAGCGAACGTTCCGATCGCAGAAACCCTTCTTTATCGGCATCCAAAATAGCCACCAGTGCCACTTCGGGCAAGTCAAGTCCCTCACGCAGCAGGTTTACCCCCACCAGCACATCGTATTTTCCCAGTCGCAAATCGCGCATAATTTCCACCCTGTCAAGGGTATCAACATCCGAATGAATATAATTGGTTTTGATATTAAGTTTTACCAGGTATTTTGTCAACTCTTCGGCCATTCGCTTGGTGAGCGTGGTAACCAAAACCCGGTGACCGTTTTTGATGGTTTTATCCACCTCATCCAGCAAATCGTCAACCTGATTATGTGCCGGCCTTACTTCAATAACCGGATCCAGCAAACCCGTAGGCCTTATAAGCTGCTCTACTACCACACCTTGCGACTGTTGCAACTCATAATCGGCCGGGGTGGCACTTACATAAATCACCTGTCCCGTTAAACTTTCAAACTCATCAAATTTTAAAGGCCTGTTATCCATGGCAGAAGGGAGCCTAAACCCGAACTCCACCAAATTTTGTTTTCGCGACCTGTCGCCACCATACATAGCACGTATTTGCGAAACCGTTACATGGCTTTCATCGATAACCGTTAGATAGTCATCCGGAAAATAATCCAGCAGGCAAAAGGGTCTTGAGCCCGCATCGCGTCCGTCGAAATAACGCGAATAGTTTTCAATGCCTGAGCAATAGCCAAGCTCGCGCATCATTTCAATGTCGTAAACAACACGGTCTTCAAGTCGTTTGGCCTCAAGTCCTTTGCCAATAGAACGGTAGTACTCAGCCTGTTTGGTTAAATCCATTTGGATTTCGGAAACGGCACTTTTAATTTTATCTTTGGAAGTAACAAAAATATTAGCGGGATAAATGGTAATATCGGGCAACGATTCCAGCTTCTTTCCCGAAAGGGGATTAATAACCTCGATGCTCTCAATTTCGTCACCCCAAAAAATAATGCGAAAAGCATCGTCGGCATAAACGGGAAAAACATCTACCGTATCGCCTTTTACCCTGAAATTTCCTCTGTTTAACTCGATATCGTTTCTGGAATACAATGCATTTACCAAGTCCAGCAACAGTTTATTACGGCCGATAATCTGACCGGTTTTCAGATACACCACACCGTTTGTAAAATCATCGGGATTGCCAATACCGTAGATACACGAAACGGAGGAAACCACTATTACATCCCTCCTGCCCGACAGCAAAGCAGCGGTGGCACTCAGGCGGAGTTTTTCCAGTTCATCGTTAATGGATAAATCTTTTTCGATGTAGGTGTTGGTAACAGGCAAATAAGCTTCGGGCTGATAATAATCGTAGTACGAAACAAAATACTCCACACGATTTTCGGGAAAAAACTGTTTAAACTCACCATACAGCTGAGCTGCCAACGTTTTGTTATGGCTGAGCACAAGGGTTGGACGATTGAGCTGCGCCACCACATTGGCCACGGTAAAAGTTTTTCCGGAGCCGGTAACACCCAGCAAAACCTGTGCTTTGTCGCCGCGAACAATGCCTTCGAGAAGCTGTTTTATGGCTTCGGGCTGATCGCCGGTGGGTTTAAATTCGGATGTAAGTTTAAAATTCATGCCATGCAAAAATAGGCAAATAGCGTTGACTCAGGAACACAAAAACTTAAAAAAGAATTTAATCGGCTTTTAAAGCAAAACCTTATGTTCAAGTATCAAAATCAACAA
>CAYVWX010000109.1:0-7258 GCA_964455635.1 uncultured Lentimicrobiaceae bacterium | reverse complement strand
AAAAACCCTCAAATTGCTTTGCATAAAAGAAAAATTATACCTCCTGCCACTTTCAAATCTCAATAACTGCAAAAGCTCATGAGAACATAAATGGCCTTGATTTTTTTGATTTTGACTGAATTTACATTAGTTTCGTACACTCAAAGAATCGCAATTTTATTTAGCTTCTTTTTGAAAATTTAAACTAAAATTTTATCCTATGGAAATAGTTGAAACAAAAATTCCCGACCTTTATGTGGTTAAGCCTACCGTGTTTAAAGATAGCAGAGGGTACTTTTTTGAGTCGTATAACAAAGAGGTCTTTTTACAAAAAGGCATCGATCAAAACTTTGTACAGGACAATGAATCCAAATCGGCCAAAGGGGTTTTGCGGGGCCTGCATTTTCAAAAGCCGCCGTTTGCCCAAGGTAAACTGGTGAGGGTGATAAAGGGTGCCGTAAGGGATGTGGCCGTGGATTTAAGAAAATCATCGCCTACTTACGGTAAATGGGCTTCCATCGACCTTACGGAAGACAACAAATGGATGTATTGGGTGCCACCGGGGTTTGCCCACGGCTTTGTTACCCTTGAAAATGATACTGTTTTCTTTTATAAGTGCACCAATGTTTACAATAAATCATCCGAAGGAGCCATTCGCTGGGATGACCCCGATTTAAACATCGACTGGGGTATTAAAAATCCCGTATTATCGGATAAAGATAAGGTGGCGCCGTTTTTTAAAGATTTTGCAACCCCTTTCAAGTAGTTTTAACAGATTGAAATACAGTAGTGTAAATCTATTTTCATCATGATATATACGCTTGGCGAAACGCTGTTGGACATAATTTTTGATAACAATGGGCAAACAACCGCTACTCCCGGCGGTGCCATGCTCAATGTGTCGGTTTCGCTGGCTCGTATGAACATCCACGTAAGCCTTGTTTCGGAGCTTGGTGATGATGAAACAGGCAACAGAATTATCAGTTTTTTAAAAAACAACGGAGTTAACACCAATCTGATAAACAGCTATCACCGTGTCAATACTTCGCTCGCCTTAGCCTATTTGGATGAAGAGGCCAAACCGGCCTATCATTTTTATAAAACATATCCTAAAGACCGTTCGTTGGTAAAAAATATAGTTTTTACAGCAAGCGATTTTCTTTTATTTGGATCGGTATATTCGCTCGACCCTGCCGTAAGAAATGATATTGTTACCCTTGTTGAAGCGGCAAAAAGGCAGGAAGCCGTGGTTGTTTACGACCCTAATATCAGACATGCTCATCACCTTTCCGATGTGCGTTTGCGCAGGGCTGTGACGGAAAACATGGCCATGGCCGATGTTGTAAAAGGCTCCGACGAGGATTTTACCAATATTTTCGGAAAAGGTACTCCGGATGTGTGGGCCGAAAAAATAAAAAAGATTAATCCTGCGGCTGTGGTGGTTGTTACCATGGGAGTAAAAGGGGCGGTGGCCTTTGCCGACAACCAATCAGTTTTTTGTGCAGCACAAAAAGTTAAGGTGGTAAGTACCGTTGGTGCGGGCGATGCTTTTAGCGCAGGGCTGTTGTATAAACTCAACCGTTATCAACAAAAACCTGCCGCCCTGCCGATAGAGATATGGAGCGAAATATTACAGGAAGCAACCCGCCGGGCTGCCTCGGTTTGCGCCCTGAAAGAGAATTATATCAGCCGGTAAGGGTAAGCTATTGAGATGGCGGTTTTTTTTGGGAGGTTTCCGGTATTTAATGCATCGGGTTACCAATTTACTGCCAACTGCTCTCTACAACCTATTATTTGTCGCATATCATTTTTACACTTTTTATTGATGAGTTAACTCAATCTGTCCGTACCTCTTTTCAATTAAGTCTTTATAAGCGACTTGCATGCCTGCTGAAAGAAATGATTTTTCTATCCATTTCATTGCTTTTGGTTTATTTGCTACAAACCTCATAAATGTTCTGTCAATTTGCTTTTTGCTTAACCCTAAGTCTTCGCCCAATTGCTCAAAATGTTGACGTTTTAGTTTCCTTTTCTTTCCGGCAAGTGTTAATGCCAATTCTTCCGTATCATCAGGCAGAACAATGACAACATTTAACAAATCATAGGCAGGTGATAATGTCCAGCCCGGACCGCTTTTAATCATTGAAAAGTTCTTTAAGTGCATATCATTGTTTCCTGTGAGGAAAGAGAATAGCACTATCTCAAAATAAAATAGCTTATCTAACAAGGTGTTATCCGAATAGCTGTCAATGGCCTTTCCAACTTTTTCCATCGAGCTTTTATATTTGTCAAATGCTTCCGTAACCTGAAACATATCTAACATATGAATTTTTTTTCCGTCTTTTGGCCTGTCAATTCTCCGGGTTAAATACGAAAGCTCTCCCGATGCTAACCGTATTAACGCAGAAGGTACTACACGTATGCCGAAAGCTTCGGCTATTCGCATTGTCAGATGTTCATTTTCAGGCATTTCCGGAAATTTGCCTGAGGGAGGTTTCAGAATATATTGTCCTCCTAACGCACCTACAACAGTGAGCCGTTTATCCGTTTTTTCTTTTGTTTTTCTTATTAAGGACATCGATAGTTTAGGCTGAACACCCGGTACCGATATACTTCTTTCAACAATATTTTTAGCTAATTCGTCCATTTGACTGAGCGTATATTCAAGGGTTGGAGCAGGAAATTCCCCAAAAAATTTCATGGAGCATTTCTTATGAAAATTTTGCCCTTTATCAACAGGACTATAACAATATAAACATCTATTCTCCATCATTTTCCGGTATTGGTTTAACACTTACTGCTCCGATACAGTTTTGACAACAAGCCAATAGCAATCCCATTCTGTCATTACGGTTAATTTTCCAGCTTTCAGATGCTATATCAAGCAACCATCCTTCCGGAATTAATCCTTCAAAAAACGAAAACAGACGTTTGTCAATGTAAGGCTTTGAGGTTACCGGCATGGTAAATGTAATAAAATCATCGGGATGGTTTTTTACATATTGTGCATCATATTGAAAAACATATTCTCCATCGTCAGTTTCCAAAATGATACCGGCTAAGTAATTATTATAATAAACTTTTCCTTTTCTCATGGATGTAAATCTTTGGTTCTGACCGGAGCTAATTCATGTCCAAACATCCGAAGAACCAAATTAACTTTTTCCATATTCAAATTGGTTTTTCCCTGTTCTATTTTTCTCACAACAGTTAATGCAACGCCCGCTCTATCGGCAAACTCTTCCTGAGTAAGATGAACCTCTTTTCTCTTTTCCTTAACAAAATCAGATAATTGTTTCATTATATGTAATTAAATATAATTTTGTGCAAATATAGTAAATTATATGCAAATAGATATAAATTATTGGTATAATATAATATTATATGTAAATACATATAGTTCGATATTGAGGTTTCGTCGCCTAAAATAGTGCTCAACTTTAAAACAACGAATTTTTAATTGCTATTGCGAAAGTAACTATTTTTGCCCTCAATAAATTGGGGCAGGCTGTTTCCAAATTGAGTTTATGAAAAAATATTTTCCATATATTGTATCGTTTTTAGTAGTTATCGGAGTTTTCCTGTGGGAGCTGTTTCAGCCCCGGCAAAAGGTATATTTACCCGGAACCAATGTTCAAAACTACAAAATAGTGCCTTTGCCAATTCCCGATACCTTGTCGTTTGCCGGCGAACCGGTGCCGCTTGACATTTTTTATGTAAAAGAGGCACTTGATAAAGAGCTGGCGGTAAACACCTATTGGCACTCGTCCACCCTGCAGCTTATCAGAAAGTCATCACGGTGGTTTCCGCTTATCGACTCGGTGCTAACAGCCGACACCATTCCGGTTGATTTCAGGTATATTCCGCTTATCGAAAGCAACCTGTCCAATGTAAAGTCGCCTGCCGGAGCAGTAGGTTTTTGGCAACTTATGAAAGGTACCGCCCGCGATTACGGCCTCGAAGTCAATAAGGAGGTTGACGAGCGTTACGATGTTAAAAAATCGGCGGAGGCCGCTGCTTTGTATTTAAAAAAGAGCTACCGCAAACTGCATAGCTGGACCCTGGTAGCGGCTTCATACAATGCAGGCATAAAACGTATTACGTCGCTTATGGAGACTCAAAAGGCCGGTAATTTTTACGATCTTTTGGTGCCTGACGAAACAAACCGTTACATCTACCGGATTTTAGCCGTAAAACTTATTTTCAGTCATCCGCAGGATTATGGTTTTTATTTAAACCCCGGGGACTATTACGAACCACTACCCTACCATATTGTTGCGATAAACCATAAGGTAAAAAATTGGGCTGATTTTGCCAAAGAACAGGGCATTACCTACCGGTTGCTTAAGTATTATAACCCCTGGTTAAGGCAGCCTTATCTGAAAAACAGAAAAAAGAAAACTTACAACATAAAAATTCCCGACGAACCCTTTAACATGAGTTTTAACAAGTTAAAAAAAGAAGAAAGCACACCTTGAAACCGGAAGAAAACATAACCAGTACCCTTGCTGCGGAAGATGAGCACCTGGAAATTCTCGGTGCCAGGGTTCATAATTTAAAAAACATTGATGTTGTTATTCCGCGTGAAAAATTTGTGGTTATCACAGGCCTCAGCGGCAGCGGTAAATCGTCGTTGGCTTTCGATACTATTTATGCCGAGGGACAGCGCAGATACATGGAAACCTTTTCGGCGTATGCCCGACAATTTATTGGCAACATGGAGCGTCCGGATGTGGATAAAATCAGTGGACTGAGTCCCGTTATTTCCATCGAGCAAAAATCGGTTAACCGTAACCCGCGGTCAACGGTGGGCACCATAACCGAAATCTTTGATTTTCTGCGTCTGTTGTATGCCAGAGCAGCCGATGCTTATTCGTACGA
The DNA here is from genome assembly GCA_964455635.1 of uncultured Lentimicrobiaceae bacterium. Taxonomy (GTDB): domain Bacteria; phylum Bacteroidota; class Bacteroidia; order Bacteroidales; family F082; genus B16-G9. Next base: position 2,398 of record CAYVWX010000109.1, on the reverse strand, counting down.
ATCGGGTCAAAAGATGGTTCAATATACCGAAGAACAAATTTTAAACCTGATACTGAAACAGTATGCAGGTAAAAAGGTATCGGTGCTGGCACCGTTGGTAAAAGGGCGAAAGGGCCATTATCGCGAGTTGTTTGAGCAGGTACGTCATCAGGGATTTTTACGGGTAAGAACAGATGGCGAAATAAGGGAGATAGCTTTCGGTTTGCAGCTCGACAGATATAAAATACATGATATTGAGGTGGTTATCGACCGTACGGAAGTTAAGGAGGAAGATCGTACACGACTCAGGCGAACCATTCAAACAGCCATGAAATACGGCAAAGGGGCTTTGATGATGCTGGACAACGATACGGGTGAAATCCGTCATTTCAGCAGCAAGTTGATGTGCCCCGAAACAGGATTATCGTACGAGCTACCCGAGCCCAATACCTTTTCGTTTAACTCGCCGTATGGTGCGTGCCCGCGATGCAACGGACTGGGGAAAATTCATGAAATCGACTTGAATAAAGTTATTCCCAATCCCGCACTCTCCATAAAAAAAGGGGCACTGGCTCCGTTGGGCGAGTATAAAAAAAACTTGGTCTTCAGCCAAATTGAAGCCATCGGATATAAATACGGATTTACCATGGACACCCCTGTAAAAGACATCCCGAAGCAGGCCATGGATATGATATTGTACGGCTCCAACGAAACCATTGTGGTAAAAAAGGAATACATGGGCATCACTTCCAAATACAATCTTAATTTTGAAGGAGTGGTAAACTATGTATTGCAACATCAAACCAACCAAAACAGTTCTCAAACATCAAAAAAGTGGGCCGAAAGTTTTATGAACCTTCGAACCTGTCCCGAGTGTGGCGGCCGGCGATTAAAAAAAGAGTCGCTGTCGTATAAAATAGGTGACAAAAATATTGCCGATTTGGCAACCATGGATTTGGTAAGTTTAAAAAAATGGGTTGACAATGCTCATCTTGAGATGAGTGCCGGCCAGCTTACCATTGCCCGCGAAATATTGCGTGAAATAAGTACCCGCTTGTCGTTTTTGCTTAACGTGGGCATTGACTACCTGCATCTAAACCGGCCTGCCGGAAGCCTTTCGGGAGGCGAAGCCCAGCGCATCCGTCTGGCAACACAAATAGGCTCGCAGTTAACGGGAGTGCTTTATATTTTAGATGAACCTTCGATAGGACTGCATCAGCGCGATAACCATAAGCTTATCGGTGCTTTAAAAAATTTACGGGATGTGGGAAACTCGGTAATTGTTGTGGAACACGACGAAGATACCATGATGGCAGCCGATTTTGTTGTAGATATAGGCCCGGGTGCAGGAAGGCATGGGGGCGAAATTGTTGCAAAAGGCACTCCTGCCGAAATGCTAAAACAAAATACAATTACTGCCGATTACCTGAACGGGAAACGTAAAATTGCAGTTCCGGAAAGCAGAAAGCAAGGGAATGGCAAAAAGCTGATTCTGCGGGGAGCCTCGGGAAACAATCTGAAAAATATTGATGTGGAGTTTCCATTGGGTAAGCTTATTTGTGTTACCGGTGTTTCGGGAAGCGGTAAGTCAACCTTGATAAACAATACCCTTTATCCCATTCTTAATAAACATTTCTACCGTGCTGTAAAAGAGCCCTTGCCGTATAAAAAAATTGAAGGACTTGAAAATATTGACAAGGTAATTGAAATCGACCAGTCGCCTATCGGACGTTCGCCAAGGTCGAATCCGGCTACTTACACCAAAGTTTTTGACGAAATACGAAAACTGTTCGGGCAACTTCCCGAAGCTAAAATTAGAGGATATAAACCCGGCAGGTTTTCGTTTAATGTAAAAGGAGGTCGTTGCGAAACCTGTAAAGGAGCCGGCGTTCAGGTTATTGAAATGAATTTTTTACCCGATGTACATGTGCTTTGCAACGAGTGTCAGGGCAAAAGATATAACCGTGAAACACTGGAGGTACGTTATAAAGGAAAGTCCATTAACGACGTGTTAAATATGACCATTAACATGGCGGTCGAGTTTTTTGAAAACATCCCTTCCATCATTCAAAAACTGAAAACACTTCAGGATGTGGGATTGGGTTATTTAACACTGGGCCAATCGTCAACTACCATTTCAGGTGGAGAAGCACAACGGGTAAAACTGGCTTCGGAGTTGTCGAAAAAAGATACCGGTAAAACACTTTATATTCTTGATGAACCCACCACAGGACTGCATTTTGAAGATGTGAGTGTGTTGTTGGGTGTGCTGAATAAACTTATTGGAAAGGGAAACACCGTAATTGTTATCGAGCACAATATGGAGGTTATTAAAGTAGCCGATCACATCATCGATTTGGGGCCGGAAGGCGGTAACAGAGGGGGAAAAGTAATTTGTTACGGCACCCCCGAAGAGGTT
>CAYVWX010000108.1:0-10154 GCA_964455635.1 uncultured Lentimicrobiaceae bacterium | reverse complement strand
GGGGAAAGCAACGAGTGCGAGTGAAGAATCTGTAATTTGTTTTTGATATTTTAAATTTTAAAATTGGTTTAACCTTTGAAATCTTTTTTCAGATTCCAAAGGGTGAATTTGATGTTTTGTGCTTCTTAGAAGCTACCTTATTCTATAAGACACTATTTAAAAAAAATCAGAGAATCAAGAAAAAGAGCACACCAATATGCAATTACAAAACAACAGAAATAGCCCTTAATGGCACATGAACATTTAGCTTATCGCAACTTATACCGCTTTCCGGGCAGGCTTATCACAATTCCTTTAAATTCAAGGTTCAATAATATCGACGACACCTGCGACACCGGAATTTTACTTTTAGCCATCAGCTCGTCAATACCGTTTTCTCCTGTTTCGGTAAGGATATCCACCAGTTTTTGTTCCTCTTCCGTAAGGTTTACAAACAGTTCGGTTTGAGCAGGCTGCTTATTTTCAATATTTTCCCAGTTCATAATGTTGGTAATGTCTTTTGCCGACTCCACCAAAGCCGCCCTGTTGGTTTTTATCAGAAAGTTACACCCTTTTGAATAGGGTGCACCAATTTTACCGGGCAAAGCAAAAACATCGCGGCTGTACGAAAAAGCGATATCCGCCGTAATAATAGCCCCTCCTTTAATCCCCGACTCTACGACCAAAACGGCATCGGCCATGCCGGCTATAATGCGGTTGCGTTTAGGAAAATTTTCTCTGTCGGGAATGGTTTCCGACATAAATTCGGTTAGCAGTCCGCCGTTTTCCATCATGGCAGCGGCAAGATTTCTGTTTTCCGAAGGATAAACCCTGTCGAGTCCGTGCCCCAATATTCCCACGGTAGGCAAATTATTATTTAAAGCATTTTTATGAGCACAACTGTCAATACCATAAGCCAGCCCGCTCACAATCATCACATCGGCATCTTGTAAGCCTTCTATTATTTTTTCGCACTGCACCTTGCCGTACGATGTTGAGCGACGCGTTCCCACCACCGCCAGTACCCTTTGGTGGTTAAGATCGCGGTTGCCGTTGTAATAAATCATAACAGGGCCGTCTTCGCAATGAAACATCCGTTGGGGGTACGATTCGTCAGTATAAAACAGCGGCTGAATGGAATATTTTTTAATAAATGAAATTTCTTTTTCGGCACGTTTTAATACCGAATGGTTTACAATGTTACGAACCGTATTTTTTCCTATTCCCGGAATTTTCAGCAAGGCACTTTTCTTTTCTTTAAAAACAGCCTCGGCACCACCGCAATAGGATACCAGTTTTTTTCCGTTTACCGAGCCTATGGAAGGGATAAGCGTAATTCCAATTTTGTATAATAAATCGTCATCCATTTTTGATTTTTATTACGAGCGTCGTTTAATGCTAAAGGCGCATCTGGCTACAGCCACAGGCTCTTTCTGATGTTTTTGAAACAGTTTTACATCGGCTACAATAACCCGTTTACCCGATTTAACAAGATGGCTTACGGCAAAAATATCCTTTTCGATGGCGCCGTGCAGGTAGTCGATACGCATGTCGATGGTATTTACATTGTCGCCGGGCATGGCCAGACTCAGCGCCACCAAACCCGCCGTACTGTCGGCAATGCTGGCTAAAATACCGCCATGCCAAAGACCTCTGGAAAAATCGCCCACAAACTCTTTTTTAAAAGGAATACACACTTCGGCAAAGCCCTCTTCCAGCTTTCTTATGTCAATACCCAGAATTTTATTTACGGGCATATTGTTTTCAATAATATGTTTTAGCGCTTTCATTCGCGCTTCGGGAGTTAAAAATTGTTCCATTGCAAATTATTTCGGTTCATCCACAAAAATAGCGCTTTTAAAACATTATCAGAAATTATCTCTAAAGTCTTTTTTCTTGTTGTATTTTAAATCCTGAAGGATGGATGCTTTTACATTGATAGAGAAGTTCCAGCTTTTGCGCGGCCCAAACGGAATAACGCTAAAACGCATTTCCCAGCAGTGCAAATCGCGGTAAATATTAAACGAAGTGAGCGCAATTTTGTTAGTGGTAAAATCCCAGCCCGACCTTACGGTTACTTTCCATTTCGGGGTAATATTTGCCTGTCCCGAAAAGGCCAGTGTTTGAACTATTTTATTGGTGGAAATTTTTGCGTAATTTGTCCAGGCAATGTTAGTTGCGTAATTAAAATTATAACTGATATTTATCGACCAGGGAATATTCCAGTCGATATACTCATCGGTTGAGTTTAAGGTACCCAAATCTTTTCTGTTGTATTTTTCTTCGGATTTACCGTTTTCTTTTTTCTTTTCCGCTTCTTTCTTTTTCTTTCCGAAATCTTTGTCGCTCAATTTTAAACTCAGGCTTAATGCCCACGAGGTATTGGTTCGCCGGAAAAGTCGTTTATTTTGTGTCCATTCAAAGGTGTTAAGGCGATGACCTGCCGAATCAACCACATAAGGGTCCCATACCGAACCATATTTTAAATCTACGTTTTTCCACAAACTGGTTCTTCCGTTCATGGTTAAATACGACATATTCAACGAATCTTTGGCCAAATCGTAACCGCCCGAAACGTTGAAGCTTTTTATCAGCATAATCTTTTTCATTCCGGTAATGGTATCTTTTCTGTTTCTGACTTTTATTTCCAGATTGTTTCCAAAACTAAACCCAACCCTTCCCGATTTTCTTCCGGGAGGTGTTCCATACAAAAAGCCATCGTATTTTGAATATGAAATTTCCTTACCCTCACCATTTATGTACGAGTCGTAATATCCCCAGTTAGCGTTACCAAAATCGGGAACGTAACTAAATGATACGGAAGGTGTAAAAACATGCCGGATGGCGCGTAACGGCCCTTTTTTAAACCTCAGCATACCATAAACTTTGGTGGACAAACTGCTGCTGATGCTAAAATCAAATGTGTTGTTAAAACCTGCAATGGTATCATTTTTTACATAGCCGACAATGGTATCGTTGTTTGAAATAAGGGTGTCGTTACTCCAATATTGTTGCACCTGTTGGGCATACATCCTGTCGGTAATGTTCATGGAGTTGCTCCACGTAAAATGTTTAAACAGCTTAATGGGCAGGCTGACAGGTATTTTATGAACCATTCCGTTGTTCATGCTGTTTCGGTTATAAGCTTGTTCGGTAAACACCAGCGAGTCAACGGTATTGATAATATTTTTTGTGTTCATGGAGTAGGTAATGCTCAAGTCTTCGTAAAAATGTTTTTTACCCACAGGCTTTTTACGCCGCAGCGGATAAAACCGGTTAACATTAAAAGTTAACTCGGGCAGCGTAATTTGCACCACATGAGTTTTTGTGTTTTGTCGGTGGCTTGCGTTTGCCGTTAAGTAATATTTACCTGCCCAGCTGGTTTGATACGAAACACTGGATTGAAACTCGTTTTTTAAATAGTCGTTTACATTGTCAACATTGTATTTTATAAAGTTAGAAGTAACAATGTTTACATTGGCGTTAAACCTGCTTTTAGGCCTTGCCTTGGGATCTTGGGTATGCGTCCATCTTATTCTGAAATCTTTACTCTTTTGATAATCGGGTGAGTATTTATCGCTGATAATATTTACTGCGTATTGAACCGAAAACGAACCGCTGTATTTGTATCTTTTTTTATACCTGAAAGTCGGCTTTAGCGCCCAGCTTCCGTGCGAGTAAATATCGCCAACCATTTTCAAATCCATATAATCGTTAATAGACCAATAGTAACCGCCCCCCATCAAATAAAACCCCAATACCGCCGATTCGCCGTAGGTTGGAATTACGATACCCGATTTTTGTCGCGGATTGTTTGGAAATATCCCGAAAGGAAGCACCAAAGGTGTCGGCACGCCTTCAATTTCCATGTAAACCGGGCCTGTAACAATTTTATTACCGGGAATCACCCGGGCTTTTTTAAACTTAAACTGAAAATGGGGATGGCGTTCAATATTACAGGTTGTATAGGAACCGTTTAAAATATTAATGGAGTTGTCGGGTAGTTTTTTAACCCTGCTTCCGGCTAAAAAGCCTTGCTGATCTTCGGTAAAAACACTGTAAATATAGCCCTTGCCGGTATTAAAATTATATTTAATGGTATCGGCTTTAAAAGTTTGATCGCCCTGGGTAAAAATAGGACGTCCCTGTTGCTTTCCGGTAGAATCGACTATACCGTAAGCCGTAACAATGTTTTTGTTAAAGTCAACATCAATGCGGGCAGCTTTTAAATCGATGTCTTCGTACTTTATTTCGGCATCGCCGTAAAGATGAACTTTTTTACTGATAATATCCTGAACAATGGAGTCGGTGGCGGTACGGTCAACTTTGGCATCAATACCGGTTAAAGGCTTAGGCTTTACAAGCGTGTCGGCCGTTAAAGTGTCCTGAACAATAGAATCTCCTGAAAGCGTGTCGTTTACCAACAACGAATCGTTGGCAAAAACAATTGTGTCGGAAACAGCCCGGGGCCATTCACAAAATGTTTTTGACGAAACATCGTTACTATAACCGGTTATTAAAAGAAATAACCAAAACCATGTTAATAATTTAAATAAAGATGGTTTTTTTGTCAATGGGTTTAATTTACTTTTGTTTTTGGCAACGGCCTTTATTGTGCAAATATAATTTCTATATTGATACCTTTAATTTGAAACGGCAGCATTATATTGTTATTATCCTGTTTCTGATTTTTTCTCACCGTTTTTTGGTTGCTCAAACGGCCAACAACAAAGGAAAAAAAATCAGCATTATTGTTATTGATGCCGGCCATGGCGGAAAAGACCCCGGTGCTTCGGGCAGCCATTCCAGAGAAAAAGATATTACACTGGCCGTGGCACTTAAAGTGGGCCGTTACATAAAAGCCAACTTACCCGATGTAAAAGTTATTTATACACGCACCAAAGACCGGTTTGTTCCTCTTATAAAAAGGGGCGAAATAGCCAACCGAAATAAAGCCGACCTGTTTATCTCCATTCATTGTAACTCAAACAACTCGCATAAGCCTTACGGTGCCGAAACTTACGTATTGGGCAGCGACGACAGCCGAAGCAAAAGAAACATGAAGGTTGCCATGCTCGAAAACGCCGCTATTTTACTGGAAGACAATGCCAAAAGCAATTACGACGGATTTGACCCCAATTCACCCGAATCGTATATTGTTTTTTCGCTAAAGCAAAACGATTACAAGCAGGAAGAGAGTCTGGTGTTGGCGCAAAAAATACAAAAGCAGTTTAAAAACCGGGCAGGCCGGAAAGACCGCGGTGTACATCAGGCAGGCTTTTTGGTTTTGGCCGGAACCTATATGCCGTCGGTGTTGGTGGAACTGGGTTACCTGAGTAATTATACCGAAGAAAAATATCTGCGCTCGGAAAAGGGACAATCGTATATGGCATCGGCTATTTATCGTGCCGTAAAATCGTATAAACATGATTATGAGCTTGAAAACAAATTGGCTTCCCCGGTGCCCGTAAAAAAATTACCGGCAAAAAAAGCTGCTGCCAAACAATCAGCCAAAGCTTTTAAAGGCATCGAATACCGTGTTCAATTTACCACTTCAACAAAAAAAATTGCCGTTACCAACAAGCGCTTTAACAATATCAGGGATGTTTCGGTTTACCATCACAACGGGCTTTACAAATATACTTCAGGACATTTTAAAACCCTGAGCGAGGCCGTTAAACGTCAGCATCAACTTAAAAATATGGGTTATCACAGTGCCTGGGTGGTTAAAATGAAAGATAACAAAAGATATTCGGGCAATGAAAAACCAACCACTCATATCGTGTTAAACGAAAATAAAAAACAGGTTTCTGCTACTGAATACCGTGTTCAATTTTACACCTCTCCGCATAAGCTTGCAACAAACAGCCGGCGTTTTACAGGCATTGATAAGGTAGAAATCTATTTTCAAAACGGTTTATACAAATATACTTCCGGACATTTCGACTCGGTTGCCAAGGCTTCGGCTTATCAAAAAGTACTGAAGCAAAAAGGGTTTACCGATGCTTTTGTTATTAAATGGAAAAACGGTAAACGGATACCCTAATATTTAAGCTTTAATAACGAATAAGAAATGGCTATTGTGTAACAATTTATTTAATTTTACGTTTTAATAAAAAAACCGTTGTAGCGTGAAACGATCGAAACCATTTGTAATAGGATTTACTTTTATTTTAGCCATCGTTGTTTTTGTTTGGGGGTTTAATTTTCTGAAAGGAAGAGACCTTTTTAAAAAACAGGAATTTCTTTATGCCCGTTATCATACCGTAAACGGGCTGGTAGCCGCCAAACCTGTGTATGTTAACGGTTTACAGGTTGGGCAGGTAAGCCGGCTTTATTTTGCTCCCGATATGTCGGGCGATATTATTGTTGAACTGGTTATTCAAAATAAGTTTCCCATCCCGAAAAACAGCATTGCTCATATTTTTAGTGCCGACCTGATGGGCTCAAAATCAATTGCCCTTATTCTTGGCAATTCAAAAGAAGCGGTAAAAAGCGGCGACACACTGCTCACCAGCGTGGAAGGTTCGTTAATGGAATCGGTTAACGAACAGGTTGCCCCGCTTAAAGCTAAAGCCGAAGTGCTGATGGGCTCGGTTGACACATTGATAGCAGCCTTTAATACAGTGATGAATGATGCCACGGTTCAAAATTTGTCAAACAGCATTGAAGATATACGAAGCACTTTTAAAAACCTGGCTTCCACAACTACACAACTTGACGATTTGGCAACATCCGAAGGAAACCGGTTAAGCAATATTCTTTCCAATGTCGATTCACTCACGGTTACGCTAAACAACAACAGAGCAGGATTGAGTAATATTATCAGCAATTTTGAATCTATCAGCGATTCACTTTCAAAAGCCAATATTGTTTCCATCTTTTATAAAGCCGATTCATCCATTAACAGCCTGAACCAAATTCTTGCGAGGATAAACGAAGGACAGGGTACTGCCGGCAAACTAATGAACAACGATTCGTTGTACCGCGAACTTAATAAATCGGCCGGCGAACTTAACAAGTTGCTAAAAGATATCAGAGAAAACCCCAAAAGGTATGTTAAGTTTTCGCTTTTTTAAACAAACCTCTATTTGTTGATTTTGTGATAATTAAGAATGCTTTCCGCAGATAAATTTGAAATACTTTCAAAAAAATATTTTTATTTTTTGCTTCCGGTTAAAAAATTTATCTATTATTGCAGTTCAAATTTTTCAGATTAGTGTATAATTTATCAAACATAGCAAAAGCAGAAAACGAAGTTGTTTTAACCACAGCTTTACCTCAGGTGCAGTCAGACACTTTCTGTTTTGATGTTGCCGCTTCCGGCTTTCGCAGTTGGCAAAGCCTGTATTGGCGATGGCGTAGCTAATTCTGAAAACCTTTTCCCGTTTTTTATTTCGGAATCTTCCTGTTTTTATTTTTAAGGTTTTCACCCGCCCGTAATCAGCATGGCATTGTTATGCCTTTGTTGATATAACAAACCTCTGTTTTATTTATCAAATTCATTGAAAATCAAATAATCAAACAATTTTATAACATTTAAAAAATTACAATCATGTCAGAAAATTATTTTAAAACTTATCCCAACGAAGAGGGTTTTTTTGGAAATTACGGTGGAGCTTTTCTTCCTCCCCATCTTGAAGAAGAGATGAAAAAAATTACAAATGCTTACTACTCCATTAGCAAGTCGCACAAATTTATCTCGGAGCTTCGCAGCATTCGAAAACACTATCAGGGAAGGCCCACGCCGGTATATTACAGCGGGCGGCTTTCAAACAAATACGGAGGCCGTATTTACCTGAAACGCGAAGACTTAAACCACACGGGAGCCCACAAACTTAACCATTGTATGGGCGAAGCTTTGCTTGCAAAATATATGGGTAAAACAAAGCTTATTGCCGAAACAGGTGCCGGACAACACGGCGTGGCACTGGCAACAGCAGCAGCTTATTTCGGGTTGGAATGTGAAATACACATGGGTGAAGTTGACATTAAAAAAGAGCATCCCAACGTGGTAAGAATGGAAATTCTCGGAGCAAAAGTGGTACCTGTTTCTCACGGTTTAAAAACCTTAAAAGAGGCTGTCGATTCGGCTTTCGATGCATACGTACAAGACCCTCAAACTTCGTTATACTGTATCGGCTCGGTAGTTGGCCCGCACCCTTTCCCCATGATGGTGCGCGATTTTCAGCGTGTGGTGGGCGTAGAAGCCCGCGAACAATTTATTGAAATGACCGGAGAATTGCCCGATAAAGTGGTAGCCTGTGTAGGAGGCGGCAGCAATGCCATGGGACTGTTCTCGGCATTTTTGGATGATGATGAATGCGAAATTTATGGTGTTGAACCGGCAGGACGTTCGCTGAATCTGGGAGAGCATGCCGCCACCATGACATTGGGCAAACCCGGTGTTATTCACGGATTTAAGTGCTATACTTTGATGGATGAAAAAGGTGAGCCGGCTCCGGTTTATTCGGTAGCCAGCGGTCTTGACTACCCGGGAGTAGGGCCTGAACACAGTATGCTTAAAGACCTTGAAAAAGTTAAATACGATTACATTAACGACAAGGAAACCATTGATGCATTTTACGAGCTTAGCCGAATGGAAGGGATTATTCCGGCTTTGGAAAGTGCCCATGCCGTGGCTTACGCCATTAAACTGGCCCAAAAATATCCTCGACAGTCAATTTTGGTTAACCTGAGCGGACGTGGCGACAAAGACATTGACTTTGTGGTTGACACTTTTGGTTTGCCGGAAAACCCCAAATAATACTACTTTTTCATAAGCTGAATAATTGATCAAAAAAAGGCTGCTCCCGGTGAGCAGCCTTTTTTATTATGACTTAGGTTTATTGTTAATTTGATTATTTATTGTGTTTATAATTTTGTATTTACCCTGTGGAATTTGAAAACTTATTCCACAGGGTTAATTCGATGTACTGATTTTATCATAGTTTTTTTTCGCCCTGAAAGGGCAACCTGTTTCAACCAAAGGCACCGCCTTTGGTCTTACCCAAAATCTACCATGCGCCCTGAAAGGGCAGCATAAATAACACAGCTTATAAATAACCATGCAGCTATGTGACACCTTGCCGGTATGGGTACTTCATGCGTTTATTTTCTAACCCCGATAACATTTTTGTAAGTTAACTTTAAACACCCTCAATAATAAATAACTTATTATGTTTATTTTCGCCGGATATAGACTAAGGAAATGGCAAAAAAACATAACAATCTGGTAAACAGAATAGATGATTACCTTGATATTAATGCCTCGTCGGAAGTAGTTGCCAGAGGTGACAAACTTTTTTATGACAGAAAAATTGAAAGTGCTCAAATAAACAAAGCCAACGGCTCTGCTGTTTTTGAAGTGAGGGGAACCAATTTATACATAGTTGTTGTAAGCGGACTCGATGGTTACATTACATCAAAATGCAGCTGCCCTTACGATTGGGGCCCTGTTTGCAAACACCAGGTTGCCGCTTTACGATATATTCAGGAACAATATGGCGGAAGGCCTCAATCACCCGACGTGATTATAAAACAGGTACCAAAAAAAGTAAAAGTACCAAAACCGGTATTGCGCTCGGCCAAAAACCCGTTCGTGATAAATGATTATCACCGTATTACGGATGAGTTGCTAAATAAATTATCATCCTCTCAGGGTCCCCATTATTACGATGTAGAAACCGATTTACTTGCGCCAAATAAACTTTATTTTACCTGTAAAACTTATTATGGTGATTTTAAAGTAAAATTTTGGATTACCAACAAGGGATTAAACACCTCGTGCAGTTGCGGCGAAAAAGTGAAAAATATTTGCGACCATCAATTTTCAATATTATACGAAATAGCCAACTCAATCGAATCCGATATTTTTAACCAGATAAGTGGCAATAAATTAAAAAAATTAAAAAAAGATTTATTAAAAAAGTACGGTCTGGAAAATGAAAGATTTGAAAAATTTTTCAGCCTCGAATATTACAATTTTTCACTTAACTGGATGCTTAAACCTGATTATGAGAACTTGCTTCCGATAAAGGATGATGAAGACTCGGGAATCCCTTTTGACATATTTTTTAATATGGTAAAAGATGATTTTATAAAAGTAGAAGCTCCTGTTTACGGTAAAAATCGCGCCGAAAAAAGAGTTTTGGGTTTCGCACTTTGTACTTTAT
>CAYVWX010000107.1:0-10179 GCA_964455635.1 uncultured Lentimicrobiaceae bacterium | reverse complement strand
TTTTGTAAGTTAAAAACATTGCGTAAAAAACCTTCATCATTAAAAGATTAGTATTTTTGCCGGCTGTTGCGCGTTTCCTGATTACCTACCGGGAAAAGCCATCAATGGAGTTGCAAACATCTAAATATCATTTACATGACAAACACACCCGAAGATATTACCCTTACAAAACCCGTATTGGAAACCGTTGCCGTTGCACAGGAATTTTGTAACTATTTAGACAGTTGCGAAGCGAACTCGGTAAAGGGTATTATTGAGTTTATGCATCGGATTCTTCCGCTACTATATTTAAAAGGAACCTTTCTGCCGGGCGTTGAAGTGGAATATCCCGAAGCCAACGAACGATTTGTTACACAGGAACAATGGGAGAATATTTTTACCATGCTGCGCGATAAATTCGGCCGTGATGATGAATACTGGATTATCAATCCCGAATTATTAAACGAAAACGAACCCGTTAAGGCAAGCATGGCCGAAAATATTGCCGACCTTTATCAGGATATGAAAGATTTTGTATTGCTGTTTAAAAAGAACACGCACGCATCGAGACAGAATGCAACTGAAGCATGCCGTTTGCTGTTTCAAACCCACTGGGGAATGAGAATCGGCAATCTTTTACCAAAAATTCACTACTTTCTTTATGACGGCATCAACGACTCAGGTTTTGAAGAAACGTTAGATTACTTATAAGCCATGCCTCTGTCCGAAAAATTCATTGATTAGTGGGGACTATAGACTTTATGTGCATTATTTAACAACTACAAAGGTTTGGGTTGTGTACGATTTATTGCTTTTAAACGAATAAAAGTACAAACCCGGTTTTAAAGTTTGTATATTAATCGGCACATCTGTTTTTTCATAATTTACTTTTTTATGAATTACAATCTTTCCCGATTCATTAAAAATATTAATAATGCCTTTTTCGTTTGCCGGATTTGAAACTGTAATTTTTTCAGAAGCCGGATTCGGATATAATATATGAGTGTCATGAGTGTTATGAACAATTGAAGTTGCTCCCTGATCCCATCCTGCAAGGGTGGCCAATAACCACCAAAAGGCGTTGCCCTTTTGAACACAGTTTATTTTTGCTTCGTCGGGGTCGTCGCTATGAGCACATTCGGAACAATGACTGATTATTTCGGTATAAGGATGGTTGTTATGCGCATCAACCCACTCTTTACCCCAATTTGGGCCGTCCCACGGGTTGTTGCAGGTAGAATCGTAGTTTAATCCGTCCAGCGCGCACCATTCCATATAATTTTGTAATGCATCGGGGTCGTAACTCTCAATATCGGCAAAATCGTAAAGTATTTTGTTGTTTTCAATGCAATAGTTTCTGATCAGGTTATTCATCTGATTAAGATTTCCTGAAACGCCACTGCCATCCAAATGGCCTGTCATGTAAACAAATGTTACATCAGGGTAATCATTTTCCAAACCCGACATGGCATTCAAATAAGCATAAATACCGGCCGAGTCGTTATCGCTTACCCCGCCGCACCACGACCAAATTATTACGTTGCGATTGGATTCGGGGTTATTTAACAACTCCAGTGTGGCATCTACCCAGGCAAGGTCACCGTTATGTCCCAGGTCGGGTTCAGAAGGCATTCCGTAATCGTTAAGAAAAACCGAGGTGTCCAGTCCATAATCGGAATAAGTAAAATTATAAACCCCTCCATAAGTTGTTTCAATGGCTTCGATTCCGCTAACAAGCTGGCTGCCATGCGAAGTGTGTTGATAAGAAACTTTTAACTTTAATTTGGCAGAGTCAATGTAATTTTCAGGAATTGACGACAGGGAACTACAGTTGTGGTTGACGATAATACCCTGAGAATAGGTAATGTGAACAATTGAAAGGCCAAGGAAAATGGTCAAAAATAGATTTTTCATGGTAGTATTTGTTTTTACTGATAAGATATATAGTTGTGATATTTTGCAGATATATTCATCGGATGACTTTTCGGAGCGAACTCAATAGTCAAACTTTAAACAACTTCTTGTTTTAAAAAACAATTAAAAAAATACTGGCAATAATAATTATTGAAAATCCAATAATTAACCATTTGTAAAGTTTTTTATCGCTAAAAAACAGGGCATAACCTAATTTAATTACATTATTACTTGTTACTGCTATTAAAGTGGCATTGGCTAACACCTCCATGGTAATATGATATTTTCCAGTGAATAAGCTAAGAAGGAATGGGTCGATATCAGTAATTCCTACAATTAATGACAAAAGATTAAGACCTTTTGTTCCATAAGTAACCATTACATATTTAGTAAGCAAAGTAAAAACTATAAACAAAACAGCAAATAACAAAGCCGTTTTAAATTCTAACGGATTTTTGGTTTTGCTTTTATCTACTTTACTATCGGAACCCTCATTGCCAAATTTATAGCTTATCCAGGCAATGACAAATGTTAACAATGTAAGTATTGACAAAGGAATTAGCAACGCCTTCGCCACTGAAGCATTAAAAACAAATGACAAAAGCAAAACTCTGATAAACATTACTCCCGTAGCTAAAATAATAGCAGAAGATATTTTGTTTATGGCAACATTGCTGTTTTTACTTTTTCGTGCCAGAACTACTGTTGTTGCAGTGCTGCTGTACATTCCTCCCAGAAATCCGGTTACGATAATGCCATTAGAAGGGAAAATAAATTTTTGAATTAAATAGCTGAGATAAGATATTCCTGAAATTACCACTACCGCCAACCATATTTTATAAGGAGATATTGGGATTTGCTGACTGATAACGTTGTTGGATAATAACGGCAAAACGATACCCGCCATGATTAAAAACTTTGCTAAAATAGTAAATTCATCATTGTCGAAACGGGATGTTAACAATTTGAAACGTGGTTTTAGTTCCACAAGAACAAGCGTAGTGGTTACAACCAGAATACTAAACCACACTGGTTTGATATATAGTAGCGGACCAAGACTGTAAACAATAAAAACTATTATTAGTGATGTGATTCCAAATACTTTTTGATCTTCAATTTTTTTCAAGTAAAAAACACCTAAAAACACCAATAATGCCACTCCCCCGGCTAAAAAAGGCAACAAAGATTCGGGATTAATTAAATAGAGAATAAAACCAAGTATGCCTATAAACGTAAAAGTTCTATCCGTTCCAAAAGTCTGTTCTGCAGGTTCATTCTGATGTTGTCTTCGTTGCTCAAGACCAATCATCAACGAAAAAAGCGTTACCAAAATAAATTTAAGAAAATCGGGTGATATATTATTGACTAAATGAGACATATATTAAGCCTTTTGCTTTTTATCCAACCGTTTAAATATCCATTCAATAATAAAGGATAAAAAGATTATGAATAATCCAATTATTGCGCCGGTAATGTTTGTGCTTATTTGTTGTACCATCAGGGCAACCAAAGCAAAAATACAGAAGGCAAAACCTAAAAATGCCAACAACGCCGACGATTTTACTTTTTTTGAAAGCTTAAAATTAACAAAATTTACCAAACCGAAAATGAGTAAAAACCCGGCACTGCCCGATGTTGAAATACTCTCCAAATTGAATGTGTTTGCAATGAATAAGGTGAGCAATGCCGTAACTAAAAGCCCAACGGGTTGATTCCATAAGATGTGAGTAAATTCGTGTGAGATTTCATCATCTTCAGCCAATTCGTAATTAACACGACTT
This sequence comes from uncultured Lentimicrobiaceae bacterium, assembly GCA_964455635.1. Lineage (GTDB taxonomy): Bacteria > Bacteroidota > Bacteroidia > Bacteroidales > F082 > B16-G9. The sequence goes on along the minus strand of CAYVWX010000107.1, from coordinate 6,505 downwards.
CCTCCGTATAAGCTGACATTAATAGCCGAAAAAGTGGATATAAGTGCGGTGATGCCAATAATTACAAATCCGGCTTTGCCTAACATAGGCTCTGCAGCTACTGCCAGTACATACTCCTGAGCACCGGCAATTTTACCAAACGAAACCGACCCCACTGTAATTATGGCTATTAAAATATAAAGTAGTATTACAAACAATACCGAGTAATAGTATGCGCGCGGAACATTAACTTTTGGATTGCTGATGTTGGGTACTGCGTTGGCAATGAGTTCAAATCCTTCGTAAGCTACAAAAATCACCATTCCTCCACTTAAAAGTTTAAAGGGCCCAACCCAATTAACCAGCTTAAGTTGATGAAGGTCGGGACTCTTCCCCAACCCCCAAAAGCCAATAATTACAAAAATTACAAGGATAAAAATTTTAATATACACTGCAAATGATTCGGCAACACTTACCGCCTTAAAACTAATATAGTTAAGCAAAGTACTAAAAACAATAATAGAGGAGAGCAGAATATGTTTATCCCAAGCAAAATTTCCGGTTATTTTAATAAAGCTGGCTCCATAAGACCCAAATGCCGAAGCATATAACGACAGCATGACAATATAGCTAATCCATAGCAGATTATTTAACCCGCCACTAAATACATTTTTACCAAACCCCTGATTAATAAACACTACCGTTCCACCGGTATTTGGAAACGCCAACGAAAGTTTGGCATACGAATAAGATGTAATGAATGCAATAACCCCGGCAATTAAAAAAGCGACAGGAGTACCTCCTTTCGACAGTTCAACAGAAAGGCCTAAAACAGCAAAGATACCACCACCAACCATTCCACCTATGCCAATTGAAACGGCACTCCACAACCCTATTTTATTTTTACTCATTTAACTATTTAAAAGTTAGCCAATTTTTTAAGTTGAAAGGCAAAATAAATTCTGAAAAAGCCAAAAGTAAAAAAAGCCATTGCCGTCATATATACAATGGTTGCCGCTCCCAACAGAGGATTAATAATTAACAAAAAAGAAAACAATATCAGCAAAACACCAAATGCTATTCCCCATCCCGATGATTTCCATCCCATCATTTTAAATTCGCCGGAAAGGCCAATGGTAGCAAATCCGCTAAACAAAAACCAGAAACCAACTACAAATGGTAAAACAACAAGGCTTAAACCAGGGTATATAAGCAGGATAGCCCCTATTACAAGGTCGAATATTGAGCTAATTAAATGCCAACCCCATCCATGAATTCTGTTTTTGTTGGCAAATGAAAAAACCACACCAAACAAACCGGACGTAAAAATTACGACACTAAAAAAAACAGTTAAAGTAACATAACTTGCAACCGGTGTTAAAACTACCCAAACACCCATTATTAAAAACAAAACTCCCAACAACAACGAAATCCACCAGTGCTTAACCTGATTTTCAACTAAATTATTCATAACTTAAACTTTTAAATGATTTTTATTATTTTGAGAATGTACGCTTTGTAACTTTTCTGTAAAGATACTCCATAACTAATACGGCAATAAAAATAATAATACTTACATAAAAAGCTCCTCTTTGCGTATGCCACTGATAAATCATCAGCGAAACAAAAACAGCCATTAATATAAGCAAATTAATCATTATTATGAAGCTGTTACCACCATACTCCTTTTTTATTTTCAAGTGTGACAAGAGGACAAAAATGTAAATTACCGTGAACACGCTACTGGTAATGGTTGCAATTTCGTTTAAATTAAACAGCAACGCAAAAAGGAGCCCGAGTCCCGCGGTAAAATAAAGTCCTTCCGTTGATTTAAACCAAATTTTCCGTTCAAACACCTCGGGTAATTCTCCATCTTTTGCCAGCGAATATGCCATGTTTGCCCCTCCGAAAATGGTAGCATTTAAGGCCGATGAAATTGAAAACAAAGCACCTACAGAGATTAGTAAAAACCCGAAATTCCCCAAAAACGGACGGGCTGCCACCGCCAAAGCATTTTCTTGTGCCTTAATAATTTGAGGCAATGGCAGATTACCAATGGTAACCAATGATATTAAAACATATATTAACATCACTGCACCGATACTAATGAAAATAGCGAGAGGCACATTTTTTTTTGGGTTTTTAATATTTTCAGATGCGTTGGTAATAAGCCCAAATCCCATATACGACAAAAAGAAAATAATGGATGCATGTAACAGGCCCATAGAGTGACTATGGTCAAAATCAGGTTTAATATAGCTGCCTTTTATGGTTAAAATGCCTCCTAAAATAAAAACCAATAAAATCGAAAGCTTGGTTAGTACAATATAAAACTCAGCTTTTCCTACAGCTTTGCTTCCAAAAAAGTTTAACGCAGTAAAAAACGAAACAAGTATTACCTCAACAATGCCTAAATTAAGCTGAGTAGAAGCTATATGAAACAAGGGCAAAAAGTAACCTGCAAAACCTTTTACAAACAATGAAATGGAAACAACATAGGTCAGCCACATTAAAATACTTAATGCACCCGTAATAGAGTTATCGCCAAACCCCTTTAAGATGAAAGCGATTGGCCCTGCATTGGAAATTATTTTCGAACCTAATATTGCATACGAATAAGCAACGGCCAAAGCATAGACACCAGAGAGCAAAAAGGCTTCCGGAAGATTATGTCCGGCAATTTTGGCTCCTAAACCAAAGATGGAAAATATGCTGGCTCCAATCATAGTTCCTACCGCCATCGAAATAACTTCCATCAACGAAAGTTTGTTGTTTTTTGCCATTGTTAGTTTTTTATAAATACAAAACTAAGTAAATTTTACTCATAGCTGTTTGCCTTTAATAAATAGGTGGTGTTAATTAACGTGAAAATTAATAATTTTTAATTCCCATTTTCCAGTTAGTATGTTCTAATCAACTACTTTTATCATTTGATATATTAAATTAATAATCTAAAAAGTAAATCATTATGGGTAAATTGGACAATGAAAATCAGAATCGGCCTGAAGGGGTAAAAAAGTTTTCCAGTACCGGTCTTACTTCGGCAGAAGCAAAAATAAGACTGGAAAAATACGGTTTTAATGAGATTCCTGAAAAAGATGAATCGTTGTTTCATAGAATCTTCAGACGTTTCTGGGGGCCCATCCCATGGATGATTGAAATAGCCGCCGTTTTATCGGCTGTGGTTAAAAAATGGGAGGACTTTGCCATTATTACCATCATGCTTTTGGTAAATGCTGTTTTAGACTTTTATCAAGAGTCAAAAGCACTAAATGCCATCAAAGCGTTAAAAAGTTCGGTAGCTCAAAAATCGCTTGTAATGCGTGACGGGAAGTGGGCTGATATGGATGCGAAAGAAATTGTTCCCGGAGATATTGTAAAACTAAAATTAGGTGATATTGTTCCGGCCGATGCCAAATTGGTTCAGGGTGATTTTATAACCGCAGACATGTCGGCGCTTACCGGAGAGTCGTTGCCGGTTACCAAAAAAACAGGTGATGAAATATATGGCAATGCTGTTATTAAAAAAGGTGAAATGATTGCCAGAGTTACCAAAACAGGTTTGAATACCTATTTTGGAAAAACGGTAAAACTGGTTGCAAAAGCCGAAAAAGAGCAAAAAAGCCATTTTCAAAAAATGGTTGTTACCGTTGGCAACTTTCTAATTGCCATTACACTTGTTTTAATTGCCTTTATCATTATTTTCGGAATTTTCAGACACGAAGATGTTTTCAACCTGCTTGAGTTTTCGTTGGTATTAACAGTTGCAGCCATTCCGGTGGCATTGCCTGCAGTGCTTACCGTAACCATGGCTGTTGGTGCGGTTAACCTGGCACGAAAACATGCTGTGGTAAGTCGTTTGCAAGCCATTGAAGAGCTGGCCGGTATGGACATTCTCTGCTCCGACAAAACAGGAACTCTCACTAAAAATGAAATGACCATATCCGACCCCTATTTTATAGATAATTATACTGCTGATGATGTGTTATTTTATGGTGCTTTGGCATCAAAAGAGGAAAACAAAGACCCCATTGAGGTTCCTGTTTTTAACTATCTGAAAAATAAAAATATTTATTCAAAACTTGATAGATACAAACTCAAGAAATTTATTCCTTTCGATCCGGTTAGCAAAAGGTCAGAAGCCAGATATGATAATTTAATTGTAACAAAGGGAGCACCCCAGGTTATAGCCGGTATGTGTAAAAATAATTTTGACGAAAACAGTTTGAATGATGCTGTGAATGCTTTCGCCCAAAAAGGTTTTAGAACGCTTGGAGTGGCTATAAAAAACAACAACGACAAAACGTTTACATTAGTTGGCTTAATACCTCTTTCCGACCCTCCCCGTGATGACTCGAAAGAAACCATCGCCGATTTAAAAACGCATGGCGTTGATGTAAAAATGGTTACGGGAGACAACCTTGCCGTGGCCGGTTATATTGCCGGTGTTTTAAATATTGGAGAAGAAATTGTAAACATAAAACAACTGAAAGGACTTGACACCAAAGAGTACGATGTTTTGGCAAAAGTTATTTCGGAAACTATTTTTACAAAAATATATAACGACAAAGCTAAAGCTGATGCCTATTCCAACGAAGTTGTAAAAGAGGTTCAAAAGGAGTTGGAAAATATGCCTATGCCCAAAGGCCATATTAAACAACACGAATCAAAAATTGTAGAAATAATAGAAAATTCAAATGGCTTCGCCCAGGTATTTCCAGAGGATAAGTATTTTATTGTTGATAAGTTACAAAAAGCCAAACACATAGTTGGCATGACCGGAGATGGCGTTAACGATGCGCCCGCCTTAAAAAAAGCCGACTGTGGTATTGCCGTAAGCGGCGCCACCGATGCTGCCCGCGCAGCAGCCGACATTATACTGCTTACACCTGGCCTTAAAGTAATTAATGAGGCTATAAAACAGGCACGTATTACCTTCGAACGTATGAAAGGCTATACCGTTTACCGAATTACCGAAACCATACGTATTATACTTTTTATGACAGCCTCTATCGTTATATTTCAATTTTATCCGGTAACGGCACTTATGATTATTATGCTTGCTCTGCTAAACGATATACCCATATTAACCATTGCCTACGACAATACCAAAATAAATAAAAATCCGGTGAGGTGGGATATGAAAGAAATTCTGATATTGTCGAGCTGGCTTGGTTTTGCAGGAGTTATTTCTTCTTTTTTAGCCTATTTTCTGTTACGAGATTATTTTAAACTCTCAAACGAAATGATTCAATCAATTATTTTTATGAAACTGATTGTGGCCGGTCACGGTACTATTTATAATACTCGTACTACCAACTGGTTTTGGAAAAGACCTTTTCCTGCAAAAATCCTACTTAACGCCTCATTCCTGTCAGCATTTTTTGGCAGCCTTATTGCCATTTACGGTTTTGGATTAATTACCCCAACAGGTTGGAAATGGGCAGGATATGCCTGGGGGTATGCATTTACATGGTTTGTGTTTAACGATGTAGTAAAAATGATTGTTATTAAGTTTTATAAACGAAGAGGAATAATGAATATTTAATATCTTAAAAAATAATTAAAATGAAAACAGATAATGCAATTGTCGGGATCAACTTCACCAAACAAGATGCCCCTCTTATCAATTATGTCGATTTTTTATCTACTAAAATACCGCTAAAAGCAGTAAATAATTTATTCGTTTTTACTGCCCGCGGGGTATTTAATGCTCTAAATAAAAACAAAGATAATAAAGAGGGCGAAGAGCTTTTAAGTTCTATAAAACAAAAAATGGACAATGTAATCACCCCTCAGTATAAAAAAATAAATAAAATAAAAAACAATGCTGAAGCAGGGCTCTTCATTCAAAAGTTTTACCATAGGTTTAACAATCATGATACTGATTTAATTGTTATGGGAAAAGAAATGGGGTCGCATGGGTCGTTAAATAAGATTATTATACGACACATACCTTCTCAAACTCTTATCATACCCGAAAAATCAAAACACAGTTTGTCAAAAATTGTTATCGCACTCGACCAAACAGAGTATTCCAAAAAAATATTAAACAAAGCCATGGAGTTTTGTTCACTTGTATCCGGAGCTCCTACCATAACCATATTGCATATAGGGCATGTGCCCGGACATGCCGAATTATCGGAAATATTTGGCGAAACACATCAGTTAAGCCCCTATGAATTTAAAAAAGTCTATGAAGCCTACCTGAGCGATTTGAAAGAGAGTTTTGAAAATTTTATACACGAAAATCTCAAAAACAATAACGGTAAAAATATTAATATTGATTTTATCGGTGAAAACCGCAAACCCTATCATGCTTTGTTAAACTATTTAAAACGCGAAAAAGCTGATTTCTTAATTATGGGTTCAAAAAGCCACTCCTTGTTTGATGCGGTTTTATTGGGGAGTTTTGCCGAAAAAATAATTGCTAAAAACGATTCGGTACCGACGCTCATCGTTAAATAATGATGATATGGCAAATAAAAAGCAAAACCGGTTGCATAAAACAAAATAAATGAGAGCG